>CALUEX010000047.1 GCA_944319815.1 uncultured Prevotella sp. | reverse complement strand
CAGAGCATAAGCGACGTGCTGCGCAGCGTAGAGGAGAACAACGTTGAGTTGAAGGCCGCCCGCAAGGGCAACGAGGCGGCTTATCTCGAGGTGAAACAGGAGAACAATCTCGAAGGCCTTTCCGTGGAGTACAGCCCGTTCTTCAACGGTGATGTGGGCGGCATAGCCAGTTCCGAGCTCGTCGTCAGCCAGGGCTTCGACTTCCCTACGCTGTACGGTGCGCGCAAGAAGGCCGGCCGCCTGCAGCGCGACGTGCTCGACATGGAGTACCAGGCGGCTCGGCGCGACGTGATGCTGCAGGCCAAGAACTTCTGTCTCGACTTGGTTTTCCTTGAAAAACAGAAGGCCGTGCTCGACGAACGGCGCAGGAACTCCGACGAGCTCCTGGCCACGTTCACCGAGAAATACACCAACGGCGAGGCTACGTCGCTCGAGCTTAACAACATAAAGATGGAGCGCATGAACCTCGACCGTGAGCTTGTCGAGGCCGAGACGGCGCGCACGGCTGCCCTGCGCGGGCTGCAAGCCCTCAACGGAGGCAAGGAAATCACCCTCACGGAGACCGAGTATCCCGCCGTGCCGACCGATGGCTACGGGGCGTTATACGAGCGCGCCGTGGCTGCCGACCGCTCCGTGATGACTGCACAGGCCGCCGTGCGCGCCGCCGAGCAGGACGTCAAGGTCAACCGACAGGGCTGGCTGCCCAAGCTCGAGGTGGGCTACCGCCGCAACACCGACGTTGACGACGCCAGCCACGGCTTCCTCATAGGCGGCTCGATACCGCTGTTTGCCAACAAGAACAAGGTGAAGTCGGCCAAGGCCCGGCACGCCGAGGCGCAGATGAAGCAGGCCGACGCACGCATAAAGGCGGAGAGCTCGGCCCGCGAACTGATAGACAAGATGCGCCAGCTGCGCGCCGCTGCCGACTCCTACGACCTGCCGCTGATGCACGAGACGCTGCGGCTGCTGCGCACGGCGGTTGACAACGGCGAGATGTCGGTAATCGACTATTACTCAGCTGCCGACGAGGTGTACGTCAACATACAGTCTTACTTGGACATAGAACGCCAATACCATGGCGTCGTTGCCGACGTGATGAAGAACGAGTTGTAAAGAAATAAAAAGCTAAAAACCCACCCCAACCCTCCCGAAGGGAGGGAGTTTAATTACCATTGTATAATTATTATAACCATCATTAACCTCAAAGCATATTAAGCTCCCTCCCTTCGGGAGGGTTGGGGTGGGTATTTGGTTGCTATTGTGTTGGGTGTTTCCTCCTCTTATAACAGTCTTTATAATCACAAAGACCGCACGAATATTCAAGTTTCCTTACCTTTTCGCCCAGTCCGATGACGCCGCTTACCGACTTTATTGGCACCATCAGGCTCGAGTCAGTCAGCCTTACGCCGCACGGACGGTCAACGCCGAAGAGCGGGAAGAGCCGCTGTTGCTCCGACACGTGCCATCCGCAGTAGCCCGGGCTGAAGCGGTTGGTGTGCCGCCAGCCGCGAGTTCCTATTTCGTCTTGCAGGTATTGCTCCATGACGTCGGCCGTGTGCTCGGCTATCACCGAGCCGAAGGCGTCGGCGATGAACGTGCGCACCATGTCGTCCTCGTCCTTCAGGCGCATCTGCAAGTCCTCGAACTCCGCGCCGGCCGTGGCCACGAACAGGGCGAAAGCCTCCGCGCCGCGCAGCTGGTGGCTGATGATGCGCCCCACGTTGAGCACCGTGCCGCCTATGGTGAGCGTGTTGCGCTCGGTGTCGAGCGTGCCCTTGGCGAGCGTGTAGCATAAGCGCGGGCGCGTAACGGCGGTGAGCATCGAGCCCACGGCGCGCACCTCGGCCAGTACGTCGTCGTCGGGCGTGGCGTCGCCGTAGCCCATCTGTTCGTAGACTTCATGCAGAATGGCCGCCCCTTCGGCTGTAGTGTCGAGGGGCGGAATGGTTATTTCCTTGGTGAACATTGGTTCGTAAGTCTCTTTTTTCTGGTGGGCGAATAGGACAAATAAGGCTGATGAGGCCGATATTCGCCCACGAAGCATATTAGGCTCCCTCCCTTTGGGAGGGTTGGGGTGGGTGTTAGGTGGTTTTGTTTTTGTTCTTTATTGTTTTCTTTTTTCTTCATTCCACCTCTCCACTTCCTCGAAGAAGGCCTCCACGTTGGCCATGGGGCTGTGCGGCGGGGTGTCGCAACCGCTCGAGATAACGAAGTTAGGGAAGTCGGCCATGCGCTCCAGGAGGTCCCGCGTGGCGCGGCGCATATCGTCGGGCGTGGCCTCCTTGAATAGCGACACGGGGTCGAGGTTGCCCATCGAGAGAGCCGTCGGGGGCACGTCGCGCGTCACTTGCGCCATGTCGCACTTGTTGCCGAAGTGGTAGGCGGCAGCTCCCGTATATGCCATGGCGTGAGTGCACTGTCCCGTGTTGCCGCAGTTGTGCAGCACAACGGTGAACCAGTCGTCCTGCACGGCATCGACGATTCTCTTGACGAACACCGACGAGAACTCGCGGCAGTCGTCGTCAGAGAGCAGTCCGGCTGCCGGTTCGGCCATAACCACGCCATTAGCCCCGGCGGCTTTCAGCGCGAGGCAGTATTTCAGGATGAAGTCCGTGCACTTAGTGAGCAGCCGCCGCGCGGCGTCGGGGTGCTCGATGATGAGCATCATTATTTCGGACATATCATAGAGGCGGCCCGCCAGCGAGAACGGCCCTATGCATCCCGCGAGCACGGGGCGGTCGGTGATTTCGCGCGCGGCCAGCATCGACGCCTTGATATACTGCGGCACGCGCCCGCGGCGCAGCGAGGGGACCTCCAGTAGGTCGATGTCCTCTACGCCGGAGAGCAGGTGTCCGCGCACGGCAGGCACCTCGTCGCGCTCGAAGGCGATGTCCGCGCCGAAAGCCTCGGCCTCGACGGTAAGGTCCATTATAACCGTTGCTGCGGCCGACGGGTACTTGTCGGCGAGAGCCTTCACTGCGTCGGCGTGCACGCGCCCGTCGCTCACGGCTTCGAGCACGGTGCGCCCGGTGAGTTCTATGCCCGGGTGGGTCATGATTGGCACTGCTGCCACGCGGCGGTCGGCTATGAGGCGCGCCGCCCATTCAGTCATGTTGGTCTTCATTGTGGTTGTTTTTAATAGGGCAAATGGGGCAAATAGGGCTTATGGCCTTATTGCTTGGATAGGGCAGATGGGGCTTATGGCAGGGCAGCTTGTCTGCTTGTTTGCTCGTCCCTTGTCTGCTTGTTTGCTTGTCCCTTGTCTGCTTGTGGCTCGTCCCTCGTCTGCTTGCTTCCTGCAAATTTAGTGTAATTTGGGTTAAGAACAAAATAAATTCCTGTGCATTCTGATGACGCAAAGCTACCGCTTTTGTAACGCCTTGGCCGTCAGCGGTTTGCAAAAGGTGTCCTTTTGCTGTGCGTTTTGCCGCATATTGCGGCGCAAAAGGGCACATATTGCGGTGCGAAAGGGCATTAACGGGAGAGTTTTGCAACCCGGTTGCATGGCGTTTGCAACCGGGTTGCACCATGTTTGGCGTAACTTTGCACCTGTAAAAGACAAATTAGCAACTTAAAAACGAAGAAAAGGAGACTATTGATATGGAAGAAAATAGAAGTTTCTTGAAGCCGGCAATATCCTTGGCCATGCTCTTGGCCGGCATCATCATGGCAGCCATGGAGGTGGAATGGTTTGCCGGCGATGCGGTGAGGATGGCATGGTACGTGTGCGCCTACGCCATGGTAGGCCTTGGCGTGATGAAGGAGGCATGGGAGTGCGCCGCCAAGGGCGACGTCTTCAGCGAGTTCATGCTGATGAGCGTGGCCTCGATAGGCGCGTTCGCCATAGGCGAATACCCGGAGGCCGTGGCCGTGATGCTGTTCTACTGCATCGGCGAGACGCTGCAGGACATGGCCGTTGACCGCGCGCGCGACAA
>CALUEX010000046.1 GCA_944319815.1 uncultured Prevotella sp. | reverse complement strand
CAGTTTTTTATACATAATTATTTTAGATTGAAGACATTTGAAGAATTGGGCGTCAGCGAAGAGATTCGCCGCGCCATTGAGGAATTGGGCTTTGAGCAACCCATGCCTGTACAGGAGGAAGTAATCCCCTATCTTTTGGGAAACAGGAACGACGTAATAGCCCTTGCGCAGACCGGCACGGGCAAGACGGCGGCGTTCGGCATTCCCGTATTGCAGCGCACCGACTCGCGCGTGCGCCAGACGCAGGCCATCGTGCTCAGCCCTACGAGGGAGTTGTGCCTTCAGATTGCTGACGACCTGAAGGACTTTTCAAAGTACATGGACGGCATACACATCGTGCCCGTCTACGGCGGAACGTCCATAGAGAACCAAATCCGCGCGCTGAAGAAGGGCGCGCAAATCATCGTAGCCACCCCGGGACGACTCATCGACCTGATGCACCGCGGCGTGGCGAAGCTCGAGGCCGTGAAGAACGTCGTGCTCGACGAGGCCGACGAGATGCTCAACATGGGCTTCTCCGAGAGCATCGACGAAATACTCGCCGGCGTGCCGAAAGACCGCAACACGCTGCTCTTCTCGGCAACGATGAGCCGCGAAATAGAGAAAATAGCCCGCAACTACCTTACCGACCCGAAGGAAATCGTAGTGGGCAGCCGCAACGAGGGCGCCGAGCACGTCAACCACATATACTATATGGTGAACGCCAAGGACAAGTACCTCGCACTCAAGCGCATAGTTGACTACTACCCGAAAATCTTTGCCATCATCTTCTGCCGCACGAAGCGCGAGACCCAGGAGATAGCTGACAAGCTCATACACGACGGATACAACGCCGAGTCGCTGCACGGAGACCTCTCCCAGGCGCAGCGCGACCTCACCATGCAGAAGTTCCGCCAGCACCTCACCCAGCTGCTCGTGGCCACCGACGTGGCGGCGCGCGGCCTCGACGTTGACGACCTGACCCACGTAATCAACTACGGGCTGCCCGATGACATCGAGAGCTACACCCACCGCAGTGGCCGAACGGGCCGCGCCGGCAAGAAGGGCACGTCAATCTCGATTGTGCACAGCCGCGAGAAGTCGAAAATACGCGCCATAGAGAAGACCATCGGCAAGGAGTTCGTGCAGGGAGAAATCCCCTCTGCCGAGGAAATCTGCAAGAAGCAGCTCTACAAGGTGATGGACCAAATCGTCAAGACCGACGTCAACGACGACGAGATAGCCCCCTTCATGGGCGACATCAACCGCTATTTCGAGTACATCGACAAGGAAGACATCATCAAGAAGATAGTCAGCCTCGAGTTCGGCAAGTTCCTTGCCTACTACGCCAACGCCCCCGAAATCAGCAAGCCCAGCGCCAAGGGCGAGCGCAAGAAGGAACGCCCGAGCGACGAGCGAAAGCGCACGCACAAGGCTGAGGCCGGCTACCGCCGCCTGTTCATCAACCTCGGCAAGGCCGACGGCTTCTATCCCGGCGAGCTGATGCAGTTCGTCAACCGCAACATTCGCGGCGGGCGGCAGGAAATCGGGGCTATCGACCTGATGTCGAAAATGTCGTATTTCGAGGTGCCCGAGCGCGACGCGGCCAAGGTGATGCGTGCCCTCGACGGCACTACGTACCACGGGCGCCAGGTGCGCTGCAACGACGCAGACCGCGACCAGAAGCCGCAGCGCGGACGCCGGGGCGACGACTTCGGCGGAGGTGACCGCAAGCCGCGACGCCGCGACGCCGATGCCGGCGAGCGCAAGGAGCGCAAGCGCAAGAAGGCCGACGCCGACTTCAGGGAGAGCGGGCGCAAGGACGACTGGCGGCAGTTCTTCACCAAGGAGCCGAAAGACGTGAAGCTCGTGGGCGACGAGCCCGACTTCAGCGAGGAAGGATGGGCACGCCGCCGACCGAAAAAGTAAGAAAAGCCCCTCCCGGCCTCCCCATGGGGAGGAACGGGGATGCTTGACATACGAGCCAGGCGCGCCATTTCCCCGATGGAACGCATGGCTGAAATATACGGAAACTAACCAAGCCCCTCCCCCTTGGGGAGGTCGGGAGGGGCTTTAATTACCCCATGAATAAACAAGTCTTTACCTTATTATTAACATTTTCGCTCATTTTACCGTCGGGCTTACGGGCCGTGACGGCACAGAAACTTGAAATCTACGTTTCGACAGACGGCAACGACCGCGCCGAGGGCACGGCCGACGCACCCTTATTGACCGTCGGCGCAGCCCTGAAACAGGCCCGCGAGGCGCGCCGCCTTGGCCGCGCCGAGGCCCAGGGAGGCATCGACATCATACTGCGCGGCGGCACGTACAACGTAGGCAAGCCCATATTCATACGCCCGGAGGACAGCGGCACGCCGCAGAGTCCCACCACAATCCGCAACGCCGAGGGCGAGACGGCCGTCATCAGCGGCGGCATCGGCGTGACGGGCTGGCGCAAGGCCGAGGGCGACGGGCGGCTGCCCGCGGCTGCGCAGGGCAAGGTTTGGGTGGCCGAAGCCCCCATGCTGGGCAACAAGATGGTGTACACGCGCCAGCTGTATGCCGACGGGCGCAAGGCCGTCCGCGCCACGCAGTTCGGCGGCCCGTATGCAATGGAGCGCATGAAGGCCTTTTCAGTAGATGACGAAAGCATAACAATCCCCACCCCGCAGGTGGACTTAAGCCGGGCGGGACAGCTCGAGATGCTCGTCCACCAGCGGTGGGCAATAGCCATACTGCGCGTCAGGCGGATGGCCGACCTTGGCGACGGCACTACCAAGGTGTGGTTCCACCAGCCCGAGAGCCAGCTCGAGTTCGCCCACCCGTGGCCGCAACCGGTAATCGGCGGCGAGCGGGGCAACTCGGCTTACACGCTCGTCAACGCCATCGAACTGCTTGACTCTCCCGGCGAATGGTACCAAGACTACCCCTCGGGCCGCATCTATTATTACCCCGAAGACGGCCGCAACCCTAACGACATGGCCGTAGTAGTGCCCGCCGTGGAGCAACTTGTCGAAATAGGCGGCACGCGCGAGCGGCAGGTAAGCAACGTGACGTTCAGCGGACTGTCGTTCCAGTACGCCGCATGGACGCGCCCCTCGCGCGAGGGACACGTCACCCTGCAGGGCGGTTTCCGCCTGATTGACGCCTACAAGCTGGCAGAGCCGGGCCTGCCCCACAAGGCCGAGCTTGAAAACCAGGCATGGCTCGCCCGCCCGGAGGCTGCCGTGGCGGCACAGTTCGCCACGGGCGTCAGCTTCACGGGGTGCACCTTCAGCCACGTGGGGGCCACCGCGCTCGACCTGCGCTATGCAGTTAGCTCCTCAACCGTCACCTCCTGCACCTTCACCGACGTCGGCGGCACGGCCATCATGGCCGGTTCGTTCGGCGAGGGAGGCTTCGAGACCCACATACCCTATTCGCCCGCCATACCGACGGACCTCTGCCGGGAGCTCGTTATCAGCAACTGCCGCATAGACGACGCCACCAACGAGGACTGGGGCTGCGCTGCCATAAGCGCGGGTTACGTCAGCGACATCGACATAGTACAAAACGAGGTCTCGAACGTCAATTATTCGGGAATATGCGTCGGTTGGGGATGGACGGCAAAGGAGAGCTGTATGCGCAATAACCGCATCACGGGCAACACCGTGACCGGCTACGCCAAGATGCTCTACGACGCCGGGGGAATATACACCCTGTCAAACCAGCCGGGGTCGCTCATCAGCGGAAACACCATCAGCCTGCCCGCCGACGCGCCTTACGCCACCAACTCGCGCGCCTTCTGCATCTACTTCGACGAGGCCACCGACGGCTTCACGGTGGAGAACAACACCATGCCAAAGCCGCTGTACGGCTACAACAAGCCGGGGCCGGAGCTGAAAATCAAGGATTAAAAGTTAAAAATTAAAATACAGGGGAATTGAAAATAAAGGGACAGGAATATCCGTAAACATCCATTGTAGGGACATAATTTATTATGTCCGAACGTTCTGAAAGAACGTATTTTTCAAGCATTGCTGTATAGATACGCCTCTACGAGGCGTGCGGACATAATAAACCAAAGGTCAGCGAAAGCTAATTATGTCCCTACAGTTGGATGTCGGCTTGGTGTGAACGCCAGGATTAATAAATGGCTGACGCCCAGGCAGTTGGCAACTTGCGGCATTTCGCCCTGCAAAAGGGCGCAAACGGGAGGGCAAAAGGCCACGAATTACAGGACAAAAGGGCACGTTTGGCGATACAAAAGCATCCGTTGCAACGGATTTCGAACAAACCAAAGGCGTGCAATGAGTAAAGCTAATGTCTTTAACTCCTTAGCGAGCGCAGCGAGCGATAACTCCATTTAACTCCTTTAACTCCTAAAAAAACTCCTTTAACTCCTGAAAAAAACTCCTTTGACTACTAAAAAATAAAAGATATATGCTACCTACCAACTACTACCTATTCGACTTCATGGACTTCGACACGGAGCTCAAGCGCGACGAGTCGCTGTGGAAGGCCTACAAGCCCACGGCCGTCTACGAGCGCGACGGCGACGTGTGCATAGAAGTCCCGTTCCAGAAACAGAAGCTGGACAACGAGATGGAGGCCGACCTCTCGGTGCCGAAAGAAACCTACGTGCTGACCATACGCCAGTATGAACCCAAGATTTTGCGCCTTTTCATCGGCTTCGGCGACGCGGAAATGACGGATTCATCGGAGATGCTGCAATACAGCGCGAGGGTGAAGAAAGTGCCGTTGACGGCCAATTTCGACAACGGCCTGTGGACCGTTACCGACCCCAACGGCACAGTGCGCGCCGTGGTCAACCTGCAAGAGCCTGTGCTCGACCGCTGGAGCAGCCTTCAGCCCGACCCGCAGGAGACGCTCGACCTGCGGCTGTATCCCGACGGCGACAAGGAAATACGCCTCGCCGCCTACGACCACTTCTCGCCGCCGCGCTACGACGCGCTGCCCCTCGGCTTCTGCAAGCGTGACGGAAGGAAGGAGCGCGCCACGCTCTCGTTCGAGTGCAAGGCCGACGAGTGCTTCGCCGGCACGGGCGAGCGGTTCATGAAGATGGACTTGAGCGGCCAGACGTTTTACCTGAAAAACCAGGACGGACAGGGCGTCAACAACCGCCGCACGTACAAGAACATACCCTTCTACGTGTCGAGCCGTATGTACGGCACGTTCTACCACACCTGCGCCCACGCCAAGCTGTCGCTTGCCGGCGTGTCAACGCGCTCCGTCGAGTTCATGAGCGAGCAGGCATTGCTCGACGTCTTCCTCATCGGCGGCGACACGGTGGAGGAAATAATACGCGGCTACCGCGACCTGACGGGCTACCCCTCGATGCCCCCGCTGTGGAGCTTCGGCGTGTGGATGAGCCGCATGACATACTTCAGCGCCGACGAGGTGGACGACATCTGCGACCGCCTGCGCCGCGAACATTACCCCTGCGACGTCATACACCTTGACACGGGATGGTTCAAGACCGACTGGCTCTGCGAGTGGAAGTTCAACGAGGAACGCTTCCCCGACCCGGAGCGGTTCATCCGCGGACTGAAAGACAAGGGCTTCCGCGTCACCCTTTGGCAGCTGCCTTACGTGGCCGAGGGCGCGGAGCAAATCACAGAGGCACGTGAGCACCACTACATCTGCACCCTGACTAAGCAACAGAAGCGCGAGGGTTCTAACTTCTCGGCACTCGACTACGCAGGAACTATCGACTTCACCGACCCCGATGCCACCGAGTGGTACAAGGGTTTGCTGCGCCGCTTGCTCAATATGGGCGTTGCGGCCATCAAGACCGACTTCGGCGAGAACATCCACATGGACGCCGTTTACAAGAACATGAGCCCCGAGCTGCTCAACAACCTCTACGCCCTGCTTTACCAGAAGGCGGCCTATGAGGTGACCAAGGAGGTGACGGGCGACGGCATCGTCTGGGCGCGCGCTGCCTGGGCGGGATGCCAACGCTACCCGTTGCACTGGGGAGGCGACTCGTGCAGCTCGTGGGACGGCATGGCCGGCTCGCTCAAGGGCGGGCTTCACTTCGGCCTGTCGGGCTTCGCCTTCTGGAGCCACGACGTGCCCGGCTTCCACACCTTGCCCAACTTCATGAACTCGGTTGTGGCCGACGACGTTTACGTCCGCTGGACACAGTTCGGCGTCTTCTCGTCGCACATCCGCTACCACGGCACCAACAAGCGCGAGCCTTGGCACTATCCGGCCATCGCCGAGACGGTGAAGAAGTGGTGGAACTTGCGCTACAAGCTCATACCCTACATCCTCCGCGAGAGCGAGAAGGCCACGAAGGGCGGCTCTACGGTGCTCCAGGCCTTGGTGTTCCACCATCCCCACGACCGCCAGTGCTGGCACATCGACGACGAATACTACTTCGGCGACGACTTCCTCGTGGCCCCCGTGATGAACAGTGAGGGCAGGCGGGACGTCTACTTGCCCGAAGGCAACTGGGTAAACTTCTTCACCGGCGAGCGCATCAGCGGCGGCCGCTGGCTCTACGGGCTTGAAGTGCCCCTCGAGCTGATGCCCGTCTACGTGCGCGAAGGTGCGGTAATACCCGTCTACCCAGAGCACGTAGAGTGCACAGACGAGATGGATTTGTCAAAGACCGTTGACCTCGTGATAGACGAGACGTTCACGGGAATGGAATTGTAAGTATTAAACACCCACCCCAACCCTCCCAAAAGGAGGTAGCTTGACTTGCTTTTGCCGGTCTCGGCGAACAATTTATCAAGCCTGTTAGGCATACTAAACTCCCTCCCTTCGGGAGGGTTGGGATGGGTTTTTAAATTATATCATTATGTGGAAACAGAACCTTGAACAGACAAAACAGCATTACATAGACTGGTGGAACCACAAGGGCATAGTGCTAAATATGTGGGAACACTTCCAGACGGGCGTAGAGCCGCACGCCGATGTGCCGGCTCCGCCGGCCCCGAAGGACTTGAACCAGAAGTGGTTTGACCCCGAATGGCGCGCTGATTACTTAAACTGGTACGTGGCGCACAGCTGCCTTAAGGCCGATATGTTGCCCGTTGCCAACACACAGCTCGGCCCCGGTTCGCTTGCGGCAATACTCGGCGGAGTGTTCGAGGGGGGCGAGGACACCATCTGGATACACCCCAACCCCGACTTCAACGACGACATAACGTTCAACCCAGAGCATCCCAACTACCTGTTGCACAAGGCCTTGCTCAAGGCTTGCAAGCAGCGGGCGAAAGGCAACTACTACGTCGGAATGCCCGACCTGATGGAAGGCATGGACGTACTGGCAGCCCTGAAGGGCACCGACAAGGTGCTGATGGACACCGTGACGCAGCCCGAAGTGCTGGAGCATCAGATGCAACAAATCAACGACATCTACTTCCGCGTGTTCGACGAGCTGTACGACATCATCCGCGAGGGCGACGAAATGGCCTTCTGTTACTTCTCGTCGTGGGCGCCGGGCAAGATGACCAAGCTGCAAAGCGACATCTCCACGATGATAAGCGTTGACGACTACCGCCGCTTCGTGCAGCCGTTCATCCGCCAGCAGTGCCAACGCATCGACTATACGCTCTACCATCTCGACGGCGTAGGCGCGCTCCACCACCTTCCGGCGTTGCTCGAAATCGAGGAACTCAACGCCATACAGTGGACGCCGGGCGTCGGAGAGCCGCAGGGTGGGTCGCCGAAGTGGTACGACCTTTATAAGAAAATCCTCGCCGCTGGCAAGAGCATAATGGCTTGCTGGGTGACGGTGGACGAGCTGAAGCCGCTCCTCGACAACATCGGAGGCGACGGAGTGCACCTTGAGATGGACTTCCACAACGAGGCGGAGGTGGAGCAAGCCATGCGCATAGTTGAGGAATACCAAGCAAACGAGGGACGAGCAGACAAGCAGACGAGCGGCATCGAGACCATCAACCTTGACGGCCTGGCCGACGACGAGGCCGTAAGCAGGATAATAGACGAGGCCGAGCGGCAGTTTGCCGACCTCTCCAAGAATGCCCGGTCATCTCAGCTCTCCCAGTCATCCCAGCCCTCCCTCAAGGCTATCGCCCGCGAACGCCTCCTCATACTCGACGGGGCAATGGGCACGATGCTACAGGCCCGCCACCTGAAGGAGGCCGACTTCCGCGGCGAGCGGCTGAAGGAGCACCCCGTTGACGTGGCCGGCTGCAATGACCTGTTGTGCCTTACGCGCCCCGACATCGTGGCGGACATCCATCGCCTTTACCTTGACGCCGGCGCTGACATCATCACGACAAACACCTTCAACGCACAACGCATCTCAATGGCCGACTACCGCCTTGAGCACCTTTGCCGCGAAATAAACCTCGCGGCGTGCCGACTGGCGCGTGAGGCTGCCGACAAATTCACCAAGGACAACCCGCAAAAGCCGCGCTTCGTGGACGGTTCGATGGGGCCAACGGGCAAGACTTGCTCAATAAGCACCGACACAACGCAGCCCGGCTGGCACACGTTCAACTACCAGACGTTGCTCAACGCCTACGCCGAACAGGCCGAGGCGCTCGTCGAGGGCGGCGTTGACGCGATACTCATAGAGACCATTTTCGACACGATGAACGCCCGCGCAGCCGTTGAGGCCGCCCGCGCCGCCGCCAAGAAGCATGGCCGCGACGTGCCCCTGATGCTCAGTTTCACCATAGCGAACGGCGATGGCCGCAATATGCTGGGGCAGGACATCGAGGCGTTCGTGGCCGAAATCGTGGGCGGCGACGTGCTGTCGGTGGGCGTCAACTGTTGCGCCGACCCCTTCATGGCCGTGCCCCTGCTGGCAAGGCTCGGGCGGTCAACCGACTGCCTCGTGAGCCTTTACTCCAATGCGGGCAAGCCCGACGCATCGGGCCGTTACCCGATGACTCCCGAAATGATGCAGCGCAGTATGTGGGCCGTGGCCGAGCAGCACGTGGTTGACATCATCGGCGGCTGTTGCGGCACTACCGACGCGCACATCCGAAAGCTCTCCGAAATAGTAGAACCAATCAAAGGACTGCACCTTACTACGCACTCTGCGCAAGTTATTGATGCTCAAGGTGTTGCAAAAGATGCCCTTTTGCACGGCGAAAGACCGTCTTTTGCAGCTCGAAAGGATGCCTTTCATACGGTAAGCGACGAGGAACGAGCAAACAAGCAGACAAGCAGACAAGCAGACGAGGGACAAGCGACGAGGGACAAGCAGACAAGTGGACGAGCAAACGAGGGACAAGGGACAAGCGACGGGCAGACAAGCGCACAGTCGGCAGCCTCCCGCCAACCCTCTTCCCAGCCGTCCCAGCTCTCCCCGTCATCCCAGCAAACTTCTCAATCAGCCTCCGGCGTCTTCGACGCCATCCTCCACGGCAAGGCCGACAAGGCCGTTGAGGCCACGCGCGCTGCCCTCGACGAGGGCACAGCCCCGCAGGACATAATCAACGGCCAGATGATAAGCGCCATGGGCGAGGTGGGCAGCCGCTTCGAGCAAGGCAAGGCCTTCGTGCCCCAGTTGCTCATGGCCGGCCGCGCAATGAAGGCCGCCCTCGAGCTGTTGAAGCCCATGCTTTCAGGCAGCGCGTCGGCAACGGTGGGCCGCGTGGTCATCGGCACGGTGAAGGGCGACCTGCACGACATAGGCAAGAACCTCGTGGCGTCGATGCTTGAGGGCAGCGGTTTCGAGGTGGAGAACATCGGCATAGACGTGCCGGCGGACAAGTTTGTCGAGGCGGTTGAGGCCTATCACGCCGACATCCTCTGTATGTCGGCCCTCCTTACCACGACGATGACCTACATGAAGGACGTAATCGCCGCCCTCGACGCCGCCGGACTGCGCGACAAGGTGAAGGTGATGGTGGGCGGTGCGCCCGTCAGCCAAGCCTTCGCTGACGAAATCGGTGCCGACGGTTACAGCGACAACGCCAACGAGGCGGTGAAGGTGGCAAAACAATTATTGAATAAATAAGGTAATAAACTTTAGGAGTTAAGGAGTTATGAAGTTAAGGAGTTAAGACAAATGCTTTGTCAGGTGAAGAGTTAAGAACGAAGAGTGAAGAATTGAATACTCCGTAATTATTCATTTTTCATTATCCATTTTTCATTTGACAAAGCATTTGTCTTAACTCCTTAACTTCATAACTCCTTAACTCCCGAAAACAAAAATCAAACACAACCATGACAACACAATCATTACAAGCACTTGACTGGGGCATCCTTGCCGCCTATTTCGTCATCCTCCTGGCTATCGGGGTGTGGGCGAGCCACAAGAGCAAGGACGGTAGTAGTAAATTCTTGGCCGAGCACTCGCTGCGCTGGCACCACATAGGCTTCTCCATGTGGGGCACCAACGTAGGCCCGTCGATGCTCATAGCGTCGGCCAGTGCAGGCTTCACCACGGGCATCGTGTCGGGCAACTACGCCTGGTACGCCTTCGTCTTCATAGCCCTGCTGGCCTTTGTCTTCGCCCCGCGCTATCTGGGAAGCAAGGTAGCGACGCTGCCCGAGTTCATGGGACTGCGCTTCGGGCAGTCAACGAGAAATATGCTGGCCTGGTACACCATCGTCACCATACTCATCTCGTGGCTCGCGCTGACGCTTTTCGCCGGCGGCATCATCATCCGCCAGGTGTTCGGTATGCCCATGTGGATGTCCGCCTTCCTGCTTCTGGCCATATCGGCGTTCTTCACCATGCTCGGCGGACTTAAGGCCGTGGCCTACACCAACGTGTACCAGATGGTGCTGCTCATCGTCGTTTCGGCCACGCTTACCGTCGTCGGCATCTACCGCTTGGGCGGCGACTCGTTCACGGGCGGCATCTCCGTGCTGGCAAATCCGGACATAGTGCCGTCTAACTACTGGAACTTGTTTCAGCCGAACTCCGACAAGGACTTCCCCTGGCTGCCCATCCTGCTGGGCTATCCCATATCGGGCCTGTGGTTCTGGTGCACCGACCAGTCGATGGTACAGCCCGTGTTGGCCGCCAAGAACCTGAGCGAGGGGCAGCGCGGGGCCAACTTCACGGGTTGGCTGAAAATCCTCGACGTTGCCATTTACATCATCCCGGGCATCGTCTGCTTCGCGTTGGTGAAGACGGGCTTCTTCGGCGGGGTGACAATAGAGCCCGACAATGCCTATATGTCGCTCGTCTCCAGCCTGTTCCCCGTGGGTATGGTAGGCCTCGTGCTGGCAGTCCTCACGGCGGCGCTCATCAGCACCATAGGTTCCGCCCTTAACGCCTTGAGCACCGTCTTCACGATGGACATCTACGTGAAGAACATCCGTCCCGAGGCCACTCCAGCCGAAATATCGCGCACGGGGCGCATAGTGACCATCATCGGGGCGTTGGTGTCAATAGTAATCACCGTCGCCGTTGACAACATCAAGGGCATGAACCTCTTTAACGTGTTCCAGTCGGTGCTCAGCTTCATAGCCCCGCCGATGGCCGCCGTGTTCGTGATGGGCGTCTTCTGGAAGCGTTGCACCACGCTGGCCGCCAACATCACGCTGACCTTCGGCACCATTTTCAGCATCGGTGCGGGCATACTTTACCTGTGGGTAATCCCAGGCGCCACGGAGGCCGTACACTTCATGATGCTCTCGTTCTACATCTTCGTCATCCTCGTCATTACGATGGTGGTGGTGAGCCTTGCCAACAAGCAGGCCACGGTGAGCACTGAGGTGGTGAAACTGAGCGAGAAGCCCAAGCGTGGCGTTATCGTGGCGTGGGTTACTTTGGCCGTGGTTATGGTGGCACTGTACGTGTTCTTTAATGGGCATTGAGACACCCACCCCAACAAGCAACACCACACACCCAAGCCAGCACCACCTAACACCCACCCCAGCCCTCCCGAAGGGAGGGAGCTTGGTATGCTTTTGTGGTTGGGGGCTTCGCAGTAGTCCCAGAGCTCTCGGTGCTCCCATGACTCTTGATGGCTGTTATTGCTAACAGCCTGTTTATCAGATAGTTTCCGATAAGCCACGTTTTGCAGCGCAAAACGTGGCTTTTTATTGTGTAATAGGTTATCTTTTGCTCTGCCGTTTGTGGCCTTTCGCTTTGTGGTAGGTTGGGAACAATAGGTCAAATAAGGCCGATAGGGCCAATGCACCCTTGCTGAACCAACCCAGCATATTAAGCACCCTCCCTTCGGGAGGGCTGGGGTGGGTTTGAGATAGGCCGGGAACAATAGGTCAAATAAGGCCGATAGGGCCAATGCGCCCTTGCCAGACCAACCCGGCATATTAAGCTCCCTCCCTTCGGGAGGGCTGGGGTGGGTGTTAGATGGCTGTTGGTTGGGTGTTAGGTGGCTGTTGGTTGGGTGTTAGATGTTTGGTGGTTGGGGGTCAGCTTTGCAACCAAGTTGCATTTCTTTTCCATTATTTTTGCAACCAAAAAATAAATTGTTAACTGAACATGAGCTACAAGACATTCTTATCATGCGCGTTCGCCGCACTTCTGCTTGCCTCGTGCCACTCGGGCGACGGACACGGCGAAGCTGCCGACGCGCACGCCGGCGAGGCTGACGGGCACGCCGGGGAAATAGTGATTAGTCCGGAAGAAGCCAAGGCCGCCGGCATTGTGGCCGAGGCGGTAACGCCCGGCGAGTTCTCGGGCGTCATCCCGTGCGGCGGCAAAATCCTGGCTGCGTCGGGCGAGGAGGCCACCGTCGTGGCCACCGTGTCGGGCGTGGTGAGCTTCACGCGCGGCCTGACCGAGGGGTCGGCAGTGGCCAAGGGCGGCACGGTGTTCACCATATCGTCGAAGAACTTGCAGGACGACCCCGCGCGGCAGGCCGCCGTGGCTTACCAGACGGCCAAGAGCGAGTATGAGCGCGCTGCGCGGTTGGTGAAGGACAAGATTGTAACGGAAAAGGAGTTCAACCAAATCCGCTCGGCATACGAGTCGGCCAAAATCGCTTACCAGGCTTTCTCGTCCGGCGGCAAGGCCGCATCGGGCGTGGCAGTGTCGTCGCCCATCAGCGGATACGTCAAGACCTGCCTCGTCAAGGAGGGCGACTACGTTGCCGTGGGCCAGCCCCTGATGAACGTCACGCAGACGCGCAGCCTGTACCTGAGGGCCAACGTGCCCGAGCGTTACTACCAGGTGCTGGGCACGGTGAAGTCGGCCAAGTTCAAGACGGCCTACGGTGACCGCGTGTACGACCTGCGGCAGATGAACGGGCGCCTTGTAGCCACGGGCAAGCAGACCGGCGACGGGACGCCATACCTGCCCGTGACCTTCGAGTTTGCCAACCGTGCCGAGGTAGCCCCGGGCTCGTTCGTTGAGACATATCTGCTGACCGCCTCCCGCAAGGGCGTAGTCAGCGTGCCCGTGTCGGCATTGACCGACGAGCAGGGCCTCAATTTCGTCTACGTGCAGACTGACCCGTCGTGCTACGAGCGCCGCGAAGTAGCCGTTGGCCAGACCGACGGTGAGCGCGTCGAGATAAAGAGCGGCCTCAAGGGCGGCGAGAAGGTAGTGGTCAAGGGAGCCACGCAGGTGCGTCTTGCCTCGGCAAGCAACACCATACCGGGACACACGCATAACCATTAAACAAATAACAACTATCAACCGACCTGACACCCAACCCAACCCTCTCTTCGGTCGGGTGGGGCTTATTCATTATGTTAAACAAAATCATCCATTTCTCATTGCACAACCGCCTGCTCGTGCTCGTGGCTGCGGTGTTGCTCACCGTCGCCGGCATATACACCACCGGGCAGACGGAAGTAGACGTATTCCCCGACCTCAACGCGCCTACGGTGGTCGTCATGACCGAGGCCGGCGGCATGGCCGCCGAGGAAGTGGAGCAGTTGGTGACGTTCCCCATCGAGACTGCGGTCAACGGCGCGACCCACGTTCGCCGCGTCCGTTCGTCCTCGGCCACGGGCTTCTCCGTCGTGTGGGTGGAGTTCGACTGGGACACTGACATCTACTTAGCCCGGCAAATCGTGTCGGAGAAGCTCGCGGCAGTCACCGAGACGCTGCCCGAGAACGTAGGCAAGCCCACGCTCGGCCCGCAGTCGTCAATCCTCGGCGAAGTCCTTATCGTCGGGCTTACCGCCGACAGCACGTCGATGATGGACCTGCGCACCTTGGCCGACTGGACTATACGCCCCCGCCTCATGTCAACGGGCGGCGTGTCGCAGGTGTCGGTGCTCGGCGGTGACATCAAGGAATACCAGATATTGCTGCATCCCGGCCGCATGGCACACTACGGCGTGACCCTCGGCGAGGTGCTCGCCGTGACCGACCAGATGAACCGCAACACCAACGGAGGCGTAATCTACGAGTACGGCAACGAGTACATAGTGCGCGGCGTGGTGTCAACCGACGACGTGAAGAAGATGGGCGACGCCGTGGTGAAGACCATTAACGGCGACGCCGTTACCCTCGGCGACGTTGCCGACGTGCAAGTCGGGGCGCAAGTGCCGCGCCTCGGCCTGGCCTCGGAGAAGGGCAAGCCCGCCGTCTTGCTGACCGTTACCAAGCAGCCCGACACCGGCACCATCGAGCTTACCGAGCGCCTGGAGGCCGCCTTGCATGACTTGAAGAAGAATATGCCCGCCGACGTGCACGTCTCCACGGACATCTTCCGCCAGTCGAGGTTCATCGAAAGCTCGGTGAAGAACGTCGAGCACTCGCTCTACGAGGGCGCGGTGTTCGTCGTCATCATCCTTTTCCTCTTCCTTGCTAACGTCCGCACCACGGTCATCTCGCTCGTCACGCTGCCCGTGTCGCTGCTTATTTCGGTCATGGTGCTGCACTATTTCGGCATGAGCGTCAACACGATGAGCCTCGGCGGACTTGCCATCGCCATCGGGTCGCTCGTGGATGACGCAATAGTTGACGTCGAGAACGTATGGAAACACCTGCGCGAGAACCGTGCCTTGCCTAAGGAAGAGCGGCTGCCGCTGCTCGACGTCGTGTTCAACGCATCGCGCGAGGTGCGTATGCCCATCCTTAACTCCACGGCAATAATCATCGTCAGCTTCATCCCCCTGTTCTACCTGAGCGGCATGGAGGGCCGTATGCTCATACCGCTGGGCGTCGCCTTCATCGTTGCCCTTGTGGCTTCTACCGTCGTCGCGCTTACGCTTACCCCCGTGCTGTGCAGCTATCTGCTGGGCGAAGGCAAGGACAAGGGCGTGCCAAAGGAAGCCTTCGTGGCGCGTTGGCTCAAGAAGCACTACGAGCGCTGGCTCGTCTGGGCGCTCGACCACAAGCGTCCCGTCGTCATAGCCACGGCCGCCGCCTTCGTCGCCGCCCTCGGCCTGTTCTTCACGTTGGGCCACAGCTTCCTGCCGAAGTTCAACGAAGGCTCGTTCACCATCAACATAAGTTCCATGCCGGGCATATCGCTTGAGGAGTCGGACAAAATCGGCCGCCGCGCCGAGGAAATCCTCCTGTCAATCCCCGAGATACAGACCGTGGCGCGCAAGACGGGCCGCGCCGAGCTTGACGAGCACGCCTTGGGCGTCAACGTGTCGGAAATAGAGGCACCCTTCGAGCTGAAAGACCGCTCGCACGAGGAGCTTCTCAACGACATAAGGCATAAGCTCGCGGCCATAAAGGGCGCGAATATCGAAATAGGGCAGCCCATCAGCCACCGCATCGACGCCATGCTCAGCGGCACGCAGGCCAGCATCGCCATCAAGCTCTTCGGCGACGACCTCAACAAGATGTTCGACCTCGGCAACCAAATCAAGGACGCCGTTGCCGACGTGGAGGGCATTGCCGACCTCAACGTGGAGCAACAGGTGGAGCGGCCCGAGCTTGAAATAAAGCCTAACCGCGAGATGCTGAAGCTCTACGGCATACCGCTGGCCGACTTCAACACCTTCGTGCGCACCAACATGGCGGGCGAAACTGTGTCGCAGGTCTACGAGCGCGGCGGCAGCTTCAACCTCGTGGTGCGCGCCGCCGAGCACGACCGCTGCGACATGGAGCGCATACGCGACCTCATGCTCGACACGCCCGACGGCCGCAAGGTGCCCCTGGCCAGCGTGGCCGAGGTGACGTCGGCCATGGGCCCGAACACAATCAACCGCGAGAACGTGAAGCGTAAAATCGTAATCTCGGCCAACGCGAGCGGGCGCGACCTGCGCAGCGTGGTCAACGACATACGCAAGCGCGTCGACGCAAAGGTCAAGCTGCCCGAGGGCTACCACATAGAGTACGGCGGCCAGTTCGAGAGCGAACAGTCGGCCAGCCGCACCCTCCTCCTGGCCTCGCTCCTCAGCATCGTCGTAATCTTCCTGCTGCTCTATATGCAGTTCAAGAACGCGGTGGAGAGCGGCGTCATCCTGCTCAACCTGCCGCTTGCGCTCATCGGCGGAGTGTTCACCCTCGTGCTCACCACGGGCGAGGTAAGCATACCTGCAATCATCGGCTTCATCTCGCTCTTCGGCATCGCCACGCGCAACGGTATGCTGCTCATCAACCGTTACAACACGCTGCGCGAGACGCCGGGCACCGACCTGCGCCACAGCATCGTGCACGGTTCGCTCGACCGCCTGAACCCCATCCTCATGACGGCCCTCTGCTCCGCGCTCGCCCTCATACCGCTCGCCCTGCGCGGCAGCCTGCCCGGCAACGAAATACAAAGCCCCATGGCGAAGGTAATCCTCGGCGGACTGCTCACCTCGACGTTCCTCAACGGCTTCATCATTCCCATCGTCTACGAGTGGATGAGCCGCCGCAACATCATAAAGGACAAGGCTGTCGAGGCCAAGGGCGACGATGACTGACGGCACCATGCGTAACCGCTTGCATGACAGGCGGTTACGCCCTGCCGTGCAAAAGGTGGCAAAACGCCTTGCAATATGTGGCAAACGGCGGCGCGGAAAGCATCCTTTTGCGCTGCCGTTTGCCGCATATTGCATCACGGTCGGCAACCAAGCCGACTTTCATTGGTGGCTGACGCAACAAAATAAGGTTAAAAACGTTATAAATATAAATACGCATTAAAACAACATCCCTTGTAGGGACATAATTTATTATGTCCGCACGTTCTGGAAGAACGTATTTCTTTGTTCTTGCTGAATGGATACGCTCCTACGTGGCGTGCTTGCATAATGAACCAAAGGTCAGCGAAAGCTAATTATGTCCCTACGGTTGGCGGGTTTACGGATATTCATAAATATTAGTTGAACATGAAAAATGCAATACTTTCAATAGTGGCCTTGCTGGCCGCAACGGCTGCCCCGGCGCAGAGCATAAGCGACGTGCTGCGCAGCGTAGAGGAGAACAACGTTGAGTTGAAGGCCGCCCGCAAGGGCAACGAGGC
>CALUEX010000045.1 GCA_944319815.1 uncultured Prevotella sp. | reverse complement strand
ATGGCGCGGCGAATCTCTTCGCTGACGCCCAATTCTTCAAATGTCTTCAATCTAAAATAATTATGTATAAAAAACTGCAGTCACGCCAAACGTTCAAGCTCCGTTTGGCTTTCACGGTGCAAATTTAGGCATAAAAATCTGATTTACAAGCCTGTACGGCGTATATTTTTTCATTTTCAAAAGAAAATGTGTTACCTTTGCAGGAAACGGCACCGCAAGGGGCGCGGCTAACCGACCTGCCGCTTGCGGACTTGTAACTTATAACTTGGCGAAAATGAAAATAGCAGTATTCTGTTCGGCTAACTCGAACATCGATGCCGGATATTTCAAGGCGGCCGCGGAACTGGGCCGTTGGCTCGGCCGGAACGGGCACACGCTGGTGTTCGGCGGGTGCAACCTGGGACTTATGCAGTGCGTGGCCAAGGCCGTGCGCGAGGCCGGTGGCAGGACCATAGGCGTGGTGCCGACAATAGTGGAGCGCGGCGGCAAGGCCAGCCCCGACATGGACGTGTGCATACCGTGCGACAACCTGAGCGACCGCAAGGACATCATGACGGCGCAGGCCGACGTGGCCGTGGCCCTGCCCGGCGGCGTGGGCACGCTCGACGAGGTGTTCACCGTGGTGGCGGCGGCATCAATCGGCTACCACAGGAAGCGCGTGATACTGTACAACGTCGGCGGCTTCTGGGACTCGCTCGTGGCCATGCTCGACGACCTCAAGGCCAAGGGCGTAATCCGCCGTGGACTTGACGACGACCTCTGCGTGGCCGGCACGCTCGACGAAGTGGCGCGCCTTGTAGAGCGTTCGGCGGCAACGACGTAACGCGCTGTGGCCCAACGCCTTGCAACCGGCGGCGGACGAGCGCGCAAGACGTGCCCTTCCGCAACGCGATATGTGGCAAAACGCACGCAAAAAGGGCACCTTCCGCAGTGCGGAAAGTGCCCTTTCGCCTTTCGTGGGCCGGCGGCACACGGCTGCGGCGGTGTCATCGTGCCCCAGCGGCGGCCTTCTTGCCGAATATCTTGTCTACCACCATGGCCACCGCCCCGTCGCCCGTGACGTTGCAGGCCGTGCCGAAACTGTCCATCGCGATGTACAGGGCTATCATCAAGGCCTGGTCTTGCTCGCCGAAGCCGAGCACCGACGCAAGCGGAGCCAGCGCCGCCATGATTGACCCTCCGGGCACTCCCGGCGCGGCTACCATCATCACCGACAGCAGCAGGATGAAGCCCGTGAACAGCACGGGGTCGTGGGGCATACCCTTCATCATGCAGATGGTGAGGGCGCAGGCCGTGATTTTCATCACCGAGCCTGACATATGGATTGTGGCGCAGAGCGGGACGGTGAACCCGGCGACGTCCTTGCTCACGCCGTTAAGCTCGGTCTGCCTGAGCGTAACGGGAATGGTGGCTGCCGAAGACGACGTGCCCAAGGCCGTGAAGTAGGCCGGCATCATGCGCCAGAGCAGCTTCAGCGGATTGCGCTTCGACAGCAGTCCGGCCACGGCGAACTGGTAAAGCAGTATCAAGATGTGGAGTATGAAGATGACGACGATAATCTTGGCGAACACCGTTATCACTGAGTAAGCCTGCCCGGTGGCCGTCATGTCGAGGAAGATGCCGAAGATGTAGGGCGGCAGCAGGGGGATGATGGCCTTCTCGATTACCTTCCCCGTGATGGCCATAAGCTCGTCGGCACCCTTGCGCAGCACGTCGGCGTTGCCGTAGGCTATGCCAAGCCCCATCATGAACGACAGCACGAGGGCGCTCATCACGTCGAGAAGCGGGGGTATGGCGATGGTGAAGTAAGGCTCAGCCCCGCCCTGCGAGGCCTGCGAGGCAGTAGTGGTGATGCCGTCGAGCATACCGGGGAAGAGCACGCTGCCAGTGCCGTAGGACAGCAGTCCGCACAGCACCGTGTCGGCATAGGCAATGCCTACCGTGGCCAGCAGCATCTTCCCGGCGGACTTGCCGATGCCGGCTATGGCCGGAGTGACGAGGCCTACGATTATGATTGGCACGAGAAAGCCGAGAAACTGGCTGAAGATGGCGTTGAAAGTCGCGAACGGGCGTATCCATGGTTCTGTCATGACGTTGCCCAGAGCCACGCCCAATATTATGGCAACGATAATCCGGGGCAACAGCCCGAAGTGTGTTTTTCTCATTTGAGGTTAATGGTTTAGGGTTATGCTGTTTTTCGGTTGTCGGGTCATAAGGCCCTACGGCCATGTGGCTTTACGCCTGCCGGCGTGTTGGGTGACAACCGTAAAACCTCATGACCGTATGGCCTCATGACCGAAAATGTTACTGCCTGTCCTGCTTAAGGCGCTCGGCCATGGCGCGTCCGAGGGCCTCGCACTGTGCGAAGGTATCGTCTTTCAGGCTCTGCTTCATCTCCACAGGCTCGCCGACGGGCTCGAACTTAAGGCGCG
The DNA here is from genome assembly GCA_944319815.1 of uncultured Prevotella sp. Taxonomy (GTDB): domain Bacteria; phylum Bacteroidota; class Bacteroidia; order Bacteroidales; family Bacteroidaceae; genus Prevotella. Next base: position 3,833 of record CALUEX010000045.1, on the reverse strand, counting down.
TGTCGTTCCATTCCTTGATGCACCCGACGGCCTTCCCTGCCCAGGCATAGCTGCCGAACCAGCCTATGTAGTGGCGGTTCTTGATGTCCTTGCCGGCCAGCTCGCTCAAGAGCACTTCCATCTCGTGGTACAGCCCGGCGTTGTACGTCGGCGCGCCGACGATGAGCCCGCGGTAACGGAACACGTCACGGATGATGTAAGAGTGGTGGGTCTTCGACACGTTGTACATTACGATGTTCTTGATGCCGGCCTGGCTCGCCGCGCGGGCTATCACTTCGGCCATGCGCTCGGTGTTGCCGTACATCGTCCCGTAGCAGATTACGATACCTTCCTCGGTCTCGTAGCGGCTAAGTCGGTCGTAGATGCCGACCACCTTGTCGATGTACTCGTGCCAGACGGGGCCGTGCGTCGAGCAGATGTAGTCGAGTTGCACTCCCTCTAATTTCTTCAGGGCGTTCTGCACGGGCGTTCCGTACTTGCCCACGATGTTCGAATAATAGCGGACCATCTCAAGCCAGAACGTGTCGCAGTTGATTTCAGAGTCGATGATGCCGCCGTTCAACGCGCCGAAGCAGCCGAAGGCGTCGCCCGAGAACAGCGTGTTGGTGGTAGTGTCGAGCGTGACCATAGTCTCGGGCCAGTGCACCATCGGCGTGAGGACGAACGAGAGCTTGTGCCGTCCGAGGTCGAGCGTGGAGCCGTTGCACACCTCCACGCCATCGGTCGTCATGCCGTAGAAGCCGTCAATCATGCAAAACGCCTTCTTGTTGGTGACAATCTTAATCCCGGGATAATACTTGCGGATGAGCTCTATGGCGCCACTGTGGTCGGGCTCCATGTGGTTGATGACGAGATAGTCAACCTGCCTGTCGCCCAGCACTTCGCGTATGTTCTTGAGGTAGGGCATGAAGAAGTCAACCTCGACGGTGTCGATGAGGCACACTTTCTCGTCGTCGATGAGGTAAGAGTTATAAGAAACGCCATTGGGCAGCGGCCACAGGCCCTCGAAGAGTTCCTTGTTGCGGTCGTTGACGCCCACGTAATAGATTTTGTCTGTAATCTCAATCATGGTTATGCTTGTTTTAGTTTATCGTTCGTTGGATGGGAGTGATGGGGCAAATAAGGCAAATATTCCGCTGGGATTAAATAGGACTTATGGGGCGGATGGGGCCTATACGCCCCGTAACCGCTACTTGCCCAGCTCCTCCTTCATGGCTTCGCCGAAGGCCTTGTCGATGGAGTTGTTAATGCTCTTGCAGCAGTTTGCCGAGAAAGCCATGGCGCAGCGTATGATGTTGTCCCACGTGTCCTCGCCGAGCGGGCCGTCCATCATCTCGCGGGTGACGCCGTACTTCACCAGCCCGTACACCAGCCCGGCGTTGAAGTTGTCGCCCGCGCCGATGGTGCTCACCGTCGCCGTGGGCTCTACGGGGTAGCTCTTGCGCAGCCCGCCGTCGCCGCGCAGCTCCACGGCATCCGCCCCGTCGGTGTAGACGAACTTCTTGCAGTAGAACGACACCTGCGAGTTGTACACCTTGTCGGGCGTGTCCATGCGGTACATCACGTTGAAGTCCTCGCGGCTGCCGCGCACAATGTCGGCATACTCGAAGTTCTCCAGGATGTTCGGCGTGAGCCTCATCACCTCGTCGGCGTGGGCGGCGCGGAAGTTGACGTCGTAGTAGATGATGGCTCCCTTGTCCCTCGCGGCGTTGAGTATGGCGGCCACCTGCGGGCGGATTACGGGGTTGACGGCGTAGTACGAGCCGAGCACCACGATGTCGTCGCGCTCTATTTCGGGCGTGGCGTAGTCGAGCCTGTCGTGCGGGTGGTCCTTGTAGAATATGTACTCGGCGTCGTTACTGTCGTTGAGGAACGCCAGGGATATGGGCGACTTCGTGCCGCGGTAGCTGCTGACGTGCGCCGCGTCCACCCCGTTTTCCTCAAGGAAGCTGACCGTGCGGCGGCCTATGCGGTCGTCGCCCACCTCGCTGACGAACGCCGCCGGCACACCGGCGCGCCCCAGCGAGATTATGCCGTTGAACACCGAGCCGCCCGGCACGGCGCTCACGGGCTGCCCTCCCTTGAATATTATGTCGAGGACGGTCTCCCCGATTCCTATTACCTTGCGCATGGCGTATGTGTGATATATTGTTGTAAATATGGCGCAAAGTTACTAAAAAAATGCTTTTTATATAAGGCATCAAGTGATAAACTCGTGAAAAACACTTAATTTTGCGCCTTGGATTATGAAATACAACACTCACGTTTTGAGCAACGGGCTGCGCGTCATCCACCTTGCGTCGGCGTCGCCCGTGGTCTACTGCGGGTTCGCCGTCGGCGCGGGCACGCGCGACGAGCTGCCGGGCGAGGAAGGCCTGGCCCACTTCTGCGAGCACATGACGTTCAAGGGCACGGCGCGGCGGCGGCAGATGCAGGTGCTTAACTGTCTCGAGAGCGTAGGGGGCGACCTCAACGCCTTCACCAACAAGGAGGACACCGTGTTCTACGCGGCGCTGCTCAGGGAGCACCTGCCGCGCGCCGTTGACCTGCTGGCCGACATCGTGCTGCACAGCACGTACCCACAGGCCGAGATTGACAAGGAGGTGGAGGTGGTCTGCGACGAAATTGAGAGCTACAACGACTCGCCGGCGGAGCTGATTTACGACCGCTTCGAGAACATCGTCTTCGACGGGCATCCCCTCGGCCACAACATCCTCGGCACGCAGGAGCGCCTACGCACATACACCACCGACGACGCGCTGCGCTTCACCCGGAGGCACTACAGGCCCGAGAACGCCGTGTTCTTCGCCTACGGCGACGTCAGCTTCGAGCGGCTGGTGAGGCTGCTGGAGCGGGCCACCGACGGCTTCCCGGCGCGCGAGCCGCTGAAGAAGGAGCGCAAGGCGCCGGTGCCGCAGTACGCACCGCGCGAGGAGACCGTCAACCGGGGCACGCACCAGGCGCACGTCATGACGGGCAACAGGGCCTACGGCGTGCACGACGGGCGGCGCTACGCGCTCTACCTGATGAACAACATCCTCGGCGGCCCGGGCATGAACGCCAGGCTGAACGTTGCGCTGAGGGAGAGGCACGGACTGGTGTACACGGTTGACAGCTCGATGGTGAACTATTCAGACACGGGCCTGTGGTGCACCTACTTCGGATGCGACCCCCACGACGTGGCCAAGTGCCGCCGCCTGGTAAGGCGCGAGCTCGACAAGATGACCGAAAAACCGCTCTCGCCAACGGCCCTTGCCGCCGCCAAGCGGCAAATCAAGGGGCAGATAGGCGTGGCGTGCGACAACCGCGAGAGCTTCGCCATCGACTTCGGCCGCAGCTACCTGCACCACGGCATCGAGAGGGACGTGGCGCGCCTCATGGCACGGGTTGACGAGGTGACCGCCGGCGACATACAGGCCGTGGCGCAGGAGATATTCGCCAAGGACAGGATGACCACGCTGATGTTTGTGTAGACACCCACCCCAACCACACTAAACGCCCAACTGCCAGCCACCTGACACCCACCCCAACCCTCCCGAAGGGAGGGAGCTTGATTAGCTTTGTTGGCTGTCGGTAATAGTATTTTATCGGCAAGGCATACTAAGCTCCCTCCCTTCGGGAGGGCTGGGGTGGGTGTCAGGTGGCTGGCGGTCGGGTGTCAGGTGGCTGGCTGTCGGTTGTTATCCCAAAACGTCACCTTTTACCCTGCAAAATGTGCCATTTCATCGTGCATTTCGGCATCTTTTGCAAACCAATCTGACCTTTCCTGAAATTAGTTGACAGTTATGTTGGTTAATAACAGTCTTTGTTTACAATATCAGGTGTTATTCCTT
>CALUEX010000044.1 GCA_944319815.1 uncultured Prevotella sp. | reverse complement strand
AGAAAATTTCCATTAAATTTGTATCAGTCACGGGAATGGATGCTTTTATGTAACTTATTGACTATTAGCTATAAAGGTGCTAAAAAAATGTTTCATTTCCACAACTTTTTCAAAGGTTTTCTTATACCGAACTCACGTTAATCATTGGTTGTTTACATTGCTGACGTTGGCTGTTATCATGGTTACCCGGACGCTCAGGCCGAGCGTCCCTACTTTAAGGATGGCATCAATTAAATGAATGGGAGGCTCTCTTTTTACCGCAGGGTCGGTGTAAACCTTATACCGCAAAGCAAGAAAGTATGGCCTAACAAAGACTGGCTTCTTATACCGAACTCACGTTAACTAAAAAAATATCGATAAAAAAGCGCATACCCTTGCCGCTCTCTATAAATATTCTTAACTTCGCAAACAAAAACAGATATGAGTACCGTAATATATCCATCGCCGATTTTCGGCCCTGTGCACAGCCGACGGCTGGGCCTGTCGCTCGGCATCAACCTTATGCCGGCCGACGGCAAGGTGTGCACTTTCGACTGCATTTACTGTGAATGCGGCTTCAATGCCGACCACCGCCCGCGTCTTAAACGACCGTCGCGCGAGGAGGTGTCCGCCGCCCTTGAAACAAAGCTGAAAGCCATGGAGACTGACGGTCGGCTGCCCGATGTGCTGACATTCGCCGGCAACGGCGAACCGACGGCGCACCCGCAATTTGCCGAAATAATAGACGACACCATCCGTCTGCGCGACACGTATTGCCCCGAAGCCAAGGTGTCAGTGCTCAGCAACGCCACGCAAGCCATGCGCCCGGAGGTGCACAAGGCCCTCGAGCGCGTTGACAACAATATTCTGAAACTCGACACCGTGAGTCAGGAATATATAGACAAGGTGAACAGACCGACTTACCCCACCTACGACGTGCGCGAAATAATCGAGACAATCCGCTCGTTCAACGGGCACGCCATCGTGCAGACGATGTTTATGCGCGGCACGATTGACGGCCACGACGTTGACAACACGGGCGAGGAATACGTCGGCCCGTGGCTCGAAGCCGTAAGGCACATCGCCCCGCGCCAGGTGATGATTTACACCATCGACCGTGAGACGCCCGACCACGACCTCAAGAAGGCATCGCCCGAGGTGCTCGACGACATACGCGACAGGGTAGTAGCGATGGGCATCCCATGCTCCGTGGCATACTGAAAAACGAAGGACGAGGGGTGAAGAGAGAAAAAACTTTGGCGTTAAAGGCGCCAAGACTAACATCACTTGAAGCCGTTGCAGTGTAACGGCTTCAAGTGTTCGCCTGCAAGACACGCTCAAGACGGCTGTTCATCCCTGCACGCCGCTCATATTTCCGCCTAAGGATGCCGGCACAACCGGCCTTTGAAATATACAACTTGGCATCCGGGTGGATGTCTACAAGGTCAATGAAATTAGACAGCCGGTAGTCTATCGGGTATGCCGTCGAGTTGACGTAGCCGCTTCCGCCAAGATAAACAAAGTCCTTGAACAGCATAAGTTCCTCCCTTACTTGCCAAAGAGGACGGCCAGCATCCTCACCAACAAGCCTTTTCATTATCCACCTCACCACGTTGACAGCCCACGAGTTGCCCGTTGCCCTGAAGCGGTTGGTCAGCGTGGCCTTGTCTAAATAAGTGTAATTATCAGGAAATCCCATCAGCCTTTCACACTCTACGGGCGTCAGCCGCCTAAGCCTCCCACCCTGCGCGACGAACAACGAACCGTTAAACGCCGCCGCATTGCCGTTCCACTTAGTGCCATAAGCCGCATACAGGCAATCAGTGTATGTCCTGAATATCTCTACTTCAGACCCGTCAATGACCCTTGTCAGCTCTGTAGGCACGCCGCAATGAGGCTTAACGTCAAACATTCCGGCATCAGCCCTGCGGCAATACGGGTCGGCTGTGATGTCCCCATAGTCGAACAATACGTTCTCGGGATAGAAGTCCTTGCCGCCGCCGACCACGTAAATGCGCCTCCGCTGCTGGGGTAAACCGAAGTATTTTGCGTCCAACACACGCCAAGCGATGTTGCGTGTCTTGCCGTGCAGGACACCGGCACTGCCCCACTTCGTTACGGACAACGGCTCGTCAAGCCCTGCAAGACCGGCCAGGAAGCAACCGAAGGCGTTGGTCTTGTCGGTAAGCACACCCTCCACGTTTTCCCAGAAGAACCGAGCCTTAGGTTTGTTCGCCCTTTCACGTAGCGCATCAATCCCGTCCAAGATGTCGATATACTTAAGCGTAAGCTGTCCGCGGTTGTCGTCAAGCCCGTTTTTCCACCCTGCCAAGGAGAATGCCTGGCACGGAGTGCCCCCGCAGAGCAGGTCGGGAGCCTCAACCCTGCCAGCCTTCAACTGCGCAGGAATGTCGTTCATGTCGCCAAGGTTAGGCGCTTCAGGATATTTTGCGGCCAAGAAACGCGACGCGAAATCGTCTATCTCAGACAACCACAAAGGTTTAACGCCAAGCGGTTCGAGGACGAAGCTCGCCGCCTCGATACCCGAGCACACGCTGCCAAACGTTTTAATTACCCGTACCAATACAAAACATTATTACATTTTCCACTTACTAACGTCTATAAAACCAGTATGCAAGGCATTAAAACAAACATACTGCAAAACTTTAATCATACGTCATTATTAGATGCAAATGTACAAAAAAAACAATGGACTGACGGCAAAAACGACAAGAATTGCAATCCATTGTTTGCAGTAAGCACCATTCTTTTGCACTACGATTATCTCGTAAACACTGATTTTCTTTATTATATAAGCCATAAGCATACTTGATAATTATCAACCTGCGGAGGCTAATGTTAATTCAGGTTTTTGTGGGTAAATAGACGGGAGGTGAGCCGTGAACTTAACATTTTAGTAGTTTCATAAAACCATCGTGCATCAAGAAATATGGTGCAAACATCTATTTTCTTGTTTCGTTTAACCTAAAAGATGGATAATTTTACATTTATTTACACGTGACAGGACACCAACAAGAAGGTAAGTTACGGCTAAACGTTATGTAAAAGACGCCCTTTGGCGATGCAATATGTGGCCTTTGGGAATGTAAAAGGACACGTATTGCATCGAGGGATGACCTTTCCTGAAATTAGTTGACAGTTATGTTGGTTAATAACAGTCTTTGTTTACAATATCAGGTGTTATTCCTT
>CALUEX010000043.1 GCA_944319815.1 uncultured Prevotella sp. | reverse complement strand
ACCTCGCAGTGAAACCACTTTTCGACATATCTGGCAACAAATCTTAATTTGGGTGGCGCATTGACGAAGTCAGGAAGCTGTCCTTTAATATTTCAGTATAATGCCCTTATAATACAAAAGCATTTTAAGCTCCCTCCCTTCGGGAGGGTTGGGGTGGGTTTCTGGAGTGGTTGGTTCGGGTGTTTGGTGTCTTTGGCTTTGTACTTTTACTCAAAATCAAAGTACATTTCCTCCTCATCGTTTCCTCCGGTGGTTGTCTCCTGCGGTTTCGGCGGGTTCTTCAGGTTGCCGTGTTCGTCGAACATACCGTATGTTATGCGCAGAACGATGAACTCGGTGCGCCTGTTCAGCTGGTTGCATATTTCCTGTTGCTGGGGCGTCAGCTTCTTGATGTATTCCTCGGTAAGCACGTCTCCCTCTTTCAGCCACGGGTATTTCTCGGTCAGCTTCTTGCGGATGGTCTTCGGTTTCTCCTTGCCGTAGCCTACGGGCGACAGCCTGTCCTTGGCTATACCGTGCTCTATCAGGTAGTTTACGACGGTCTCCGCCCTTCGTTGCGACAGCACTTTGTTGTATTCCGCGCTGCCTTTGTAGTCGCAGTGGGCACTTAGCTCGATTGTTACGTTGGGGTTTTCTTCGAGCAGTTTCACGAGTTCGTCGAGTGCAGTCTTCGACTCCGGGCGCAGCGTATACTTGTCGAAGTCGTAGAATATGTTGTCAATCAGCACCGGAACCTTGATTGACGCCAGCGGGAATTGCAGCACGTACTCCTTCGACTCCTCAACCGGCTCGACGCGAAGCTCCTCCTTATGGTTCAAGAAACCTTTGCACGTAGCCAGCATTATGTAGTCAACGTTGGGCTGGATTACCTGCGTAAACGAGCCGTCCATCTTGACACTTAGCTTCAGGTTGGTGCCGTCGCTGCCCACCATATACACTTGAGCTTCGGGCAGTTCGTATCCTTCCATCTCGTAAACCCAGCCCTTTACGGTCTGTATTATCTCAGGTTTCTCGAAGCTGTAGATGTGGTCCCATCCCCTTGCGTCACCCCTGTTTGACGAGAAGAAACCACGGTTGTGTGGGCCTTCGAACGTCATTCCGAAGTCGTCTCCTTGCGAGTTGAGTGGGTATCCGGGATGTTCCAGCACGTAATGCCTGGTCTTTGGGTCAACGGTAGCGATGTAAATGTCGAGTCCGCCAAGTCCTTTGTGCCCGTTGGACGAGAAGTACAAGTCGCCGTTAGGCCTGAACGTGGGGAACATTTCGTCACCCGGCGTGTTGATAGGTTCGCCCAAGTTCTCCACACCTCCAAGCCCGGCGGCGGTCAGGCGGATGCGCCAGATGTCGAGACCGCCCTTCCCTCCGGGCATATCCGACGTGAAATAGAGCCATTCGCCGTCAGGGGATATGGCCGGGTGGGCATAGCTTGACAGAGTGTCGCGCGTTATTTCGAGTGGTTGAGGCTTAGCCCAGGCGGCATCGGAGCGTGCCGACTTCACGATGGTTGCATATCGCGGATAGCTTGGGTCGGTGCTGCATTGCGTTAGGTACATTTCCCTTTGGTCAGGCGTAAAGCAGCACGCACCCTCATCGTATTCGCTGTTCAGCCCAGACTCGATGGCTTCCGGGCGTTGCCATTTGCCGTTCTCGTCCTTCTGCGAGAAGAAGATGTCGCCCGGCTTGGTGCCCGTGATGCCGCTAAGTTCGTCTCCTTGCGCCTCGTTCCGTGTCGAAGTGAAGTACAACTGGTCGTATTCGTCACCGAAAAGCATCGGTGAATAGTCGGCTCGTCGGGAGTTGAACAAGTCCATTCTTTTCACCGTATATCGTGAGCCGGCTTCTTTTTCTGCCTGCGCTGTCTGTGCAGACAGCAGGCCGGTCTTGGCTATTTCGTTGTCGGGCATGGAGTCCAGGACCATCTGGAATTCCTTTGCAGCCTCCTTGTAGTTGGCCGCTTTCATCAGCGTCCGTGCCAAGGCGAGGTGTGTGTCGAGGCTGTCTTTCTCGTATCTTATGACGTTACGGTAGGCAGCCATAGCCTTAGAGTTGGAGTTGATGCGGTCATAGCAGTAGGCGAGCTTGGCCGCACGCTCTCCGCGTTTGGCCCTTTCCTTCGACGGAGTCTTGTTGTATGCCACCTTGTAAGCCTCCGCCGCGTCGTAATATTCGCCTATGGCGAGGAACTTGTCGCCCTTCTTCATGTAGTGGTCGGCACCGCATGAGGCGACGACCAAGGCCAAAGCACATATTATTATATATGTAGAGATTTTAGCGTTCATGTCAAGAAAGAAATGGAAATCACTCCCGACCTCCCCACCAAGGCGGTCAGGAGATGGTTTCTATATAATAACTTGCTTTTTCGCTTTTTATTGCTTGAATGGCAGACGGAATGTGCATCCTTCTTTCCAGCGGTCGCATCCGTAGGCCGTTTTGCCCTTTATGATGTGTCCCTTGCCGCATACGGGGCACGCCTTGCCTACGATTGAGTCGTCTGCCGGTAGTGTCTGTTGTGGTGTGTCGTTATTGGTTGTGGCCTGTTTGGGTGGCTTCTGCGCCTTCTTCCTTGGCTGGTCGGCCTTCTTGCGGGTCTTTTTCTTCAAGTCCTCGTCAGTCATTATGGTCACGTGGCGGTTGCTGTTGTCTGCCAATACGTCGTTTACGATGGTGGTGATTTGCTGTTTCAGTTCGTTGATAAACTGCCCCGCGTCATATTTCCTATGCTCTATGTCGCGCAGTTTCTTCTCCCAGATGCCCGTAAGCTCGCAGCTTTTCAGCAGTTCCTCCCTAATGGTGTCAATCAGTTCGATGCCCGTTGGCGTGGCCACTATGTTCTTGCGTTCGCGCCGGATGTACCTGCGCTTGAACAATGTCTCTATGATGTTCGCCCTCGACGATGGTCTCCCGATGCCGTTCTCCTTCAAGGCGGCACGCAACTCCTCGTCCTCAACGAATTTGCCTGCCGTCTCCATTGCGCGCAGCAGCGTCGCCTCGGTGTAGTATTTTGGCGGAGTTGTCCACTTCTCAGTAAGCGTCGGTGCGTGCGGCCCGCTCTCTCCTTTGGCGAATGCCGGCAGGGTGCGTTCCTCGTCCTGTTGCTTTGCGTTGTCGCCGTCGGCCGTCGGGGTGTCCTTGCCGTACACTACGCGCCATCCGGGGTCGGTAATCTGCTTTCCGGTAACCTTGAACTCAACGTCGTCAACGGCTCCCGTGACGGTAGTCGTGGAGAACTTGCAGTCAGGGTAGAACGCACTGATGAAGCGGCGGGCCACGAGGTCGTAGACGTGTTGCTCCAAGTCGGTCAGGCTTTGGGCAGGAACGCCCGTTGGTATTATGGCGTGGTGGTCGGTAACTTTCGACGTGTCGAACACCTTTTTGCTCTTTGCCAGCGGCTTGCCGAGCAGCGGCATCGTCAGTTGTTCATACCCACGCAGGCCCCGCAGGGTGGCCGGGCACTTTGGATATATGTCGTCGCTAAGGTACTGCGTGTCAACGCGGGGATACGTCGTGAGCTTTTTCTCGTAAAGCGACTGTATTACGTTGAGCGTGGTCTCTGCGCTCATCGAGAACTTCTTGTTGCAGTCTACCTGCAGCGAGGTCAGGTCATAGAGGTGGGGTGGGGCTTCCTTGCCCGCCTTCTTCTGTACGTCGGTCACTGTGAACGGCTTGTCCGCGATTTTGGCGAACGACTGCTCGCCCTCCTCCTTGCTCGTGAACTTGCCCTTGGTGGCGGTGAACAGCGTGTCGCGGTACACCGTAGAGAGCACCCAGTAAGGTTCCGGCTTGAAGCCGTCAATCTCTTTCTGGCGGTTTACTATTAGCGCGAGCGTAGGCGTCTGCACGCGGCCGATGGAAAGCACCTGGCGGTTTTGCCCGTATTTCAGTGTGTACAGGCGCGTGGCGTTCATGCCGAGAAGCCAGTCGCCTATGGCTCGGCTAAGTCCGGCAAGGTACAGCGGCTGGTATTCCTGTTGGTCTTTCAGCGTGCGGAAGCCCTCGCGTATGGCCTCGTCGGTCATCGACGAAATCCAGAGACGCTTCACGGGGCACTTCGCCTGTGCCTTCTGCATCACCCATCGCTGGATGAGTTCACCCTCCTGCCCGGCGTCGCCGCAGTTTATTATGCCGTCGGCGGCCTGCATGAGGCTTTCGATTACGGCAAACTGCTTGCGTATGCCTTCGTCCTCGATTAGCTTTATGCCGAAGCGTTGTGGTATCATCGGCAGCGCGGCGAGGCTCCACCGCTTCCACAGCGGCGTGTAGTCGTCGGGTTCTTTCAGCGTGCACAGGTGGCCGAACGTCCATGTCACCTGGTATCCGTTGCCCTCCATGTATCCGTTGTGCTGGGCCGTCGCGCCCAATATCCGCGCTATGTCGCGCGCCACGCTTGGTTTTTCGGCGATGCAGACAATCATGATTGGAAAACCCACTACAAGGGAGTAGAGACCCACCCCAGCCCTCCCGAAGGGAGGGAGTTTGATTACTATGTAATGGTTTTTATTTAATAGTTATAATTAATGTTATCAAAATCTCATTTTTCTCTATCCACTCTTTTGCCATTTTCAATGCGTATTAAGTGCAGAGGCATACTAAAACTCCCTCCCTTCGGGAGGGTTGGGGTGGGTTTTTGGATGTCAATACCCCAAGTCTTCGCCCACCAGAACCACGACATGCCGCCTTGCGGGGTGCGAGTTGCGCATGATGTGGATATAGTTGCAGATGCTTTCGGGCGAGTTGCAGTTGTGGCAGACGCCGTCGATGCGGCAAGGCGTCTTGATGTCGAAGCGTGCCGCGTTGACGGGGCTTGCCGTAGAGCGCGCCCGCGCCACTGCGGCGGTAACATCTTGCGCCACCTTGTTGAGGCCGATAACCAATATTACGCGCTTCGGCCCGAACGTTATCGCCGCCACGCGGTTGCCGTTGCCGTCGATGTTCACTATCACGCCGTCCTCGCTTATGGCGTTGGCGCTCGCCAGGTAATAGTCTGCCGAGAACGCCTCGCGGTAGATGCGTTGCGCCTCGTCGCGGTCGTTGGCCTCGTCGCGGTCCATTATTTTCAGGTTGCGGCCGTGCAGTGCGGCTGTCAGCCCCATGTCGCGTATGGTCATGGAGCCGCCCCACGTAACGCTGCTCCCGTCAGGAATGAGTGCTGAAACCCTCTCGACGGCCTCCTTTGCCGTCGGGCAGTAGTAGGCCTCGTAGTTGCGCCTTTCCAGGCTCTTGAGCATCTTCTGCGCCAGCAGGGCGTTGCGTTTCTCTTTCGGTGTCATGATGTTTTTGTATTAAAAATGGTAGCTTACTGAATGCAAAATTAATTATTTTATGCCATAAACGGAAAGTTTTTGGCATATATTCGCCTTTCTTGACCTATACTAAATAAGTTGACAGTTCTCTAAAAGAATAAAAAAGATGCAGAGAACTTACACTGAAGAAGAACG
>CALUEX010000042.1 GCA_944319815.1 uncultured Prevotella sp. | reverse complement strand
GGGTCAATCATATTGTAGCCAAAGGTGGGCAAATCCTGCTTGGCCAAAAGGGTCAAAGTCGCGTGGCTTTTCCAGTCGCCTACATTCTCGAAACTGTCCTTGTCTATGCCGTTAATTGCCACCGTTATTCCGCCCAACGAGGTAACGAGGCACTTGTTGCGTGATATTCTAATTATGTAACCCTCAAAGCCGACCAGCGGCCCTGACGTGACCTTTATCAACGGATGCCCCTCCGAATAGTAACTCATGGAATGTGGCATGAACCTGATACGGTTGCGCCCCACGTCAAGTTGCATGAACGGGCGCATGACCTCATCCGGGATTACGGCCGTGGCCTTTGTGCTGCAGTCGGTCGCAAGATAGACATCCGGGCAATGGTCGTTCAGGAAATCTTGTATCTCGGCCTTGCATCCCTGGACGAATATCAGTCCGGGGATAGTCTGCCGTTCCTGCTTTCTTATCTTCTTATTATCCTTTTTATATATGGTTGTTTTGTGAATGAACGTTTTAAACTTCGTACTTAACAGCTCGTTGAGCGAGTTTACTTTTGTATTATGGACAAATAGGTAACACCATGTCATGCATCTAAAGCCCGGCAACAAATTCCCCTCCGCAGGTTTCATGCTTCCGCCTGCGCCATTGCTTTGCCCCTCGGCTTTAGAATGAACATCTGTACTATACAGTGACATCGATAATTCAGTCTAATTTATTTTCCTGCATAATGGCATAATACCATAGACAAAGGCTTAACGGCTCCTTTTTTAATGTACCATGCCAGAATATTCCCGGCATAATTGCGGTTGCACTTATGCCATACCTGCGTATCTCTTCCCAAGAGATACGCTCTTAGAGTTAAAGTATTGACGACCAAGCTTTTAATTGACGGCAAACGTAAACGTCACTAAACAAATTTCGTTATTAACAAAACGAAAAAACATCTACTTGAAAAAAATAACTAAATAAAAATGCTTTGTTTAAAAGAATTTTCTTACTTTTGCAACAGCAAAGCGTATCTCTTGGGAAGAGATATGCTTTTTTGTCATACATACCAAAGGCTACAAAGCATTGATAACCAACTCATTTGCCTTGTCTACCATATTGGCGTCCAACGAAGAAAAATAAATCTGCGTTATCTTTTCAGATGTATGGCCCAGGCTTTCACTTATTATTGACACGGGAACATTCTTGCTTCGTGCGATGCTTGCCCATGAATGGCGGGCACAATACATCGTCAACGGTATGTTGGATTTCACCATTTTCGATATTTCCTTTAAGGCCCTGTTTATCCTGCACAATGAGTTTTTTACCTGGTTTCTCTCGTCCTTGCCCTCATCGACAATGATTGGCAGGACGTATTTGCTGCCTTTGTTATCGTAAAGGCTGACTATCCCGTCCATGCAATCCTCCCATTTTATGGCCAGTTGCTGGTTTGTTTTCCTCCGCCTGTATACCAACACGCCGTCATTTATGTCCGTTTTTTTGAGGTATGACATATCTATGAACGACATTCCCCTGGTATAAAACGAGAAAAAGAACATATCGCGTGCGTATGACAAGTGTGGCTTGCCGGCCAGGTCAAGTGCCTTCATCCGCCTCAACGTATCCAACGGGACGGCACGCTTGACCGTTTTCGCCACCCCGGTATAGACATTCTTGAAAGGATAAGCCTGCATTATGATGCCTTCATCGACAGCCCGGTTATAGACGGCCCTTATTATTCTCATGTAAAACGAGGTCGTGTTGGGACATGAGCCATTACTCTTCAGCCACGCTTCATACCTTACCATGAGGTTGCAGTTTATCCCTTCAAGGGGCAAGTCATCATTGCCGCAGAACTTCCTCAAGCTACTCAGCGTTGCCATATATGTTTCAGAGGTGCGTATCCTGCCCAAACTTCTCAGCTGCAAGATTACGCCCTGCATGAACTTAAACACGGATGTGCATTCCTGTTGGGCATGAAACTCGGCTACAAGTTCATCTGTCGAGAATGCCTCATTTTGCAGTTCGAGGCGCGATATAATACCTTCAATGCGTTCGGTGTCCTGCCTAAGATGCTCGAATACCGACAAAAGAAAATTCTTCCTGAGGGTGTCTATATTAATGGGGATGACGACTGAAGATGTATTGCTGTCCCACTCGTCCGCATGGATACGATAGTTTGTCCTTATCTGCCTTACTACCCTGTTATGGATTACCTGATAATACACGGTGCCCCTTGTCTTGTCAACCGAAGATGGACGGAATTTTATTTTAACGGATGTCATATTTTGTTGTTTTAAAGTTGATACAATAAATTTCTGCTCTATACGTTTCATGATTAAGAACAAAACTATCTATATTTTTGCAGAAAAGGAACATTTTAGCACCTTCACGCCAGACAAAGATATAATATACGCAAAAGATTTAACGGTAACAATCGGGATGCAGGCTTGCCATGCACGCCCTGGACTACGGGAAATACACTTCTTACACACAAATGCGCACAAACACCGCCGCCATAACAGTCTTGTCTTGTGCCCTCGCCTTGCCGGTCGGGGCACAATCGAGGCTTGCCGAACGCATCGACAGTGTGCTGACGGCACACGAAGAAAAGGCAAAAGCCAAATATGACACGGCATACATAGCCAAGCCAGGACAGAAATGGACGGTAAAACTGCGTGGCAACGTTTCCGGAACAGGCCTTTACGCAAAGGGGATGATGGACGACAGTCGCTTCAAGGGCGAACTTGAAGCCGAGATGAGGAGCACCGTCGGGGCTACGGTCAGCTACCACGGACTGTCGTTAGGCTTCGCCATCAACCCTGCGAAGCTAAGCGGAAGGAGCAAGGACAACGAGTTTACGCTGACGTCTTACGGCAACCGAATAGGTGCCGACTTAGTGTACACGTCAACGAAAACCCTCAGCGGAACGGCTGAACGTGGCGGCGAGAGATATGACATAGGCGCGGGCATGGTTGACATGAAGATGATACAGGCCAACGCCTACTACGTCTTCAGCCACAGCCGCTTCTCTTTCCCGGCGGCGTTCACGCAGTCGCAGGTGCAGTTGCGCAGCAAAGGGTCGTGGCTGCTGGGGCTATCGGCCTTCGCCGGGCGCATCGACACCGAAGCAGGTATGCTCCCCGGAATATCCAAGGCGCGGCTGCAAACGGTCAACGTGGCCATAGGAGGCGGCTACGCTTACAACTTCGTGATAAAGCGTAAATGGCTGTTGCACCTCTCGGCGATACCCCACATCGTAGTGTTCTCGCGCAACAAGCTGACCGTAGAGGACACACAGCAGCGCACGCCCTACCGTTTCCCGTCGCTCATCAACGTCGGGCGGTTCGCCGTCGTGCGCAACTTCAAGCACGACTTCATTGGGTTGTCGGCCGTGATTAACCTATGGCACCATGGCGACAGCGATGAAATGATGCTCGAAAGCCTAAAATGGAGGGCACGGATATTCTACGGTTTCAGGTTCTAAGGGGACAATGGAATGAATGTCCGCTACGCTCCCACTCATCAGTAGTTAAAGGAGTTAAAGTAGTTATCGCTCGTTTCACTCGCTAAGGAGTTAAAGACATTAGCTTTTTCTTTTAGGAGTTAAGGAGTTATGGAGTTAAGGAGTTAAGACGATAGCCTTTCACCCTTTCCCCTCCCCTTGGGGAGGCTGGGAGGGGGCTGGTTTCTTTTTCACGATGCAAAGTTAACCAACAAAAACCGAAAACCATGTAGACAAATTACTGATAATTCGCCCAAAATTACGGCATAAGCCAACCGTGGAACGCCGAAAGGCGACATATTTGTATCACGCTGACCGTCAACCACTTACCGAATGAATACCATTCACGTTGCAAAAGGGCACCTTTCGCCGTGCAAAAGATGCCCTTTTAGGCTGCGTTTTGTGCCCTTTCGCATCGTAAAAGGTGGCCTTTTACAATGCGGGTAACGATAGGCGGAACGGCGTCAGACCCTGTCACGCCTGAAAGTTGACGGCGAAACGCCGAGATGACGCTGCACGTAGCGGCTGAAATACGACAGCGACGAAAAGTTGAAATGCTCGGCAACGTCGGTCAGCGAGACGTCCTTGCGGGCCAACATACGGGCTATGCCGCTCGCCGTGAAGCGGTCAATCCAGTAAGTTGCGGGTCGTCCGCACACCTTGCGGCACACCTCCGAGAGGTAGTGGGGCGTGACGCAGAGGCGCGATGCGTAATAGTCGAGGTCACGATGGGCCACGTAGTCGCCGCCGTAAAGCATCTCGATGAAGCGGCGCAGCAGCGTTGCCGTGCGCTCGGACACCAGTTCGGCCGACCTCTCCCGCGCGTGTATATTATAAAGGTCGAATATGTGGGCGGTCAGGAGGTTGCCTATTAGCTCCTCGCGGAACAGGTGCGTCTCGTCGGCAAGCCGCTCGCGCAGTCGCGTCATGTCGCCGAGGCAGGTGTCGTAATCATGCTCCGAAAGCCTCATCACGGGGTTCTGCAACAGCGAGAGGTGGCCTATTATGCCGTAGTTGCTGCGTATGGCCATCAGCGACACGAACCTTTCGCTAAGGCTCATGATTACCGCGGCGAAGTCGGCAGACGCCGTGAAGCAGGTCGCCAACGACGAATTAGGCAATATTACGTAGTCGCGCGGCGCGATGTTGTAGCGTATGTCCCTGAACACGAGGCTCATGTTGCCCCGCGTGCAGAGTATGTGCAGGATACAGGCCACGGGCTTTCGTGCCATGTAGTCGTCCAGGTTGTCGTAGAAAGAGATATTACCGTCCATGCCGTTAGTTATTTTCGTGTGCTAAAATAACAAAAATCCACGAAAAGTGAAAATACCCCGACGCTTTTCATAACATATTTCGCAACGTTACGCCGTAACTTTGCAACACGTAAACAAACAACAAGCAACCATGAAAGAAGTAAGACTTAACAACGGCGTAATGATGCCGGCGATAGGCTTCGGGGTGTACCAGATTGCACCCAATGACACGGAGCGTTGCGTAAGCGACGCCTTGGAGACTGGCTACAGGATGCTCGACACGGCTGCATCGTACTTCAACGAGGAGCAAGTTGGCAACGCCATACGCCACAGCGGACTGCGTCGCGAGGATGTGTTCGTGACGACCAAGCTGTGGGTTCAGGACCACGAGTATGACGACACGCTGCGCGCTTTCGACCTGTCGATGAAGAAACTCCAGCTCGACTACCTCGACCTGTACCTCATCCACAAGCCCTACGGCAACTACTATGCCGCCTGGCGCGCCATGGAACGCCTCTACAAGGAGGGCCGCATCAGGGCAATCGGCGTCACGAGCTTCTCAAGCGAAAGGCTGCAAGACCTCTTCCTGCACAACGAAGTGAAGCCGGCCGTCAACCAGCTTGAGACCCATCCCTTCTTCCAACAGCGCGAAGCTAACGCCTTCTTGTGCCAAGAGGGCATACAACACGAGGCCTGGGCTCCCTTCGCCGAGGGCCAACGTGACATCTTCAACAACCCTACAATCAAGGCGATTGCCGACCGTTATGGCAAGACTTCGGGGCAAGTCATCCTGCGTTGGCTCAACCAGCGCGGCGTGGTTGTCATCCCCAAGAGCGTGCGCAAGGAGCGTATGGCCGAGAACTTCGCCATCTTCGACTTCACGCTCGACGACGAGGAAATGAAGCGCATGGCAACGCTCGACACCGGGCGCAGCCCCATCTACGACGACATGAACCTGCCCACGGTGCGCGCAATAGGAACAATGAAGATACATTAACGCTCTTTTAAAATGGAGAATGGAAAGTTGAGAATGGATAATTATGATTACCTTCGTTGGCTCATAGGCCAGCATTTAACGTCTTAATGCAAACAACCTGAAAGGGTAATCATAATTTTCAATT
>CALUEX010000041.1 GCA_944319815.1 uncultured Prevotella sp. | reverse complement strand
TCGCTACTGACAGGGGATTGTCGTTCGCATACCCTGGCAGTCTTGACAAAATCATTTCAGTAAACTATCATTATGGAGCCCAACGCGAGTATTCACAGGGCGCAGCCTTCAATTTACAAGACGGAAAACTCCTTTTCGGGAGCGTAGAAGGTGCTGTCGTCATAGACCCGCACTACGTGCAGGAACACAATTACACGGCCAAATTGCGTTTCAAGGGAATTAGTTGCAATGATGATTCTGAAGAGTTCAACGGGCAAGTGGCCAAAATGTTGGGTGAAAGGAAACTGAAACTGTCATACCGGCAGCGCACATTTGAACTGTATATTGAGAGCATAAACTTGCGCTACCAGTTTGATATTGCTTATCAATACAAGGTCGGGGATGGCAGTTGGAGCCAGCTCTCGACACAGCAATACATCAGGTTCGTCAACCTTGAGCCAGGTACACACCATCTTACTGTCCGCGCGGTAAGCAAAGCCAACCGCATTGTACTTGATGAACAGAAGCTTACAATCATTATCGGCAGGCCTTGGTGGAATTCGTGGTGGATGTGGTGTGTCTACATCGCTTTAATCGCATTGCTGTTCTACGGGGCTTTATGGACATACGGCCTGCACACCCGGTATATGCGCCTTGTGGTAAACTCTGTGGGCAGCGGCAATGAAAAAGATTTGCAGGCTTCACTGCCTGAGCAAAAACAAGATAAGGCCGTGCAGCTTATTTCTGCAAATAAGGAGCTGCAACTTGACGGAAACAAAGACGACGCCGCCGCAACTGCCGAGAAAGAAAATACGGCTTTCGTTGACATTGTGACAAAACTTATTCTCGACAACATCTCTGATTCAGGCTTCACTATTGACCGCTTGTGCAAGGAAATGGCGATGAGCCGCACGATGTTTTATGTGAAGCTGAAGTCATACACTGGCAAATCACCTCAGGAATTTATCCGTATAGTGCGTCTTGAGCGTGCCGCAGTCTTGCTGCGCTCTGGACACTACGTCAGTAAAGTAGCCGATGAAGTTGGTTTCGACAACGCCAAGTATTTCAGCACTGCGTTCAAAAAATATTTCGGTGTCTCTCCGTCAAAATATAAGTAAAACATTTTTTGATTAAAAGGCGGATACTTGCCCACCCGCCCATATAGCCATACGCTTACAGCGACTAATCTCTCTGGCTTTCCGTTTTGTGCCTTTTCAGGGCACAAAACGATACGTATTGCGCTCTAACAGGTGCCCTTTCATGGCGTAATACGGCATCTTTTACAACTCGCACGTTAACATACGGACAATCAAAGGATATTTGAAGCGCCTTTCATCAGTATGTATGCAAGCATGGGCGGAACGCTGACATCTCTTAAATTCAACAACCGCATTGCCCTGTCTCTTGCGGGAAAAGGTTTGATTTCTCGTGAAATAAGGTTTGTTTTCTGACGAAAAACACCTATTAAACTTTTATCAAGAGATAGCGAACCCGCTTTTATGTAACATTTTACTTACTTTGCAACATATCTAAAACAGCTGATTAAATAACCATGAAAACAAATTTTGAGGCTTTACCGGCTGTCGCCGCTGGTGTTTGCCGTAACGTCGTGCCACGCCCGGCACGGCAGTCCGCCAGACGGCAAAGCCGCATCAGCAACCCTTCCGCGGCAGGACAGGGCTGGAACAGAATAATGGAATTTTATGAACCAAACAATTATAATTATGCGAAAGACAATAATTCTCGCAGCCGCAGTCCTGGCTATGGCATTTTCTTCTATTGCCTCGACTGCGCAGACTGTAAACAACTTTACCATTAAACGCGGTACAAACATCAGCCACTGGCTCTCGCAAACTCCCGAGCGCGGAGAGGCACGCCGCCAGCACATCAAGGAAGAGGATTTTGCACGCCTTGAGGAACTCGGATTCGACTTTGTGCGCATTCCAATCGACGAGGAGCAGTTCTGGGACGAGCAGGGCAACAAGCTGCCCGAAGCGTGGCAACTGCTCACGCAAGCCCTGAATTGGGCCGGGAAGCACCACTTGCGTACCATAGTGGACATGCACATCATCCGATCTCATGATTTCAATGCTGTCAACGAGGGCAGAACCAACGTACTCTTCACGTCAGACAAGGCCCAGCAGGATCTTATAAATATGTGGTACCAGTTGTCCGACGCGCTCAAGGCTTACAGCGTTGACTCCGTGGCCTACGAGCTGATGAACGAGCCGGTGGCCGATGAGCATGAGCAGTGGAACAAGCTGATTTTCAAGGCACATAAAGCTCTCAGAGAGCGTGAGCCGCAGCGCACGCTGGTCATCGGCTCAAACATGTGGCAGGCCACGTGGACATTCAAGTACCTGCGCATACCCGAGGGAGACAAGAACATCGTTCTCTCGTTCCATTATTATGAGCCGCAGGCACTTACACACTATGGCGCGCCCTGGACGCCGGTAGGCGGCTACCGAGGCAAGCTCACTTATCCGGGACGCCTCATCTCGCAGGCCGATTATGACGCCGCTCCTGACAGCCTGAAGCCCGTACTGAAAAAATACACCGGCGTATGGAACCGCGAGCGCATAGCCCAGGACTTCCGTGACGCCATAGCCGTGGCAAAAAAATATGGCGTGCAGCTCTATTGCGGAGAATGGGGCGTCTATGAACCGGTTGACCGTGAGCTGGCTTATAAGTGGACAAAAGATATGCTGTGGGTGTTCGACAAGTACAACATTGCATGGGCATCATGGTGTTACGACAACGACTTCGGCTTCTGGGACCAGAAAACCCAATCGTTCAAGGACCGCCCGCTTGTGGAACTCCTGACGGGAAAAAAGAAATAACTTAACCAACTTTCTTACAAAACAGAACAATGAAAAAGACATACGGACATTTCGACGACAAAAACCGTGAATATGTAATCACCGACCCGGCAACTCCATTCCCCTGGATTAACTACCTGGGCAATGAGGATTTCTTCAGCCTCATATCCAATACGGCGGGAGGTTACTCTTTCTATAAGGATGCCAAATTCCGCCGCATCACGCGCTACCGCTACAATGACGTACCGATGGACAACGGCGGCCGATACTTTTATATTAAGGACGGAGACGTTGTGTGGAGTCCCGGCTGGAAGCCGTGCAAGACCCCACTCGACAGTTATGAGTGCCGCCATGGGCTGAACTACACCCGCATAACGGGAAGCAAGAACGGCATAGAGGTCTCGGAGCTTTTCTTCGTGCCATTGAACACATGGGCCGAAGTGCAGAAGGTGACCATCCGCAACACCACTGACACGAAGAAGACCGTGAAACTCTTTTCGTTTGCCGAGTGGTGTCTGTGGAACGCAGCCACCGACATGGAGAACTTCCAGCGCAACCTGAGCACTGGTGAGGTGGAGATAGAGCAGGGAGAATCCTCTACGGTCATTTACCATAAAACGGAGTACAAGGAGCGCCGTAACCACTATGCTTATTACGCCTTGGCAAATGCACGGGCCGACGGTTTCGATACCGACCGTGAGTCGTTTGTCGGCCTTTACAATGAACTGGCCAATCCCCAGTGCGTCATGGCTGGCAAGCCGTCCGGTTCCGTGGCACACGGTTGGAGTCCGATAGCTTCACATTATATAGAGGTAAGCCTTATGCCGGGCGAACAGAGAGACCTTATCTTCCTGCTTGGCTATGTCGAAAATGCACAAGAAGAGAAATACGCCGACCCACACGCCGACCCTACGCTCATCACTTCGCTTGGCGCCCTCGATCGCACCATCGTGAATAAGGAAAAGGCTCACGCAACAATCGAAAGATTCAGCACAGTTGAGGCTGTGGACAAGGCTTTTGACGAACTGCACGCCATGTGGAACGGACTGCTCGACAAATTCCAGGTTTCTACGGGCGACGACCGTCTTGACCGCATGGTGAACATCTGGAACCAGTACCAGTGCATGATTACGTTCAACTTCTCACGCTCAGCCAGTTTCTTCGAGAGCGGCATTGGCCGTGGGATGGGATTCCGCGACTCCAACCAAGACCTTGTGGGCTTTGTTCACCAAGTGCCGGAGCGCGCCCGCCAGCGCATAATAGACATCGCCTCGACGCAATTCCCAGACGGCGGCTGCTATCACCAATACCAGCCCCTCACCAAGCGTGGCAACAACGACATCGGCGGCGGATTCAATGATGACCCCATGTGGCTTATCTTCGGCACGGTGGCATACGTCAAGGAGACGGGAGATTTCAGCATCTTGGACGAGAAAGTGCCTTGGGACAACAAACCGGGTTCAGAAGTGCCGCTCATGGAGCATCTTCGCATTTCGTTCAACCATGTGGTGGAGAATCTCGGGCCTCATAAGTTGCCTCTTATCGGTCGTGCAGACTGGAACGACTGTCTCAACCTCAACTGCTTTTCCTGGAATCCGAACGAGTCGTTCCAAACCACAGAGAACGTTTCCGAGGGCTCAAAGGCGGAGTCGCTTATGATAGCGGGGCTGTTTGTCTTCTGCGGTCGTCAGTATGTCGAGTTGTGCAGTGCCCGTGGTCTGGAGGTTGAGGCTAAACGCGCGACAGGCTGCGTCGATGATATGGTTGAGGCCGTAAAGAAGTACGGATGGGATGGAGAGTGGTATCTCCGTGCCTATGACTTCTACGGCAACAAGATTGGTTCCCATGAAAACGAGGAAGGCAAGATTTTCATCGAGTCGCAAGGTTTCTGCACCATGGCCGGCATAGGAATGGAGGAAGGCATGGTAAGCAAGGCCCTTGACTCCTGCAAGCGTTACCTTGACAGCGAACACGGCATGGTGCTCAACAACCCGGCCTTCACAACCTATCACGTAGAAATGGGTGAAATCTCGTCATACCCGGCAGGTTACAAGGAGAATGCCGGCATCTTCTGCCACAACAACCCGTGGGTTATAATCGGCGAGACTGTGGCCGGGCGCGGCGATGACGCTTGGGAACACTACACTAAGATATGCCCGGCGTGGATAAAGGACCAGACGCTTCACAAGGTAGAACCGTACGTCTATTGCCAGATGGTGGCAGGCAAGGATGCCGCACGTCCGGGAGAGGGTAAAAACTCGTGGCTCACGGGTACAGCCGCATGGAACTGGCTCGCCATCACCCAGTATATACTTGGCATACGCCCTACCTATGACGGACTGGAGATAGACCCCTGCCTGCCTAAGACGATGAAGGAGTACACCGTAAGGCGCAAACTGCGTAACAGCGAGTTTACCATCACCGTGAAGAACCCTAACGGCAAGCAGAAAGGCGTAAGCCGGATAACCGTTGACGGAAAGCCCATTGAAGGCAACATCGTGAAGGCTCTTCCGGGCAAGCATGTCGTAGAAGTGGAGATGTAAAGTAAAAAAAGAATTTCACAGAAATCTGCTTATAATGGCCAAACTGTCTGAAAAAATAGGATATGGCATGGGAGACATGGCGTCTTCCATGTTCTGGAAGATATTTTCCTATTATCTTCCCATTTTTTACAGTGATATATTCAACCTGTCACTCACCCATACCGCCACTCTGATGTTTGTTACGCGTGTATGGGACGCTGTGTCCGACCCTATGATGGGTATCATTTGTGACCGTACCAACACCCGATGGGGTAAGTACCGTCCTTACCTATTGTGGTTCTCGCTGCCCTTCGCCATCAGTGGTGTATTGTTGTTCACCACACCCGATTTTGACGAGCATGGACGCCTCATCTATGCTTACATCACATACATTCTGATGATGACGGTCTACACCTGCATTAATGTGCCTTACGCCTCGATGCTTGGCGTGTTGACATCCGACAGCTACGAGAAGACCGTGTTTTCAAGCTACCGCATGTTCTTCGCCTATGGCGGCTCGTTCATTGCCCTGTATGCTTGGGAACCATTGTGCAAGTTATTTTCCGACAATAATCTGTCTTTTCTCTCTGTCGGAGGCCTGGCTGGCGCCTGGCAGGGCGCAATGATTGTCATCGCCTCGGTGTGCTTCCTGCTATTCATCGGCAGTTTCCTGTTGACCCGAGAGCACGTAAAGGGTGTCAAGGGAGACAAGCTGATGAACGATTTTCGCTCTTTGGTGAGGAATTTCCCTTGGTGGATGATTACCTGCACAGCCCTCTGCACTAACCTGTTCAACACGGTGCGTGGCGCTACGGTTGCCTATTACTTCAAATATTACATTGGGGATGACAATATCGTGGACTTTGGTTTCTTCTCATTCATTTTCTTTGCAGGCGTATTTCTTGCCATCGGCGAAGTATGCAACATGATAGGGGTGGTGTGCGCCATGCCTTTGAGCAAGCGGCTGGGCAAGAAAACCACGTTCATAGTCTCTGCCGTGGCAATGGGCGCACTCAGCATACTGTTCTTCTATATGCCGCTAAGCAACGAAGGATTTATTTGCATTTTGTTGCTTCAGGTGCTTATCAGCATCTTCACCGGAGTGGTCAGTCCGCTGGTATGGAGCATGTACGCCGATGTGGCCGACTATTCTTACTACAAACACGGCACGGCTTCTACCGCCCTTATTTTCTCTTCCGGCTCAATGGCCCAGAAGTTCGGAGGCGCCATCGCCGGTTCGGCCGTGTTGCTGTTGTTCAGCTTTTTCGGTCTTCAGCCCAATTCCGCCACACAGACACCTGACGCCATCTTTGGCATGAAACTGGCGATGAGCTACATTCCGGCGGCCATCTCATTGCTGATAGTTGGCCTGATGGTGCTGTATCCGCTTACCACCAAGCGTATCGCGGAGTTCAAGGGGGCAGGCATGGGAAGGCAATGATAAACTATTTCAAGATAATGTAACTCCATGGCAAATAATATCTGCATATAGCAGAGCGAAGGTTTTATTTCTCGTGGAATAAGGTTTGTTTCCTGACGAAAGACATTCATCAAACCTTTATCAATAGGTAGTGAACCCTTCCTCGTGGAAATTTTTACTTATTTTGCAACATATTTGAAAAAATAAATTAACATCATGAAAACGAAATTAAGGATTTATTGGCTGTTGACGCTGGTGTTTGCCGTAATGCTGTGTCACGCCCAAAAGACAGCCCGGCAATGGAACAGCGAAGTCACTGCTGGATGGAACCTTGGTAACCAGTTTGAATGTTCTGCCCCGGGGCAAGACGGCGAGTCTATGGCCATCGGCGAACCTGACGGCGCCGACAATGCGGAAACGGCATGGGGAAACCCGGTGGTCACGAAGAAAACCATCAAGGCCGTGCATGATGCCGGATTCAATGCCATACGCATACCTGTGAGATGGCAATGCCACATCACCAACCCTGCGGCCATGAGCATCAGCAAGACGTGGATGGACAGAATAAAGGAGGTGATAGACTGGTGTCTGGAATATGACTTGAAAGTCATCGTCAACGTACACCATGACAAATGGCTTGAGAGCCGCCCCTTTTACGCTAACAAGGAGGAAAACTGCCAAAAGCTGGCTTTGCTGTGGATGAACATAGCCAATGAGCTTGGCAAATATGATTACCGCGTGGCTTTTGCAGGCACCAACGAGGTTCATGTACCCGACAACTGGGGAAAGCCTACCGCTGAAAACCTTGACGTGCAGAATGCCTACAACCAAACATTCATCGACATTGTGCGGGCCACGGGCGGAAACAACACGAAACGTCACCTGATTGTGCAGACATATGTGTGCAATGCCGATTTCGGCCTGTACAACGGTGATTTCATAATCCCTAAAGACATAGACGGCAACGGAAATGATTATATGAGCGTAGAGCTGCATTTTTATAACCCGTGGGAATATGCCGGCAGTGGTGAATGTTACTACTGGGGCGAGCCGTACAAGCAGTATGGGAAAGCGTCACAGAGCGATGAGACCACGATGACTAATTACTTCGACAAACTGGCGAATGAATGGGGTTCTAAAGGATTAGGCATAGTGATTGGAGAATGGGGTCTCACCGACCATTACAAAGGTTCCGAAGCCGACCGTATGCACGAGAATATGACTTATTACTGCAAGACATTGGTGTCAGAGGCACGCAAACGCGGATTTTCAACTTTCATCTGGGACAACAACCGGTTCGGCAACGGCGCTGATATGTTCGGCATCTTTGACCGTAATAAAAACATGGAGATAAAAGCAGACTGGATAATCAAAGGCATTAAAGAAGGGATTGCAGAGAGTGCAAAACC
>CALUEX010000040.1 GCA_944319815.1 uncultured Prevotella sp. | reverse complement strand
GAGGCAAGCAAAGCAGCCGTCAGGCGCTTGTTTGTAAGGACGTGTCCTAAAACGGCTGCAAAGATAGGCATTATTTTTCAACCTCCAAAACTTTTTGCGATTTTTTTTAGTTATTACGCAGTTTTTCCTTGAATTTCACGAGTTGCACCTTCATGGAGTCAACGCAAAGGTCCGTACCCTCCTCGAAAGTGTCGCACACTTTTTGTACGAAAAGGCGCGACCCCGGAACCATGACAGTCATGCTTGTTTCCTTGTTCATGGCCGTTGCCGGCTTCACGACCTTCAGTCCTATCTCTATTGTCTGGATGTCCTCGTATGATTTTTCCAGCTTGGATACCTTCTTCTCAATAAACGCCTTTAGTTGTTCAGTAGCGTCGAAATTCACTGATTGAATTCTAATTTCCATAGTTACCTCCTTGTTTTTAAAAGGTTAATTAAAGGTTTAAAGCCCTCGGATGGGCAGTTTCATATACTCGTTTTAATTGTTCAAACGTTGTGTGGGTATAAATTTCCGTAGTGGTGAGCTTACTGTGGCCCAGCAGCTTCTTCACGCTCTCAAGCCCAGCCCCGTTGTTGAGCATCGCCGTAGCGAATGTATGCCTCAACACGTGCGGACTGCGCTTCTTCAGCGTACATACCCGCGAAAGATTACGCACTACCTCGCGCCGCGCTTGCCAATATGTCTCGCGCTTGCCGTCGTCCCAGAGGAACAGGCCCGGCGACTGCTTCACGACGCTTGCGTCGCGTATTGCCATATACCCGGCCAAGGCCCCGGCGAGTTCGTTACCGAACGGTATTATGCGTTCTTTGCCGCCCTTGCCCATGACCTTCAGTTGCCCTGCGCCGAAATCAACGGCCACATCGTCAATGCCGAGCAGCTCGGATATACGGATGCCCGTCTCGTATATTAACAATATTAATGTACGCGCGCGGACGTCGGCAAAGCGCCCCATATCCCATGCACCCTCGTCAAGCAAGGCGTCCATCTCAGCCTCCCTGACAAACTGCGGCAGGGGTTTCTCTTTCTTCGGGCCGCTCACCCCGTGGGCAGGGTCATGCCCGACATAGCCTCGCGACAGGGCAAAACGATAAAAGGAACGCACCGCGCTCAGCCTTCTGTTGACCGACGTCGCAATGTTTCCTTTATCCATCATGCTCTCCATCCAGTCACGGATGACGTCGGAGTCTATCGTCTCCCACGTGAGCGCGGTATCCATATTCTTGAAGAACAGCTCAAAACCCCGCAGGTCATCGCCGTATTCCTTCACCGTCCTTGCGGAATAATTCCGTTCGTAACGGAGGTAGTCCAAAAACTCTTTTACCTTCATAAGTCCGTCGCCCACAAATGTATTCGGCAACGAATTTACGAAAATAAAACCGAACCGCCAAATTTTCGAGGTTTTATTTTATTCCTCGGCAGTCCTCATTTTCTGTACGTATATGGCGTGCTGCATTTTAAGTCTCTTGATGACAGACGGTTTATCGTACTGCTGACGCGCACGGAGTTCCTTGACAACGCCTGTCTTCTCGAATTTTCTCTTAAACTTTTTCAATGCTCTTTCGATGTTCTCGCCATCTTTTACTGGTACAATAATCATGTTTTGTCTTTGAATTTTTATGTGTTAAACTTATTTTCTTGCTTGATGCTTTTATTAGCGGCTGCAAAGTTACGTCTTATTTTTCTGATTTGCAAAATATTTTACCGTTTTTTCAACAAACGATGAAAACTATTGCCATAAAAAACAACCAGAATACTTTACAAGCGCGAAACATTGCTTGCCGCAGCACATCATACACATTACCATATAGAGACGGTGACCACTCTTTTCGTAAACACAAAAGGGGCACGCCCTATAGCAGGCGCGCCCCTTTGCGTTATGAAAAGAATGTAATTACAGGTTCGGGTTGATTTCGTTCCACTTCGATATTTCGGGCACGATGTTCAGCGTTACCAGCTCGTCGCGCATCTTGCAGAGGTGCTCGTAGCTTGCGTCCAGCTTGGCGTTCTCCTCAGCTGTGCCCTGGGGTACCGTGTAGTGAGCGCCGGTAGTGTCGAGCGTGGTGTTCATGGCCATCATGATGTGGTTGTACTTGTCCGTTGAAACGTATGTTCCTACAGGGTACTTGAACGGCTCGCCGCCCATCACGGCACGTATCATCTCAACTGACAGGTAAGCCGGGCTCTGGAATGAAGAACGTCCGCGCAGCTCGATGATTTTCGCGCCGCCCTTTGTCACGTCAGTCTTCATCTGCTCCCACTCCTCGTTAGTGAACTCGGGAGTGCCGATGATTTCGGTCAGGGGCTTGCCGTCGATTGTAACGTGAGAGCCGAACACTGCCATCTGCTCGCCGTGGCCGCCGTATGTGGCGCATCCCTTAACCTCGCTCTGCATCACGTTGAACTTCTTTGCCAGCGCGCTCTGCAGACGTGTTGAGTCGAGGGCAGCAAGCGTTGTTACCTGTGAAGGTTTCAAGCCAGAGTACAGAAGTGTAACAAGACCGGTAAGGTCGGCCGGGTTGAAGATGATTACAACGTGCTTAACGTCGGGGCAATACTCCTTGATGTTCTTGCCGAGTCCCTCAGCGATTTCGCAGTTGCCCTTGAGCAAGTCCTCACGGGTCATGCCAGCCTTACGGGGAGCGCCGCCTGAAGAAATGATGTATTTAGCGTTGGTGAAAGCCTCCTTGGCATCCGTAGTGGCCGTGATTTTCACGTCGCCGAAGCCGCTTTGGCGCATTTCCTCGGCCACGCCTTCGGGCGAGAACACGTCATAGAGGCAGATGTCGTTAGTCAGGCGCATAGTGAGCGCGGTCTGAACCATGTTTGAACCAATCATACCGGCAGCGCCGACAATCGTAAGTTTTTCGTTAGTCAAAAATTCCATAATAACCTTTTATTTAATAAATGTAAGACATTCAGTGTTTTGCAAGCGGAATGCGAGTTGGCAAGTATCCAAGTGAAACCGCCGCCTGCCTGCCGCTTCCAGCGTAAAGCATTGCTTATTGTCCGCTTGTTGCTTGTCTGCCCGTTTCCGAACTATGTGCAAAGTTAGGCAAAAAAGCTGGATATGCGATATTTATTCACGTTTTAGTTTGTTATTAAATATAAAAAGACATATCTTTGTAATGTCGGTTTTGCAACTTTAGCCGCAAGACCGTATGGAAGCGTAAACCTTATAACCCAATATTGATATGGACGAGATAATATGTAAACGTATTGAAGCGCTGCACGAGGTTATGCGGCGCGAAAGCATCGACGCCTTCATCTTTCCAAGTACCGACCCGCACGGCGGCGAGTATGTGCCGGCCCACTGGGAGGGGCGCAAGTGGGTCAGCGGCTTCGACGGGTCGGCAGGGACGGCCGTGGTGACGATGAACGATGCTGCCCTGTGGACCGACTCGCGCTACTTCCTCGCTGCCGGTGAACAGCTGCGCGGCACGCCTTTCCGTCTCATGAAGGAGCGCGTCGAGGGCACGCCGTCCATCACCAAGTGGCTCGGCATGAAGCTGGCTACCGTTGCCAGTCCGTCGGTAGGTGTTGACGGAATGGTAAACACCGCATCGTCTGTAGAGGCATTGATACGCGAACTGCGTGCAGAGGGCGGCATCACAGTGCGCACCAACTTCGACCCATTAGACATTATCTGGACTGACCGCCCGCCAGTGCCGCAAGACAAGGTGACAATCCATCCCCTGCGCTATGCCGGCGAAGCGTGCCGCGACAAGTTAGGGCGCATCCGCGCGCGGCTGAAGGAGATGCACGCTTGCGGCATCTTGGTGTCGGCGCTCGACGACATAGCGTGGACTCTCAACCTGCGCGGCACCGACGTACACTGCAACCCCGTGTTCGTGGCATATCTCTTAATCAGCCAAGACCGCGCAACGCTGTTCGTTGACAGTGCCAAGCTGTCGCCCGACGTCACGGCATATCTTGCCGCCGAAGGCGTAGGCGTGGCCGAGTATGCCGACGTGGGCAAGGCGTTGGCGACATACGGCGAGTACAACATCCTGATGGACGTTGACGAAACGAACTACACCTTATATAATATGCCGCACTGCCTGAAGGTCAACGCCCCGTCGCCCATACCTGCGATGAAGGCCGTGAAGAACCAGACGGAAATCGAGGGTTTCCGCAACGCCATGCTGCGCGACGGCGTTGCGATGGTTAAGTTCCTGCGCTGGCTGCGCCCGGCTGTCGAGGCCGGCGGGCAGACGGAGATGAGCGTCAGCGCGAAATTGGCGCAACTGCGCGCCGAGCAACCGCTATACCGCGGACTATCGTTCGACACCATAGCAGCATACCAGGAACACGGGGCAATCGTACACTATGAACCCACACCTGAGACCGACGCCGCCCTGCGCCCCGAAGGCTTCCTGCTGCTCGATTCCGGCGCACAATACTCCGACGGGACTACCGACATAACGCGCACCGTAGTCCTCGGCCCGCTCCCCGACGAGCAGCGGCGTGTCTACACCCTCGTGCTCAAGGCGCACATCGGCCTTGAGCTGTGCCGCTTTCCCCGTGGCGCGTCGGGCACGCAAATCGACGCCCTCGCGCGAGCCGTACTTTGGCGTGAGGGCCTCAACTATATGCACGGCACTGGCCACGGCGTAGGCTCTTACCTCAACGTGCACGAGGGGCCGCACCAAATACGCATGGAATACAAGCCTACGCCGCTCGTCGAGGGCATGACCGTAACCGACGAACCGGGCGTCTACCTGCCCTCGCGCTTCGGCGTGCGCACGGAGAACACCCTGCTCATAGTGCCCGGAGGCGAGACCGAGTTCGGCCGCTTCCTCCGCTTCGAGCCGCTTACCCTGTGCCCTATCGACACCGAACCGCTCATCCCGGAGATGCTTACCGACGAGGAGCGCACATGGCTCAACGCCTACCACGACACCGTTTACCGCCGCCTGTCGCCGTGTCTCGACGACGGGGAGCGCACATGGCTCGCCACGGCTTGCGCCCCGGTGTGAGCCGAGGGCGCACCAGCAAGGATGCGGCACGTATGCACAAACAACATTACCAGCCCCTCCCAACCTCCCCGATGATGAAAAGGCACCCCTCCCGACCTCCCAGAGGGGAGGGGAATGAAAAAGGCTAATGTCTTAACTACTTTACTACATAACTCCTTAACTCCTAAAGGAAAAAAGCATTTGTCTTTAACTACTTAGCGAGTGAAACGAGCGATAACTCTTTAACTACTAATGAATGGGAGATTAGCATCCTTTGCGAATTTACGGTATAATAATCCCGTCGTCGGGCAGTTCACTGATGAATGCGTCCCATTTTCCCATAGACAAATCCTTTACGGAAGAGGAGACGGAAAAGGAAGCGACATCCACTGATGCCGCCGCTTCATTCAGTCTTTTTGCCAACAGTTTCTTTTCCGCCGGCGTATATCCCGACAACGTGGTAACGGTGATGTGCATGGCTTGCAGCGTTTCGATTACCACCCGGCCAAATGTATCTTGTGCGTTGGAACCGGAAATGCCTTGTCGATGTCGCGCAGGTCTTCTTCCGTCAGGGATATGCCAAGGCTTCGGGCATTTTCCTCCACATGGGCGATACTGCTTGCCTTGGGTATGGCTATGACATTTTTAGTACGCATCACCCATGCCAGCATGATTTGCGTGGGAGTGGCATCATGCCTACGGGCTATCTCTATCAATGTCTCGTGGTTGCGCAACCGTCCTTCGCCCAGCGGCGTGTAAGCCATGACGGGAATATGATGTTGCTCGCTCCACGGGATAAGGTCGTATTCGATGCCCCGGTCTTTCAAGTTATAAAGCACCTGATTGGCGGCGCACTCTTTTCCATGCGACAAAGTAAGTATGCGTTCCATGTCGTCCACGTCAAGATTGCTCATGCCCCATTGCCGAATTTTCCCCTCTTGCTGCAATTCCACCAAGGCACGGACGGTCTCGGCGAACGGATAACGGCCGAGCCAATGCAGCAGGTAGAGGTCGATATAATCCGTGCCGAGCCGTTGCAGACTCCATTCGCAAGCACGCTTTGTGCCCTCGTAGCTGGCATTGCTTGGCGATACCTTGCTGACAATAAATGCCTTGTCACGACAACCGCGCACGGCTTCACCCACAAGGTCTTCCGTACCGTACATTTCGGCGGTATCTATCAACGTCAGCCCCAAGTCTATGCCACGGCGCAGGGCTTGTATTTCCTCATTGCGCCTTCGTCCCATTTGGTATGTTCCTTGACCGAGCGGGCAGACCTGCTGCCCGTTCCTGAATGTAATCAACCTGTTTATCATTTTATAAGTGGTTTTATTCGTATTGTCTTGCTGAAACAAATAAGATGAATTTCGTTCCGCGTCATCACGGACGTCTTTATTTCTTATCACGATGCAAAGATACGCTGAAAAAGCTACCGTAGAGTTGTTGTAAAGCTCAAATAGTATTGGTAAAAAGGTCAAGTAACCCGCTACGCTTTCGACAAAACGAAAGAAAAACCGTCTGCCATAAGTACATAATCCGTCTAAGCCCTAATGACCGATTTGGGTTTAACCGAACTGCAAGACGTGGCTTTTCGCGCCGCAAAAGGTGGCCTATTACGCAACAAAAGGACATCTATTACAACGCGAAAGGATACGGTTTATAACGTAAGGAAACGGCATCGCGTAACCCGTTGAATGCCAACGATATACGCAAACACAGAAAAACTTGCACGGAAAGCATACACCCTACGGGATAAATCAGTAACTTTGTGACTGACAAAAACACTGAAGGCATGAAACTAATGATAACAACGCTGATGCTTACGGCCATGACCGTATGCACCGCCGCGCACGTCACGCTGACACCGCAGGGGCATGACGCAGTGAAGAAAGACTTAACGGAACAGGGAAACGACAGCACGGCAACCATCACTAAACGCGCTCTTGCCAAACGTGACACACTGCAACTGCGCACTGACTGGCGCACAACGGGCAAGAACGCGACAAAAGTGCCGCAATATGACGTGTCTAAGGAAAAGATGGAAGAACCGTGGTTAGGCGGCGTATTGAAAGACATCATCTTCCATTGACAAGTCTTAATAGACGGGATAAGACTTCCCTACCTCATCAGCCAGCGGCCCTTGTGGCTTATCATCGGCACGACCACCTCCTCGTTAAGGCTGTCGCCGAGGTTAAGGACGAGGAAAACGTCGGAGATGCGGACGTGCGACTTCTTGTCGGCTGACACCACCGTGTCGTTGACGAAGCGCAGTATTTTCACGTTCTTTACCCCGCGGTGCTCCTTCTCCATACGCCCCTTGAACATGGAGGCGTTGGCCTCGAGCTGCTCACGGTACGACGGCGGAATGGTGTCGGGCAGGTACATACCGCGCACGAAGCAAGCGTAGTTACCGGCAAAGAGCGAGTCGTAATATGCCTTTGCCGCCAGCGCAGCCGCGTCGTCGGGCTTCTTTTCGCCCGAACAGGAGAAGAACGACATGGCAAGACAGGCGGATATGAAAAACAAAAGTTTACGCATGGAAAGTTTGGTTTAAGTAGTTAGAGCAGTTAAATTTTAGGAGTTAAGGAGTTAAATTTTAGGAGTTAAGGAGTTAGGGAGTAAAGGAGTTAAGACATTACCTTGTAAGGCGGAGATGTATTGCCTGTCAGCCAATCTGCACACAATTTTATTGCAAAGGACAAAGGTATTGTCTTAACTCCTTTACTCCCTAACTCCTTAACTCCTAAAAAATCATTTCTGCCTTATGAATATATTTATCGGCGAGCCCGTGAGCTTCCAGTTGTCGCGGATTTTGTTCTCGAGGAAACGCTTGTAAGGCTCTTTCACGTACTGCGGCAGGTTGGCGTAGAACACGAACGAGGGTATTTGCGTGTTAGGCAGCTGCGAGCAATACTTGATTTTGATGTACTTTCCCTTGATTGATGGTGGCGGATAAGCCTCGATAAGGGGCAGCATCACCTCGTTGAGTTTTGTCGTACCGATTTTCAACTTGCGGCTCTGGTAAACCTCCTTGGCCGTCTCGAGCACCTTGAAAATGCGCTGCTTGGTCAGGGCCGAGGCAAAGATTATGGGGAAATCGGTGAACGGTGCCATGCGGTTGCGTATGGCGTTGACGAACGTGTCGATAACCTTCTGGTCTTTGTCGGGCACGAGGTCCCACTTGTTCACCACCACAACGAGGCTCTTGTTGTTCTTCTGGATGAGCTGAAAGATGTTCATGTCCTGCGTCTCTATGCCGCGAGTGGCGTCGAGCATGAGAATGCAGACGTCGCTGTTCTCTATGGCGCGTATGGAGCGCATCACGCTGTAGAACTCCAAGTCCTCGGTTACCTTGTTCTTGCGGCGTATGCCTGCGGTGTCAACAAGGTAGAAGTCGAAGCCGAACTTGTCGTAGCGCGTGTAGATGCTGTCGCGCGTCGTGCCGGCAATCTCGGTCACGATGTTGCGGTCTTCGCCTATGAAGGCGTTGATGATGCTGCTCTTGCCCACGTTGGGACGGCCCACAACGGCGAAGCGGGGGATGCCGTCCTCAAGCAGTTCGCCGCTGTCGCCCTTGAGCTTCGACACCACGATGTCGAGCAAGTCGCCCGTTCCGCTGCCGCTCATGCTGCTCACGCAGATGGGGTCTCCAAGCCCCAGCTTGTAAAACTCGGCAGCGTCGTACTGCATACCGATGTTGTCCACCTTGTTGACAACGAGCAACACGGGCAGTTTGGTGCGGCGGAGGATGGCTGCAACGTCCTCGTCGAGGTCGGTCACTCCCGTGCCGACATCAACGAGGAACAGCACGAGGTCGGCCTCCTCGGTGGCCACGATGACCTGCTTACGTATCTCCTCCTCGAATATGTCGTCAGACTTTACGACCCATCCGCCGGTGTCAACGACGGAAAACTCGCGCCCGTTCCAGTC
>CALUEX010000039.1 GCA_944319815.1 uncultured Prevotella sp. | reverse complement strand
CTTGGCTTCCTCCCACCAGTTGGGCATACCGTCCTGGTCGGTGTCGTAGTCGGCTGCGCGCTTTGCCCCTTCGGTGGGGAAGTAGCCGAAGCCCTCTGAGTCAGTCTCGCGGTCTACCTGGCCCTTTATGCCCGACTTGCTGCCTACTGTGCTTGTCGTGCCGGTTAAGGTCTCGTTCACCATACGCACGTCATGCTCGTCGAAGTAAGGCTGGTTGGCACCAACGTCCGAGAGAACAGACTTGTATGCAAGTTCGGCAGTCTGCACCGTGGCCTGTGATTCGAAGAAAGGCTCGTCTACGAATACGGGGTCGTACTTCTCCTGTGAGGCTGACCACTGCTCTTTGTATGTATCTCCGTACTTGTCTTGGGTTTTCGTTCCGTCGAGTTCCTCGCGTATGTTGCCCGTTACGTAGTACTGTTGCGTGCCCTTGGCTGTGCCCTCTATTTGTGCCTTGAGCAGTATTTTCTGCGACGTTGCGGGGCCCATCTTGTAGTAGTTGCCTACGAACTGGCCTTCGTGTGTACCTCCGTCGGTGGCGCGTCCGCCCCAGTTGTAGCATACGTTGTTGAAGATGTCGTTAGCTCCGGCGTACTCTCCGTTGCTCATTCCGCCTCCCATACTCCAGTTACGGCCTTGGTTGTGGGCGAGCAGGTTGTGGTGGTAAGAGCCTATTTGTCCTCCGATGGTGGCTGCGTAGCCGTGGTTGGCGCCTTCGCCGTAGTTCGGGTGGTCGGCAACGCCTAATGCCTCGGATATGAGAGTGCGCTGCAGGGTGAGGTTCCAGGAGTTACGCGACGAGAAAGCCTCGTCGATTGTCCAGCCCACGGAGCAGTGGTCCATGATGGCGTGGTTGTTTCCTGCCATGCCCATGCCGTCCATTCCGCGCGACGTGTCGCCGTTGTGGTAGCCCAAGCGCAGGCGGACGAAGCGCGTGATGCCGTCGTTTGCCATGCCGAAGGGCGAGCTGCGGAACAGTATGCCCTTGCCCGGTGCGGTCTGTCCGGCAATGGTAACGTATGGGTCGGAGCAAGTGAGGCGTGCCTTCAGCTGGATGGTTCCCTCAACATCGAATATGATTGTACGCGGGCCTTCCACCTCCCTGATGCCGTAACGGAACGTTCCGGGGATGGGAGTGTCCGTGCCTTCAACGTAGTCTTCAAGCGAGGTGACGTGGTAAACCACGCCGCCGCGGCCTCCGATGGCGTAGCGGCCGTAGCCCTCGGCGCCCGGGAATGCGTCACGGCGCGGGCGGAAAGTCCATGTCTCGCCCTGGTATATGTTGCCGTCGGCATCAACCTCGTCAACGCGCCAGTAGTAAGTCTCGTGCGTGGTGAGGTTGTCCACGGTGTATTTCGGTTCTGTAGTCTCGGCCACGAGCGGCATATTGTCGGCAGACGTGCCCATGTACACCTGGTGTTTCACGGCGATTGACGCTGCAGTCCATGTCAGGTCGGTAGAGCCGCCGTCGGCGTTGAAGTGCAAGTCGGCGTTCGACGGAGTCGGGTCGAGAGCCGTTGTCTTCGGGTTGGGCTGGTCGAACACGAGGCCGTTGAGGTATATTCCGGTAGAAAGATACTCGACACCGGCTTCAGGTTTCGACACGAACGATATGGTGACGTCGCTGCCCTCGGTCACGTCGAACTCTACGTAGGCCTGTCCGGAGGCCGACGGCGTTTCGGCGTCGTTGGTCATCTTTACGCCCGTGAGCACCGTGGTGCCGTCAACGAGCACGTCGATTGGTGCGGTCTCGCCCTGCTTGTTCCTGACGCAGTTCATGTAGGCCAGCATCGTGTGGTGGCCTGCCGGCATCCCTTTCAGCACGAGGTTGATGGTCGCGCTCTCGCTTGTCAGCTCGGGCGTGTTGCCGTCGCCGTCGTCACCGAGCACCGCAACGGCGTCGCCCACGAGGCGTGCCTTGCGCTCGTCGGTCACGAGGGCCTTGTTCCATTGCGGACGCAGGGCGCGGTTCACTGTGCCTTCGGGCCCGGCGTTGATGTCAATAGTAAAACTGTCCGTTTCGTTGATGCCCACTTTCTTGGTGTCGGCGAGCCCTTGACTGACAACCCATGACTGGTAACCGTCCTCCAAGACTTCCTTCTCCTGGCGGCCGCTCATGTCGAAGTCAACCTTCTGCGCATAGCTGAACATTGCCGTTGCGCACAACATTGATACTAAGATAAATTTTTTCTTCATAAAAATCGGACTATTAAGGGTTAGTAAATAATCTGCCATAAGGACGAGGCGTAATGTTGAAATGTAACCATCCGCAACGGCTTGGTGTCAAAAATTGAAGTCGTTGGAACAAAAATCAGGGTTATAGATACACCTTTGCATAACTCGTTGACGTTCAATGTGTTGCCAAAAGGTCATCTTTTACCGTGCAAAAGATGACCTTTTATGGCGCGAAAGGCGGCAAACCGCATTGCGATTTGCCGCCTTTTGGATTTCAAACAGCCGCGCGGGCTTGTTTGCTTGTTCCTTGTTCCTCGTCAGCTTGTTCCTCGTCCATCAATTATGCACTAACGTACCGATGTCCTCTCCGTCCATCACGCGCTTGAGGTTGCCCACCACGTCCATGTTGAATACGTATATGGGCAGGTTGTTCTCCTTGCACATCGTGGTGGCTGTGAGGTCCATCACCTTCAGTCCGCGCGTGTAGATTTCGTCGTAGGTGATGTCGCTGAACTTCACGGCCGTGGGGTCTTTCTCCGGGTCGGCGGTGTAGATGCCGTCAACGCGCGTACCCTTCAGCATGACGTCGGCCTCGATTTCGATGCCGCGCAGCGACGAGCCGGTGTCCGTCGTGAAGTAAGGCGAGCCGGTGCCGGCGCTGAATATGCACACGTAGCCGGCCTCCATGGCCTCGATGGCCTTCCACTTGCTGTAAAACTCGCCGATGGGCTCCATGCGGATGGCCGTCAGCACCTTGTTCTTTACGCCCAGGGCACCGAGCGCGGAACTAAGCGCGAGCGAGTTGATGACCGTGGCGCACATCCCCATCTGGTCGCCCTTGACGCGGTCGAAGCCCTTGCCGGCACCGCTGAGGCCGCGGAATATGTTGCCGCCGCCGATGACTATGCCGATTTCCACACCCATGTCGTGCACTTCCTTAATCTGCCTTGCATAGTCGCCGAGGCGTTCGGGGTCGATGCCGAAGTGCTGCTTGCCCATCAGGCTCTCGCCGCTGAGCTTCAGTAAGATACGTTTGTACTTTGCCATAAGAAGTTAATTTGATACCCATCCCAACCCTTCCGAAAGGAGGGGGCTTAGATACCTCTATTGGAATGGGATTAAGTTATTATATATTGTGTTATTATTATATATATAAGTTGTGTCTAATCAAGCTCCCTCCCTTTGGTAGGGCTGGGGTGAGTATTATGTTATTATATGATTACCTGTTGCTAATCAAGCTCCCTCCCTTTGGGAAGGTTGGGGCGGGTTTTTGTAAGGTTGGGGTTGGTTATTACGTGTTCCACCTCCTTGAACAGGTACTCCTTTACTTCACCGTCGGCCTTTCGCAGCACGAGGCGGCCGTCAGGCTCCACCCGCTCGACTTCGGCCATGAACTCGCCCGACGCATCGCGATAGGCGTGAAGCCCCGTGCGGCGGTACAGCGCGGCGGCATACAGCGCGTCGATGTCGTCGTATGCGCCGGCGTTCACCATGCCTAAGTAGTGGGCGAAGCGCGTGATTACCGCATCGAGCACCTCGTCGCGGCACACGTCGTGCCCCGTAACGTGGCACAGCGACACAGGGTTGGGCGCGCCGCCGGTGAAGGTCTGTTGGTTGATGTTGATGCCCGTGCCCAGCACGCAAGTGCCTACGAGCCCGCCGCTGACGGTGCACTCGGAGAGCGTTCCGCTGATTTTCAGGTCGTGCCAGTAAACGTCGTTGGGCCATTTCACGGTGATGCCGTCGGCGTAAGCCGCCAAGGCGTCGCGCACGGCCAGCGCCCCGGCCTCGAGCATGGCAAACTGCCGCCGCGCGGCAAGCCTCTCGGGGCGCGTCTTTATGCTGAACAGCAGGTTCTTGCCGGCCTCGCTTTCCCATGTGTTGCGCCCCTGCCCGCGCCCCGCCGTCTGGTGTTCGGCGGTCACGACGGTCATCAGCCGCCCCTCGTCGCCAGCGTAGTTGCGCAGGTAAAGGTTGGTTGACGTCGTTTCGTCGAGGCGTATTGTCTTGATTAGTTCCATGCGAAATCCTTTACATAGGGTTGAAAGCGTCCTCGATGTGGTTGATTGTGCAGTTGTCGTCGGTAGTGCCCGTCACGGCAACTATGTCGAAACGCAGTGGAAAGTCGATGTCGTGCGTCCTTACGAACTTGGCCGCCGCCACGCCGAGGCTGCGCATCTTGCGCGCGTCAACGGCCAGTTCAGGCTCTATGTAGTCGTTGTTTTTCCTGGTCTTCACTTCCACCACGACAAGCTGGTCGGCATCTATTGCCACGATGTCGAGGTCGCGGTGCCCGTCGCGCCAGTCCCTCCAGAGTATGCGGAAGCCCTTGCGCTCCAGGTATTCGGCGGCCTTTTGCTCGCCCCACCGTCCCCGGTCGTTGTGTTCAGCCATGTCTTTTATTTTTAGGAGTTAAAATAGTTCAGGCAAGTTATGTTGCTCCATTAAATGCAAAATTACAACTTTTCTGCAATATGCTGCATCCATTTAGGCTGAAACTGTGTACTTTTGTGCGAAAAACAGGATTATGGAAGATAATAACGAAGACAGGCAGAGGCGCGAGGACGAGCAGTTCATGCGCAAGGCCTTGGCCGAAGCCGAGGCGGCCCTGGCGGTGGACGAGGTGCCCATCGGCGCGGTGGTGGTATGCGGCGGCAGGGTGATTGCGCGCGGGCACAACCTTACCGAGACCCTTTGCGACGTCACGGCGCACGCCGAGATGCAGGCGCTGACGTCGGCGGCGGCATACCTTGGCGGCAAGTATCTTGACGGTTGCACGCTCTACGTCACCGTTGAGCCGTGCGTGATGTGCGCCGGGGCAATAGGCTGGGCGCAGGTCAGGCGCGTAGTCTACGGTGCGCCTGACGAGAAGCGCGGCTTCACGCGCTATGCCCCGGGCGCCCTGCACCCCAAGGCAACGGTAACGGCGGGCGTGCTTGAGGACGACTGCCGACGGCTGATGCAAGACTTTTTCCGCGGCAGGAGGTGACCTCTGCCTGTGTGGTACATGGAGCCATGCCGGGACGGCAGCGTCGGTTGTAAGGGCATTACGCTGGCTGCGGTTTTGTAAAAGGGCACGTTTTGCATTGCAAGACGTGCCCTTTTAGCGTGTAATATGTGTCCTTTCGTGCGGCAATATGTGCCCTTTCGCATAGCCCCTTGCCGGCATTTGCGTCGCAGAGGGGTGCGGACGGCTTGCCGTAAGCGCATTACTTGCTGGCTGCCAGCGTGTTGCGGGCGGAGCCTCCTGCCGCGCATGGCCTTGCTGACAGCCTTCCGTCCTTGCATGGCCGGGCCGCCTGCCGTATATGTGAGTAAAGGGGTGTTATTCATGTCCTTGTTTCTTGTTTCGCCAAAAAATCGTTATATTTGCCGCAGGTAAACTGCATTCGGCGCTCGGCAAGCAAACTTGCGTTGCCTCCGGTTGCACTATTCCTGAATATTATTAACGATAAAACCAAGGCAATGATTAAGATTTACGGAACGGGGAGTTGCCCTGACTGCGCCTATGTTGAGGCACAAGTGGAAGGCAACGGCAGGTATGAGGTGATAGACGTGTGTGCCAACGTGAGGAACTTGAAGGCGTTTCTGCGCCTGCGCGACAGCCATCCGGCCTTCGACGCGGTAAAGCGCAAGGGTGCTGTAGGCATACCTTGCTTCGTGCTGGATGACGGCACGGTGACGCTGAGGCCCGGGGAAGCCGGGCTGCAACCGCGCCCGAAGGAAGCCGAGGGGGCGTCTTGCAGCATCGACGGCAGCGGCTGTTAGGCATTCTGGTGCACGTTTAGGCTGACAGCTGTGCTGCCGTAAGCGTGCGGATAGGCAAGGGCACCTGCCTTGGCGTGGCGTGGATTATGCAGCTACGGCAGGTGCTTGCAGTATCGGTCTCAGTAACAAGGAGGCTGGGTACGGTTGCCTTGGTTTTTCTTCGCCTTCGGCAGTCTGGGAGCATCGGTCACAATCGTGCTCCCCAAACCATCTTCTCCACGTCCTCAAGCGTGGCATTGAAAAAGCGCTTCTCCTTGTTGAGCGAGCGCATCTGCTGCATTTCCTCGTCGGTCAGGGAGAAGTCGAAGATTTGGATGTTCTCTTTGATGTAGTCGGGGTTAGAGGCTCCGGGGATGACCGAGAACCCTTCCTGTATGTGCCAGCGCAGTATTACCTGCGCCGGGGTCTTGCCGTGGGCCTCGGCAATCTTCTTTATCACGGGGTCCTTGAACAGGGCACCGTTCGACATTGCGCCGCCTAATGGGAACCAGCACTCTACTTGTATGCCGTATAGGGCCGCTTTCTTGCGCATCTCCAAGCGTTGGGCGTAGGGGTGGCATTCGATTTGGAGTACGGCAGGCTTGATGGTTGACTTCTCGATTATCTCATTCCACACTTCGTCGTTCGCGTCGAAATTGCTAATGCCGAGCGCGCGCACCTTGCCTTGCTTCACGGCCTTCTCCATGTCTTTCCATGCCCCGACGAAGTCGCCTACGGGTTGGTGGACATATTTTTTGGGAACGCGGGTCGTCTCGGCGGCGAAACAGCCGGTAGCCATGACGCTCCATCCTTTTACCTCCGGCAAAATTACGGCAAAACGCCACGCCCGTCCATACACAGATTACGGATTGAAGCACCAATTTCGACGAAAGTGATTGCAGGAAGTAAACCTTAAACCAATATCACTGAATTTTATACCGATTTTACCGAAAGGCATACAGCATGGCGTCTCTTTTCAAGATAAATCCGTACATTTGAAAAGTCGAACATTAATTAATGTACAAGTATGGCCGAAATATTGGACTTGAAGACGATACATGACTACAACGAGTTCCTTGGTCTCGAGACGTTGAACCCGCTGGTCAGCTTTGTGGACTTCTCGAAAGTGGAGGTGTTGAAACACCGCTGTAAATGCTTCGGCTTCTATGCCATTTTCCTGAAGGAGAAGATACACGGGCCTATTACTTACGGGCGCAGCAAATACGATTACCAGGAAGGCACCCTTGTGTTCATCGCGCCAGGCCAGGTAGGCGGTATCAACGACGGAGGCGAGACGCTACACCCGCAAGGCTATGCCCTGTTGTTCCACCCGGACCTCATCCGCGGAACGTCGCTTGCCCGCAAAATGAAGGACTATACATTCTTTTCCTACGAAGTAACCGAGGCCCTGCATATGTCGGAGCGTGAACGGCAGACCATCTTTAACTGTTTCGGGGAAATACAGGAAGAGCTTAGGCACGCCATTGACAGGCATAGCCGAAGCATCATTGTGTCGAACATTGAGGTGTTGCTGAACCATTGCCTCCGTTTCTATGACCGGCAATTCGCTACCCGGGAAGCCATAAACTCTGATGTCCTCACCCGTTTTGAAGCCCTGCTGAACGGATACTTCGATTCAGGGAAGCCTGAAGAGCTCGGCTTGCCTTCAGTAGCATGGTGTGCCGACCAGCTTCATTTTTCGGCCAATTACTTCGGCGACCTCGTGAAGAAACAGACCGGCAAGTCTGCCATTGAATACATCCATCTCGCCGTCATCGGCAAAGTGAAAGACCGTCTGCTGGAAACTAACAAGACTGTCAGCGAGATAGCCTATGAGGTTGGTTTCCAGTATCCGCACCATCTAAGTCGGTTGTTCAAGAAAGTGGCAGGGTGTACACCGAATGAATACCGTATGCAGGGAAGGCTTGCATGAACCGGGAGGCCATTCCGCTTTTATGGAAAGCACTTGGTATACCCGTTGGCTGAATTATTTTTGAATATCCGCAAACAGCCTAACTGCCGTTAATGAGGCACAAACCTACAAAGCATTCGTCTTTAACTCCTTAGTGAGCGAAAAGCAGCCCACTCCCGACCTCCCCGAGGGGAGGGGGACGTGATGAAAAGGCTAATGTCTTAACTCCTTTACTACATAACTCCTTAACTCCTATAAAGAAACTGCTTTAACTCCTTTAACTGCTAATGAATGGGAGCTTTGCGGACATTCATTAATTGTTTTAAGCGATACGGCGGCGGTGGTTACAGTTTTTAGTGCTGCCATTCCAGCCTGCAAGACACGGCTTTTCGTCTCGTGAAAGAGCACCTTTTACGCTATGAAAGGATGCCTTTTGCAAACTTGCCGAAAGCAAGTGAAAACTGTAACCAAAAGTCATTGAAATTTGTCATCCAAGCATTCATATTTGCGATAGCTGGTTGTTGCTCAAACCAAATTTCGTTAAAACACGATAATTATAGTTTAGCGTTGATGCAAATTACAATATAAATATGTACATTTGCACACCGAAAACCGAGGCAAACAAAATAGTTTTCGTTTGTGGCGGTGTTTTTTCGTCTATGTAAATTCTGAAAATTAAATATATATTTAAAAAATAGGTATGAAAAAGAACAGATTTTTATTGCTTGCCGCTGCCGCAGTGATGCTGGTGTCGTGTGGCGGACAGCAAGGCAAGATGGGCGACAACGAGTACGCCGTGAGGACGATTGAAACGCAGAGCGCAGAGCTGCAAACCACTTATCCTGCCACGATTAGGGGTGTGCAGGACGTGGAGATACGTCCGATGGTTTCAGGATTCATAACGAAGATGTACGTCAAGGAAGGCCAGTCGGTAAGGAAGGGGCAGGTGCTTTTCGAAATCAACAAGGTAACTTACGAGGCTGCCGTGCGCCAGGCCAAGGCTGCAGTGAACTCGGCTGAGGCACAGCTCAACACGTCGAAGTTGACTTACGAGAACAACCAGAAGCTCTTTGCCAACAACGTAATAGGTACTTACGAGCTGCAGTCGTCAAAGAACTCTTACGAGAACGCGCAGGCTGCACTGGCACAGGCCAAGGCCAGCTATGCATCGGCCAAGCAAAACCTTGACTATTGCTACGTGACCAGTCCGGCCAACGGTGTCGTTGGCGACCTGCCTTACCGTGTGGGAGCGCTTGTAAGCGCGTCGAGCGCGGAGCCCCTGACCACGGTGTCGGACATTAACACCATGCAGGTGTACTTCTCGATGACGGAGAAGGACGTTCTCGACATGACCAAGGAGAAGGGCGGGCTTCACGCCGCAATAAGCGAATACCCTGCCGTAAAGCTCCAGCTGGCTGACGGTACGACGTACAACCACGACGGAAAAGTGGCAGCCGTCAGCGGCGTAATCGACCAGTCAACAGGCTCGGTGTCGATGCGTGCAGACTTCCCCAACCCTGAGCACTTGCTCAAGAGCGGTGGTT
Source organism: uncultured Prevotella sp. (assembly GCA_944319815.1). Classification (GTDB taxonomy): domain Bacteria; phylum Bacteroidota; class Bacteroidia; order Bacteroidales; family Bacteroidaceae; genus Prevotella. The sequence goes on along the minus strand of CALUEX010000039.1, from coordinate 511 downwards.
CGGGCTACATTATTGTGCCCCATGTTAGTACGGGCGTGGTAGTTTTGCCGCAAGATGCCGTGGTGCAGGTACAAGACAGGTACTTCGTTTACGTCGTAGGCAAGGACAATAAGGTGAAATACACCAACGTGAACATAAACCCGGACAACGACGGAAAGAGCTACATAATAGAAAGCGGTATCAAGGCCGGCGACCGTGTAGTGGTGAAGGGCGTTACAACCCTGAAGGACGGAATGCAGATAACGCCGATAACCGAAGCGCAGTATCAGGAAAAGCTGAAGAAGACGAGCCAGATGGGCGCAAGCCAGAACGACCTGAACAAGCTCAAGGAAAACTTGACAAAATAAACGTTGGGTTTTAAGGTCTTACGGTCTTAAGGTCTTACGGTGTGCCATGTTGCCATTCCCGGATGAGCCTTATAACCCCATGACCCTATAACCTCATAACCGACAAAATAGAATAAAATGAGATTAGACAACTTCATAAAGCGCCCGGTGCTGTCAACGGTCAT
>CALUEX010000038.1 GCA_944319815.1 uncultured Prevotella sp. | reverse complement strand
ATTATGAAAAAACTCTTTGTACTTACCGGTGCCGGAATGTCCGTAGAGAGCGGACTGAGCACCTTCCGCGACGCCGACGGACTGTGGGAGAACTATCCCGTGGCGCGTGTGGCCACGCACGAGGCGTGGCTCGAAGACCCCGTCTACGTAAACAACTTCTACAATATGCTGCGCAAGAAGCTGCTGGAGGCCAAGCCTAACGAGGGCCACCGCCTCGTGGCCGCGCTCGAGAGGAAGTATGACGTAACCGTGGTGACGCAGAACGTTGACAACCTGCACGAGGAGGCGGGCAGCTCGCACGTAATCCACCTGCACGGCGAACTGATGAAGGCGTGCTCGAGCCGCGACACGGAAAACCCGCGCTACTGGCGCACGATGACCGCCGGCGACCTTGACATAAAGCCCGGCGAGAAGGCGGGCGACGGCTCGCTGCTAAGGCCCTACATAGTGTTCTTCGGCGAGGCGGTGCCCAACATCAGCGTGGCCGCCGACTACGCACAACAGGCCGACGTGTTCGTCATCATAGGCACGTCGCTCAACGTCTACCCGGCGGCGGGCCTCGTGCAGTACGCCAAGCCCTCCGTGCCCATATACCTCATCGACCCGAAGCCCGTGATGGCTGCCGGGCGGCACGGCGTGCGCCACATCCAGAAAGGCGCGTCGGAGGGTATGCGCGAGCTATCCGAAATCCTCCTGAAAGACGAATGACGACGCGACTTGCCTCCAGCCGTAACCAACTGTAGGCCAGCATATTACGAAACGCCCCGCAAAAGGCCGCCTTTTACCCTGCAAGAGGTGTCCTTTTACGGGGCGTTTTGCCGTATGCCGCAACGCAAGTGATGCCCTTTCGCACGACGGTAAATGCAAGGCAATGAATAAACGGACGCATTTACATGAATATCCGTAGGCAACCTTACAACCATTAACCGAACAGAAATACAATCACCCACGTGTAGGGACGCACGGCTCGTGCGTCCGCCTAACCATGGCACAATACGACACGTGCGTGCAAACAACATTTCCCCGGACGCACGAGCCGTGCGTCCCTACAAGTGGATGTTAGGCTTTCTGCGGACATTCATTTAATTTTATCGGCGCTCACGGCATGATTGCCGTCATCCATTAAATGCCGACAACCCGTAAATTTATCAACATTAATTTCTCGGTAAACGATATTTTTCTTAAATTTGCCACATTGTTTACATTCAGGACACAAATTATGAAAACATCTACTTTTATCTTATGCGCCGCCATGCTCGTGGCAGGCACATTGCAGACCAAGGCGCAAATGTCTGCATACGACTATAACCAACCTGTAGGCTGGGCGAACATCGCGTACAGTTCAACCGGCAACTACGACTCGCATGAGGCTTCCGAAGTGACCGGAAGCGGAGACGTGAACCCCATCCTCGTGACCAACTACACGGAGCTGCGGCAGGCCATGAACCGCCAGGCCACGCCGCGCACAATATACATACAGGGCGAAATAGAGTTCAGCGGCCAACTGTCAATCAACCGCGCAAGCAACATGACCATCTACGGGCTGCCGGGCTCGGCCCTCGTAAACGCCACGCACTCGGAAGACCCTGACGACAGCGGCATACTGCGCTTCACAACGTGCAACAACGTCATTATAAGAAACGTGACTTTCAAGGGGTCGGGCGCATACGACATGGACGGCAACGACAACCTGTTCATCAGCAACAAAAGCCACAACATCTGGGTTGACCACTGCGACTTCCAGGACGGCGTTGACGGAAACTTCGACTGCTCGAACGGCGCCGACAACATAAGCGTGACGTGGTGCCGCTTCCGCTACCTCATAGAGCCGTGGCCCGGAGGCTCGGGCGGCTCTGACGACCACCGCTTCAGCAACCTATGGGGCGGAGCCGACAACCAGGACGAGAACATCGGCCACCTTAACACCACGTTCTACGCCTGCTGGTGGGACGAGGGCTGCCGCGAGCGTATGCCCCGCGTGCGCTTCGGCAAGGTGCACCTGCTCAACTGCCTCTACTCGAGCAGCGTAACGAATTATTGCATAGGGGCAGGATACCTGTCGAACATATACGCGGAACGTTGCGTGTATGACATCGAAAGCGCCGTTTGGAGAAACTACGCAACGAGCGGGAACTATACCGATTACAACATAACCGTGACCGGAAGCATAGTAAGCGCGGACGACACCCAGCAACGTTCCGGCGACAACGAATACTTCATCCCCACAGACTACTACACGCTTGAGGGTATGCCCGTAAACGTGGTTTACGACGAGGTGAGGGCATACGCCGGGGCAACGCTCAACGTGGTTTACGGCGAAGGCGTGACAACGGGCATCACAGGCGTAACGGCAAGCGACGCCGAGGTTGTTGCCACGGAATATTACTCACCGGCCGGCATAAGGCTCGCACAGCCGCAGGGCGGCATCAACATCGTGCGCCAGAGGATGAGCGACGGCACCGTGAAGACGACGAAAGTAATCATGAAATAACCTAACGCAACGATGCCTTGTTGCCCGTAACAGGGCGGCAAGGCATCCACTATTTAAACAAAAAGACATGGAAGACTTGGAAAAAGACGGGGTGCGGCTGCCTGACAACGCATTCCGCGAACTGAAGGAGGGCGAGGAGTACCGCCCCGTGATGGACCCGCAAAAGGCCTACCCGGAAGTCAACGGGTGGTCGGTGACGTGGGGCGTGCTAATGGCCGTGCTGTTCTCGGCAGCCGCCGCATACTTGGGACTGCGCGTGGGGCAGGTGTTCGAGGCCGCCATCCCCATAGCCATAATAGCCGTGGGTGTGTCAACGGCCGCCAAGCGGCGCAACCCCCTCGGCGAAAACGTCATCATACAGAGCATCGGCGCGTGCTCGGGCGCGGTGGTGGCCGGCTCTATCTTCACCCTGCCAGCCATATACATACTCGAGGAGAAATACCCCGGCATGGGCGCGTCGTTCATCGAGGTGTTCCTGAGCTCGCTGCTCGGCGGCGTTCTCGGCATACTGTTCCTCATCCCGTTCCGCAAGTATTTCGTCAGCGATATGCACGGGAAGTATCCCTTCCCCGAAGCCACGGCCACGACGCAGGTGCTCGTGAGCGGCGCCAAGGGCGGCAAGCAGGCCAAGCCCTTGCTGTTGGCCGGACTGGTGGGCGGACTGTATGACTTCATCGTGGCCACATTCGGGTGGTGGAACGAGAACTTCACCACGCGCGTAATCGGCATCGGCGAGACGCTGGCCGACAAGGCAAAGCTCGTCTTCAAGGTCAACACGGGCGCGGCGGTGCTTGGCCTCGGCTTCATCGTCGGGCTGAAGTACGCCCTCATCATCTGCCTCGGCTCGCTGTCGGTGTGGTGGCTCATCGTGCCGCTGATGGCCGTACTGTTCAACGGCGACGTGCTCAACCAGTGGGACCCGTCCATAACGACGGCCGTCGGAGATATGTCGCCTGAACAGATTTTCACGTCTTACGGCAAGTACATCGGCATCGGCGGCATAGCCATGGCCGGCATCATCGGAATAATAAACTCGTGGGGAATAATAAAGAACGCCGTGGGCCTGGCGGCGCGCGAGATGCGCGGAGGCAAGGACGGAGGCAAGCAAGTGCCACGCACGCAGAGGGACATACCGTTTAAAATCATCGCCGTGGGAGCCATCGTCACCATCCTGCTGACCTTCGTGTTCTTCCTGACAGGCGTGATGGACGGCAACGTCACCTTCGCCATCGTCGGCATACTGCTCGTGGCGGTAATAGCCTTCCTGTTCACGACCGTCGCAGCCAACGCCATCGCCATCGTCGGCAGCAACCCCGTGTCGGGCATGACGCTCATGACGCTCATCCTCGCCTCCGTAGTGATGGTGGCCGTGGGCCTCAAGGGCACGGGTGGCATGGTGGCCGCGCTCATCATGGGCGGCGTCGTCTGCACGGCACTGTCAATGGCCGGTGCGTTCGTGACCGACCTTAAAATAGGCTACTGGCTCGGCACTACGCCCAAGAAGCAAGAGACGTGGAAGTTCCTCGGCACGTTAGTGTCGGCCGCAACGGTGGGCGGTGTCATGATATTGCTCGACAAGACATACGGCTTCGCCAGTGGACAGCTGGCCGCACCTCAGGCTAACGCCATGGCTGCGGTCATCGACCCGCTGATGAACGGCGTGGGCGCGCCGTGGGTACTCTACGGCATAGGCGCCGTAATAGCCATCGTGCTGACGTTCTGCAAGGTGCCGGCCCTGGCTTTCGCCCTCGGTATGTTCATCCCAATCGAGCTTAACATACCGCTGCTGGTCGGCGGCGCAATCAACTGGTACGTCACGACACGCTCCAAAGACCCCGAAGTAAACAAGGCTCGCGGCGAGAAGGGAACGCTCATCGCCAGCGGCTTCATTGCCGGCGGAGCGCTCATGGGAGTGCTCAGCGCCCTGCTGCGCTTCGGCGGAGTCAACCTCGTCAACGCCGAATGGCTCGCCAATCCGCTCTCGCAGGTCTGCGCGCTCGTGGCCTACGTTCTGCTTATCACGTATTTCATAAAGGCAACGAAGACAAGGTGATAAGGTGAAAAAGTGAGAAGGTGGGACACCAACAAAAAGAAGGTGGGAAAGATATGCTGGACTTCAGCAATCTTTCCCACCTTTTCACTTTCTCACCTTCTCACCTTTTACATCATGCGTCGATGTTTGCGTAGGTGGCATTCTGCTCAATGAACACGCGGCGAGGCTCTACATCGTCGCCCATGAGCATTGAGAATACCTCGTCGGCCTCGGCCGCATTCTCGATGGTTACTTGCTTCAGGAGGCGCGTCGCAGGGTCCATGGTCGTTTCCCAGAGCTGCTCCGGGTTCATCTCTCCAAGACCTTTGTAGCGCTGTGTATGGATGCTTGTGCCGTCCTCGACACCGTTACCGTACTTGTCAAGGAACGCCTGGCGCTGCTGGTCGGTGTAACAATACTCCTTGACCTTGTTCTTGTACGTGCAAAGGTAAAGCGGCGGGGTTGCGATATACAAGTGTCCTTCCTGTATAACCTTAGGCATGAAGCGGTAGAAGAGTGTCATTATGAGCGTGTCGATGTGCGAACCATCGACGTCGGCGTCGGTCATGATGATGATTTTGTCGTAACGCAGCTTGTCGATGTTTGCCTCCTTGTCGTCCTCTCCGTCAACACCGAAACGAACGCCGATGCTCTGTATGATGTTCATTACAGACTCGCTCTCGAACACTTTGTGCCACATCACTTTTTCGACGTTCAGGATTTTACCCCTCAACGGCAGTATGGCTTGCGTGAAACGGTTGCGTCCCTGCTTGGCGGAGCCGCCCGCCGAGTCTCCCTCGACAAGGAAAATCTCGCACTCCTTGGGGTCTTTGTTCGAGCAGTCGGCCAGCTTTCCGGGCAGTCCGCCGCCGCTCATCGGGTTCTTGCGCTGCACGCTTTCACGAGCCTTCCGCGCCGCGATGCGCGCCGTTGCGGCAAGGATTACCTTGTCACAGATGAGCTTAGCCTCCTTGGGATGCTCCTCCAGATAATATGTCAAGGCTTCTGACACAGCCTGCTGAACGGCTCCCGCCACCTCGCTGTTTCCCAGTTTGGTCTTTGTCTGGCCCTCAAACTGCGGCTCGGCAACCTTTATTGATATGACGGCCGTCAAGCCTTCGCGGAAGTCTTCGCCTGCAATCTCGATTTTGGCTTTCTCTATCTGCTTCGAGATAGACGGCTCGTTGTCGGCATACTTCTTGAGAGTACGGGTCAAGGCCATACGGAAGCCAACGAGGTGAGTACCGCCCTCAATGGTGTTTATGTTGTTAACGTAAGAATGGACGTTCTCGCTGTAGTCCGTGTTGTACATCACGGCCACCTCGATAGGTATGCCCTGCTTCTCTGTCTTGAGGTAGATTACGTCGTCAAAGAGGTGGGTGCGGTGTCGGTCAATGTAGCGGACGAACTCCTTTAGGCCGTCAACGGCATGGAAAACCTCCTGCTTCGTCTTGCCTTCCTCGTCGGGACGGAGGTCTGTCAAGGTTATTTTTATACCGGCGTTGAGGTAAGCCAACTCCCTCATACGCTTGGCTATGATGTCATACTTGTAGACAGTGGTCGTAAATATGGTTGGGTCTGGCCAGAACTGCTGGCGCGTTCCGCGCAGCTCCGTCTCGCCTACGACCTTGACAGGATACAGCGGTTTGCCCTTCTCGTATTCCTGTTGGTAGATTTTCCCGTCACGGAACACCTGCGAGAGCATACGCGACGACAGGGCATTGACGCACGAAACGCCGACGCCATGGAGGCCTCCAGACACCTTGTAGGAGCCCTTGTCAAACTTACCGCCTGCATGGAGAACGGTCATCACGACCTCCAACGCCGACTTGTGCAGCTTCTTGTGCTCGTCAACGGGAATGCCTCGGCCGTTGTCTTGCACGGTTATAGAGTTGTCTTCATTGATTGTCACTTCTATGTGGGTGCAATATCCGGCCATTGCCTCGTCGATGGAGTTGTCAACGGTCTCGTTCACCAAGTGGTGAAGACCTTTCTCGCTGATGTCCCCAATGTACATTGCCGGGCGTTTGCGCACCGCCTCCAAGCCTTCGAGCACCTGGATGTTACTGGCTGAATAATTGCTTTCGTTAATCTGATTTTCTGCCATTTTCGAGTTTGAGTATATTAACGTGCAAAGATACTAATAAAAAACAATATTGCGAAATTTTAATTCTTAAAACTTATTATGCCGCAACATTGCAATAAACGGCCACGCAAAGATGTTTTTCACGGTTTTTACGACAGGTAAAAAACGCAACGAAGCACAGGCAGCCCGACCCTCGGGCACAAGCCAGCACGCCAAGCTCTTACTGGCCGGCAGCACCATCCCGACCGAGGTTGTGCCCACGCACAGGCACGAAAAAAAAACCGCAATCCCGACGATGCAGGATTGCAGTAAAAGGAATATTGTCTCTTATTTATAATTTTCTTACAGCTTATTCACATGGCAAGCCAAGCTCGACTTCAGGTTGGCAGCCTTGTTCTTGTGGATGATGTTGGTCTTGGCCAGCTTGTCAAGCATCTTCTGCACGGCAGGATAGAGCTTCAGGGCCTCCTCCTTGTCAGTAATGGCGCGCAACTTGCGAACTGCGTTACGCATTGTCTTTGCATAATATTTATTGTGCAATGTCCTTTTCTTGTCCTGACGGATTCTCTTAACTGATGATTTGTGATTAGCCATCTTGATTTACTTCCTTATTGCTAAAATTGTTTTTTATTGTAGTCCCTAGGAGAGTCGAACTCCTCTTTAGAGAATGAAAATCTCTCGTCCTAGCCGATAGACGAAGGGACCGTGGTTGCATTTTTGCGGTGCAAAGGTAGGGGTTTTATTCCAAACAGCCAAACTTTTTTCAAGATTTTTCTCATCAATAGCCGTTTTTTGAGTATTTTTGCGGAAAATAAGCTGCATTCGGCCTTAATGGAACAAGTTTTCAATAGCCCGTGCGACTTTATCGCCCATACATAAAAAAGCCGCCCGCCGTCCCTGCGCCAACACGCGGGCACAGGGCAATCCGCAACAAAACCGACGACAACAATGCTGACAACAACCAAGGCCATAGTGCTGCACTCCTTCCGGTACGGCGACTCGAAACTCATCGTCGACCTGCTCGCCGCCGACGGCACGCGCATGGCGTGCATAGCCTCCGTGCCCAAGTCGCCGCGGGGCAAGCTGAAGAAGCAATACTTCCAGCCGCTATATATTATAGAGGTGGTGGCCGACGTGCGCCAGCGCGCCAACCTGCAACGCCTGAAGGAGGCAAGCGTGGCCGTGCCGTTCACGTCAATACCCTTTGACCCCATGAAGCTCTCCATCGCGCTGTTCACGGCCGAGTTCCTGCGCAACGCCACGCGGCGCGAACCGCTCGACCCTGCGGCCTTCGCCTACATAGAAAACAGCATCATGTGGCTCGACGGCTGCGACCGCCACTTCGCCAACTTCCACCTCGTGTTCATGATGCGCATGGCCAAGTTCCTCGGCTTCTACCCCAACCTTGACGACTACACGCCCGGCTGCCGCTTCGACCTGCGCGCCAGCTGCTTCCGCAGCGACGCCCCGCTGCACACCGACTGCCTGTCGCCTACCGACTCCGAGCGCATCACCTTGCTGCTCCGAATGAACTACCCCACCATGCACCTATACAAGATGACGCGCGACGAGCGCAACCGCATGGCCGACGTAATCCTGCGTTATTACCAGCTGCACATCCCCGACTTCCCCGAAATGAAGTCACTCGACGTACTGAAAGAGCTGAATACATAAAAGCCAAGACGCCTGACACTATACACCCACCCCAGCCCTCCCGAAGGGAGGGAGCTTGATTACCTTTAATGGTAATTGGCAGTTTGATAACATCCTTTATTTAACGTCAATTCGGTATAAGAACGTTTCCATCCAACCTGTAGGGACGCTCGGTCTGAGCGTCCGGGTAACCATGAAAACAGCCAACGTATGCAATGCAAACAACTAATGACTATATGTTTACGACATTACCCGGACGCTCAGACCGAGCGTCCCTACAGGTTGGATGGCACGTGGTGGAGGATAAATGCCGTGTTTAATGACATTTACGTGACTAAAATTGGAATGTCCCGCATCAGTTTTTATACCGGATTGACGTTTATTTAGCACCTTTTACCCTTCAAGGCATATTAAGCCCCCTCCCTTCGGGAGGGTTGGGGTGGGTGTCAGGTGTCTGGAGTCTGTGGTGGGTGTCAGTTTATATTAAAAACCGAAGCCGATTGTGGCGTAAAAGCCGTTATACGTACCTATGCCCGCTGTGCGCGAACTGATATGCTGGTAGCCAATGCCTATATCCATCTTTATGCCACGCCCCAAGCGGTAAGCCACGCCGACGTCATACAGCACGTGTTTCCAATCTACGTTGCCGTAGCTCGACGCCACAGTGCCGCGCAATTCAAGCTGGTTCGTGCTGTCTTTGCTTTTCCAGAACGTATACCCCAAGCCGCCACCAATGTTCTGGCTCTTGGTGTAATGCTGCCCGTTGTCCTCGCCGTAAAAGCCGAACAAGCCTCCGGCGTGTAAGAAAGCGTAGACCCTCGGAATGAAGCGGTAACCCAGTTTGACATTGAAAGTAGCCGGAGTAACGTCGTTGCATTTCGTGCTTACACCCACATTTAACACTCCGAACAGCCTGTCGGCAAACGTCATCGTGCTTTTCGAGGCACTGGTTTCCGTCCATGCCGTCTGCCCCATGGCAAAACATGATGCCAACATTAGGGGCACAATCAAAAATAATTTCTTAAACATAATGCGTAAATTTTAGTTAGAAATATATGTCTTTTATCTCGTATCCCGCTTTTTTTACGTTCCAGCAGCACAAAGGAGCACTACAAAGATAGTTCACGCAACCTGAGAACGCAACATTTTACACAACTTTTACAAATCGTTTGTTACATCCCGTTTTTAGGCATTCGCCTGATTATCAATAGATTACACAGCTCTCACATTCAAAATATGCCTAAAATTGTAACACCTTAACAGCATATCAAACTAAAAAACGCACGCGGATTGACCACGAATTATGTTTTTTAAATTGTAATTTTGCAGCTACATAAAAACAAAATTCATCATGAAGATTTCGGCTGTAACAACATTCTGTACGCTAATATTATTAATAAGCTGCGGACACAAAAACGCAACGATGATAAAACTTGGCAACATCGACTCCCTGAACAGCAACGGGCTGTTTGATTCTGCATACCATGAAATCATGAGTTTCGACAAAAACAATTTAAGGAACAACGAAGAAAAAGCATACTACTACCTGCTAAAATCGGAAATTCTTGTAACAAATGATTGTACTATCCACAACAGTTCAATGATTGACTTCAGCATAAGCCACTATGAAAAACACGGCGACATGGGCAAACTCGCAAAGGCCTATTATTATAAAGGTGTCATCTTATATGACAAAGGAGACAATATAAATGGAATGTTATTCATCAAGAAAGCCGAAAGCACGGAGAAAAAAGCTGGCGACCCGATGTTGCGCTTCATGATTAACATCAACATGGCTTACCTCAACGTTAACGAAAAGGCAAACAAGACCGGGCTCGAATATGCAAGGAAAGCCCTCGCCGACGCTGAAGCGATAGGCAGCACGAACCTTATTTGCATGGCCCTGAACAACATAGCCATGTGCCACTATTACATCGGCAACAAGGACTCCGTACTGCAATATATGGAAAAAGCCAAACAATACGTACATAAAATACCGTCTGAAAAAGACCGCGCTGTAGTGTTGACAAACATCGGCGTAATATATTACGACTTCAGAATGTACAAAGAGGCCGCCCCTCTCTTTAGGCAAGCCGTAGCCTTACTACCTATATCCACCACTCAAATCAACCTTGCAAAGAACAATTATGCCCTTGGAAATGACGACCAAACAGACTCTTTATTGAAAAAGTCGTGGCCAAAAGCCAACCATGAAGAAAAAGCCGAGATAATGCAATTCCTCGCCGAAAGGGCTGAAAAGCAGGGCGACCTTGCCGCCTCAACACGGTTCTACAAGGAAGCAAAGGCCATGCAAGACAGCGCAAATGCTGCAAAGGAAACGGAGGAGGCAGTAAACGTGCAACGGGAATACGAGACCAAGGAGTATAAGCAAGGCGTGGCAAAAAGTAAGGTTGT
>CALUEX010000037.1 GCA_944319815.1 uncultured Prevotella sp. | reverse complement strand
GTATCTCCCTGAAAGCCCAATAGTTTACATTATTCTTCCTAAATCCATCCGAAATCGGGCGAGTTTTGCTATATTTGCTCCGCGGATATAGGATGCGGTTCGGCAATGTCATGTTAAAAACTCCGTTTTTCACTTGCCATTGCGCTCACCTTTCACTATATTCGCAGACGTTATTCCTTTGCGATGAAGAGCGTATTGACCATAATGGCGGTGCTCGCCGCGCTGGCCTCGTGCGGCAGGGAGACGGCGGGGAGCATCCTGCCCGAGGGTTGCCGGCTGCGCGCGGGCGACTTGGTGTTCCGCCGTGGCAACGGCATGGCGAGCCGTGCGGTGATGATGGCCGACAGGCACGGCAGTTATTCGCACGTGGGCATAGTGGTGGATTCGTGCGGGGTGATGATGGTGGTGCACGCCGTTCCGGGTGAGCCTGACTATGAGGGCGACCCTGACCGCGTGAAGATGGAGACGCCGGAGAAGTTTTACTCTGCCGTGAACGCCAAGATTGGCGAGGTGAAGCGGCTGCGGGGCGACACTGCCGCGGCTGCGCGCGCGGCGCGTTACGCGCTGGAGGCCTACCGCCGTGGGGTGCTGTTTGACCATGACTATGACGACGCCGACTCAACGCGGATGTACTGCTGCGAGCTTGTAGAGCGCGCCTACGCCTCGGCGGGGCGGCGGCTCGCGGGAGATGTGCGCCACACCGTCCACCTGCCGGGCATCAGGCTGCGGTGCATCCTGCCGTCAGACATCTGCAACAACGCCGCCTTGGAGACCGTGATTTCGTTTTAACCATATTATTAACCAAAACTTAGATTGTCATGAAAAAATTGTTAGGACTTGTGGCTCTCGTTGTAGCCATGTTTGTTGTGACGGCGTGCGGTGGCGGCAATTCGCCCAAGGGTGCTGCCGAAAAGGCCATGAAGGCCATGAAAGACCGCGACGCGAAGACGCTGGTCGATATGCTCTACAACGCCAAGGAGGACGAAACGTCGCAGAACGAGAAGGACATGGCCGTGGCGATGTTCCAGGAGAAGATGGACAAGCAGTATGAGAAAGACGGCGGAATAAAGTCGTATGAAGTGCTGTCTGAGCAGATTGCCGAGGACGGCAACACTGCAGTGGTTGACGTGAAGATTGAATACGCCAACGGCAAGACTGACGAGGACAAGATGAAAATGAAGAAGAACGCCAAGGGCGAATGGAAGGTTGACATAAGCAAGTGACGGCCTTGATTGATTAAGAGTTAAGGGTTAAGAGTTAAGAAAATATGTGGTACGGCTATTTTTCTTAATTCTTAACTCTTAATTTTTAACTAAATATGTTATTTTTGTGGGCGTGATGATTGGTTAAACGTTTTTAATTTAAATGACAGTTACTATGGAAATGAGTTTTAATTCAGCGTTGCGTGCGGCGTGGGTGATGTTTGCCGCCGTCGTGTTCAGCCTCGTGCCGACGGATGCCGGGGCGCAGTCGGTGGGGTCGCAGATTATTGGCAAGTGGGCCGGTAATGTCGGTCTGCCCGGCCTCGGCGGTATGGAGGGCTTAGGTGAAAGCATGACGGAGTATGATTTTGACGGCGACGAAAAGGGCGGTACGGTGGCCGTTACGCTTATCCTGTCTTTTAGTCAGCCTGTGAGTGAGGATTTCCGCATTTCCGGGACAGTAAAGTTTGCTTCGCCGGGAACGTGGGGCATAGAGGCCGATGGCGTTTATATCTCCATGAAAAACGCCGAGGCCAAGATGCAGCTGACGGATTTCGACATGAAGCCCGTTGACGAGTCTGACGCCAAGACTGTGGCCGCCATAGCCAAGATGAAAAGTGACGGGTTTTTAAAGGAAGTGGAAAATAAATTTGCCCAAAGCATTTTGAAGCGTTTTTCAGAGGAATTTGACAAGGACGGCGAAAGCCACTTGCTGTTCAAGAACGTTAAAATCGCCGGTGGCGTGATGACCTTCACCGAGGCTGAAATGGGCGACATGACGCTCAAGAGGGTAGGGGACTGACGGCAGACGGATGCCGCCGACACATTATTTATATATAAAGGCTTGCGCCGCCGTTGCCCGTAGGGCATGGCGGCGCGTTTTTGTTGTTTTTCATCGGTTGGTGAAAAATAAGTGCAAACATGATTTTACTTTCCGCCGTTGGCCGGGTCTTTGATATAGAACAACGTCAAAGGACGTCTGTGGATAATGTTTTTAAACCCAAATCGGTCATTAGAGCTTAGACGGATTATGTACTTATGGCAGACGGTTTTTATTTCGTTTTGTCGAAGGCGTAGCGGGCTACGTCGAGACGGAACGGAAGAAAAGACGGCGGCAGAAGGACATAAGACGGCAAGAAGCAATAATATAACTATAGAAATTAAGGCATTGCGGTCTAATGACCGATTTGGGTTAAATGGATAAATGTCATCAAAAGGCGAGATGGTAAACGGCGGATGCGGCATGGTTGCGACGCTGCGGAGCGACCCAGAGCGGGGCTTCCGCGAGCTGATGGATAAGTACAAGGAACCCGTGTACTGGCATATCAGGCGCTTGGTAGTGTCGCACGACGATGCGCAAGACGCCGCCCAAGAGACCTTTGTGCGCGTATTCCGCTCGTTGGGGCAGTATCGTGGCGGCGGCTCTTTTACCGCCTGGGTGTACAAAATCGCCACGAATGAGGCCATGCGTGCCATAGGACGACGGCGCAACCGTTTCGTCTCGCTCGACGACGAGAGCCTTGCGCCGCCCGGGATAGAGGCCGACGGATACGTAGACTACGGCGACTTGGAGGCCGTAAGGTTGCAGAAGGCCATACAGTCGCTGCCGCCAAAGCAGCAGGTGACGTTTAACCTGCGCTACTATGACGGCCTGGGCTACGACGAGATAGCCGAGGTGACAGGCTCGACGGCCCCGTCGGCAAAGGCCAACTACCACATAGCCAAGGACAAGATAATACGATACATGGACACAAACGATTGAAGGTTATGGCAGAGAGGTTTGATTTTGACAGGATAGGGCGGCGTATGCCTTACACCGTTCCGGCCGGTGCAATGGACGAGTTGGAGCGTAACGTATGGCGCGAGGTTGCCAATGAGCGCGCGAGGGAGGACTGTCGTGGCCGCGTCAGGCTGCGTGTCGCCCTTAGGGCGGCGGTCGCCGCGGTTGCCACCGTTGCCTTGTTCATTGCCGTTGACTGGTATTCCGGCCGCCGGCAGGTATATGACATAGCCGCCGTGGAGCGTGCTTTCAACAACCTGGACGACGCCGACCGTGCCTACATCCTTCAGGTTTATGAAGACGATTTATTTATTAATGAACTATATTAAAGGAGTAAAAACGATGGAAAAGATTATGAAAACCCTGATGCTTGCCGTCATGATGGTGGCTTCGTGCACCCTGGCAAGCGCGCAAAAGGCAGACAAGCAGAAGATGACACGTGAACAACTGGCCGAAGTGCAGGCACGGCACATAGCCCGGCAGCTGGCTTTCGACGACGAGACCACGGCAAAGTTTGTTGACGCTTACAGCCGTTGCCAGAAGGAGATTTGGGCATTAGGCCCGAGGAAAGGCCGCCGAGGCAAGGGTGAAATGACCGATGCGCAGGCCGGACAGGCCATAAGCGACCGCTTTGAACACAGCCAGAAGTTGCTTGACATACGGCAGAAATACTATGCCGAATATAGCAAGTTCCTCACGCAGAAGCAAATACAGCGCGTCTATGACATCGAGAAACGCATGATGAAACGCCTCGCAGGCAAGGGTAAGAAGCGTGCTCCCAAGCGGCGGTAGGAGTGCTTGCAATGTGAAAAGTGTAGTTAGGCCATGATGCAATATGAACGTTCGCAAGGCTTCCGTTCATCAGTAGTTAAAGGAGTTAAAGTAGTTATTGCTCGTTTCACTCGCTAAGGAGTTAAAGACAAATGCTTTGTTGGCTTATGCCTGATTAACGGTGATAGGATTATTTGTGGATATTTATTAATGCAACGGCGGCTTGCCGTGAGGTTTGTCCTCACGGCAAGCCGCCTTTCTTTTGTTCCCTATGGTTGCCGTTCGTCCTGTGTTGACGGTTGAATTGTTGCGTTACAGCAGTGCGGGCAGCCTGAACAGCCGGGTGGAGTTGCTTCCTTTTATCAATATGGTGAACCTTTCGGGGCGGTCGGCGGTTATGGCTTGTTCCACCTCCTCTACGTTCTTGAACTTGCGGAAGGGGCAGTCGGTCTTGCCGAACTCGTCGCCTACGAGCCACACTTCATCGAAACAAGCATCTGCCAGGAGTTCAGTTACCTTCTGGTGCTCCTCTGCGCTTACTGCACCAAGCTCGCCCATGTCGCCGATTATGGCCATTTTGTGGTCGGCCTTCATCGTGCGGAAGTTGTCTATCGCAGCCGCCATGCTCGTCGGGTTGGCGTTGTAGGCGTCGATGATTAGGCGGTTGTGTGCCGTCTGTTCAAGTTCCGAGCGGTTGTTCTTGGGCACGTATGACGACAGGGCGTGGTCTATTTGCTCGGGCGTTACGCCGAAATGGAGCCCCACACAGGCCGCTGCGAGCATATTGTAGACGTTGTAGCTGCCGATGATGTGCGTCCTCACGTCGCGCCATTCGCCGTCCTTCGTGTGCCAGCGGAAGTTGAGGTAAGGGTCGCACGCCGTCACCTCGCCGGTCACCGTGGCGCCTTCCGTCGTCCCTACACCGTATTTTATAAGCTCGAGACCGTGCGCTATGCCCATCAGGTGCTCGTCTCCACCGTTGATGAACGCCGTGCCGCCGTGGTCGCGCAGGTAGTCGTAAAGCTCTCCCTTGGTGCGCACCACGCCCTCGAACGAGCCGAAACCCTGCAAGTGGGCGCGCCCGACGTTGGTTATGAGGCCGCAGTCAGGCTCTACGATGTCAACCAACGTCTTGATGTCCCCGGGGTGGCTGGCCCCCATCTCCACCACGGCAATATCATGTTCGGGTTTGAGTCGCAGCAGCGTTTTTGGCACGCCAATATCGTTGTTGAAGTTTCCCTCGGTGTAAAGCACGTTAAAGCGTTCGCTTAGTACGGCGGCAAGCAGCTCCTTAGTGGTGGTTTTCCCGTTGGTGCCGGTTATGCCTATGATGCGCGTGCCGAGCTTGCGACGGTGGTAGTTTGCCAGCCGTTGCAGCGTCTTCAGGCAGTCGTCAACGAGTATGTAGCGGCTGTCGCCTTCTTCGGCGTACTCCTTTTCGTCCACCACGGCGTATGCGCAGCCCTTCTCCAAGGCCGCCTTTGCGAAGGCGTTGCCGTTGAACGACGCGCCCTTCAGCGCGAAAAACACCGACCCCTCGGGGCAGTCGCGGCTGTCGGTCGTGACCGTCGGGTGTGCGGTGAAGATGTCATAAAGTCCTGGTATGTCCATTTATTGTGCGTTTAAAACGGTTGCAAAGGTAATTAAAAGGCATGAAAAACGCATATTTTGGCGGTATTATAATAGACTTATGGTTTGTCGCCGTCTCCCTTTCCCTCTTTTACGGGGAACGTGTAGCTCTCATGTTCCATCATGTCCTTGCCGTTGATGTGCAGCGTTTTCCACGGGAAGATGGCCCTCATCGCGTCCTTGAAGGCTTCGACAACAGGCCCGTCGGCCTTGTAAACGTTGTCGTTGCCCATGCGCATCAGCTTGGCTTCAAGGTCTGTGAGGCGTCCGTCAGGTGTTACGGTGCAGTTGCTGACGTTAAAGACGAGCCGCTTCCCTGCCAGTTCGGGAAACTGTTTCCACGGGAAACGCCGGCTCACCTCCACGGATGCGCTGTCGAGCGGCGTCCCCGGCGTTATGCTGTTGTGGTAGACGCGGCTGTCCGTCACGATGCCGCCGGCCACCTGCATGACGTACTCCGTCCCAACATTTCGGTCGAAACCGCTATGGACGTACCTTACGAGGCTGCCCCGCCCTGCGCGCAACTCGCCGCTGACCCACGCCGCATGGATGCCTCCCGGCGTCTTGTAGGGCGCGAAGATGGAGTCGAGCGTGGCGGCGTTGACTTCTCTTATGGTGTACCCGTCGGCGTTGCTGTTATACACCTCATAAGTTATTTTGTCAAGGAACAGGCTGTCGTTCCTCACCGTCCAGTGGCCCGTGAAGCCCTCCCAGTTGGCCGTGTTTATCCCCCTGTCGGCTGGCAGGGCGGCCATCACGGCCTTGCGGAGCGTCCCGTCGAAGCACACGGGGCGCGCCAAGAGTCCCCATTCCGTGCCGTTGATTGTTATAATGTCACATTCCTGTCCCGTGGCAAAGACCGTAGTGCAGGTCATCAATGCCATGGCGGCCGTTGCGAGTCTGCGTAAGTTCATGTTCCCTTTAGTGTATTTAAGCGTCGTTTACACTGCGAATATAATGCCTTTTTTCGGTAAAAGCAAGCAACGGGGCGTTTTTCCGTGTTTTTATCCTTGTCTGTGCCGTGTGTTGGCAAGTGCCGTTGGCATTGCTGTTTACCGTAGTCGGCAATATGCAAAACCGCAGTTCGTTCCTGCATATCGTGTTCGTTTAATGCCGTGAGAATGCCGCTTGCCGGTTTAAAACGTGTTCTCGACTGGAAAAATGCCGAATTTTCACGTTTTGCATAAACTGTTGACACATAGCGGTTTATGCTCGTTTGCCGATGCGGCGATGTTCATGGAATATGCGAAATGTGCCCTTTTACACCCCGAAAAGTCACCTTTTGCAGCCTCAAAAGTGTCCTTTTGATTTGCCGAAGCAGCCCTTTTACGTCTTGATAAATGACGATTTTGCAAACCATACATTGCAAAAATGTGATTTAAAAACCTGTGCCATACATATAAATTGCCACTTTTCGTAATTTTGGCGACCTGTTTCGTTAAAACAAACTGTAACGTATTTTTACTCTGCTGATTGCATATTTATGCAAAACCGGTAATCGGCGTCCGGGCGTTCTTTTTAATAAAAAACGTCAAAACCGTCGCGTTGTCAATATTATTGTTTACCTTTGCCAATCATGAAAGGTCTTGTTCCATATACCATAAACGTAAACGGAAAGCTCGTTGATTTGTCGGAGCCGCAGGTGATGGGCATACTCAACGCCACGCCTGACTCGTTTTACGCCGGCAGCCGCCGGCGGACGGAGGCGGAGATAGGGGCGCGCGCCGACCAGATAATGGCCGAGGGCGGGACGATAATCGACGTGGGGGCTTACTCGACGCGCCCCGGCGCGGCTCGTGTCACGGCCGCCGAGGAAATGGCGCGTATGCGCACGGCCCTGAAGGCCGTGCGGCGCGTGCAGCCGGAGGCCGTGGTCTCGGTAGACACTTTCCGCCCCGAAGTGGCCCGCATGGCCGTTGAGGAGTTTGGCGCGGGCATCATCAACGACGTGTCGGGCGGCAATCCGGACGGCGCTTTCGGTGGGGAGGAGATGCAGGAGAGTGCTTACCGCGAGGCGTCGGCGGCCGACGTGCCGCCAATATTCAGTGAAGTGGCGCGGCTCGGTACACCTTATATATTGATGTCTTCACGCCCTAACATCGTCAGCATAATGCAGGAGTTTGCCGCGAAGGTACAGCAGCTGCGCGACCTTGGCCACAAGGACATCGTGCTCGACCCCGGGTTCGGCTTCGGCAAGACCGTAGCCGAGAACTACGAAGTGCTGGCACGGCTCGGTTGCCTGCGCGAGATGGGGCTGCCCGTGCTTGTCGGCGTGTCGCGCAAGTCGATGCTCTCGCGCCTCTTGGGCACCGATGCCGAAGGCGCGCTCAACGCCACTACCGTGGCAAATACGTTGGCCGTGGCCTTGGGCGGTGCGTCAATCCTGCGTGTGCACGACGTGAAGGAATGCGTTGAGGCCGTGAAGATAGTGAAAGAAACGATGAGATATGTTTGAGTTCGGCATAAAAGATATTATCGACATCCTGTGTGTCGCCCTGATGCTTTACTACATCTACCGCCTCATGAAGGAGTCGCGGTCGCTAAATGTGTTCATAGGCGTCATGGTGTTCATCATCATGTGGCTGTTCGTGAGCCAGGTGCTCGAGATGCGCCTGTTGGGCAGCATCATGGACAAGCTGGTAAGCGTCGGCGTCATTGCCATAATAATACTTTTCCAGGAGGAAATACGCAAGTTCCTCTATAACCTCGGCACGCACCGCAAGGTGAACAGCATAATACGCCTGTTCTCGTCGGGCGACAAGGAGGAGCGTGTTGACATGGAGTCAATCATGCCAATCGTGATGGCCTGCATGAGCATGAGCAAGGGCAAGGTGGGCGCGCTAATCGTGATTGAACGGCTGACGCCGCTCGACGAAATCGTGGAAACGGGCGACATTATCGATGCCAACATCAACCAAAGGCTCATAGAAAACATCTTCTTCAAGAACTCGCCGCTGCATGACGGGGCGATGGTCATCAGCAAGAAACGCATACGCGCTGCCGGCTGCATACTGCCCGTGAGCCACAATTTCGACATACCCAAGGAACTCGGCCTGCGCCACCGGGCCGCCATGGGCATATCGCAGGACAGCGACGCCGTGGCGATTGTCGTGTCGGAGGAGACCGGACGAATATCCGTCGCAATAAAGGGACAGTTCCACTTGCGCCTGTCGGCGGAGCAGCTCGAGAGCATCCTGACGCGCGAACTTGACATCTGACGCTTTGATAGGCGAGGCGGCGTCACGTCGCCAGGCGTGAAAGAAATATATGTTACATTCATGTCAAAATGTAATATATGATGTCCTTTATCGTTCCTGGTTGTTACAAGTAAGATAAAAAAGAGTTAAAAGCGCGAAGCACCGCCGCTTTTAGGCCTGAATATTTTGTTTTTTTAAAATAAAAACGTATATTTGTGGTGTCTTACTTATTTATAATTTAGTGTCATGGTAGATTTTAAGAAATTCTCGGCTATCCTTTCCTGCCTTGACGATTACATGGTGCTCAAGGGCAAGAAAGAGATTAACGACATGGAAGCCAACATGGAGTTGGACCGTGCCGGTTTATTGAAAGATTCCCAGCCCAGCCCGGGTTCTCCTCTGAGGGATTTGCTCATTAAGTTGCGGGATGCTAACCTCTTGCCCCAAAACATAAGGCAAGTGTGTGGCGTATGGACTATCAAGCTCTCGTCAACAATGGCGAAAATCCCGCTTATCAACCAGTTCCAGTATTGTTGAACATGGTGGCAGGGCGGCCAAATTACGCTGCGCCCCGATGACGTCGGAGCGCAGCTTTTTTTGCATGGATAAGCCATGGACAGGTGACAGACTATGGTTAATTTACGTTAATGACATTTAACGATGATACAACTTATGCGTCATATACGTAAATTTGCAACAAATAATAACTTAAATAGTAAAAAGCAACGTATGAAGAAGAATGTTTTAGCAATCTCGCTCCTGGCGGGATGTCTGCTGGCCACCAGCTGCGTGAGCAAGAAGGAACTTGAGAACTGCCAGCTTGAGAACAAGGAATTGACAGGCAAATATGAGGATTCACAGAATAAACTGTCAGACGCCAACACACAGCTCGCCGCAAGCAAGGTGCGCGTGGCAAGCCTCGAGGAACAGCTCGAACAGACTAAGGGCACGCTCTCGTCACTGCAAAACTCGCTCGACAAGAGCCTCACGGCAAGCAACCAGACAACGGTGAACATATCGAAGCTCGTAGACCAAATCAACGAGTCGAACCAGTACATACGCCACCTGGTGGAGGTTAAGAGCAAGAGCGACTCGCTCAACCTCATACTTACCAACAACCTGACACGCTCGCTCAGCAAGGAGGAGATGAAGGAAGTGGACGTGCAGGTGCTCAAGGGCGTGGTTTACATCTCGCTGGCCGACAATATGCTCTACAAGAGCGGCAGCTACGAAATCAACGAACGCGCCGCCGAGACGCTCAGCAAAATCGCGAAAATCATCAAGGACTACAAGGATTACGACGTGCTCATCGAGGGTAACACCGACAATGTGCCCGTAAATGCCTCGGCAGCGTCGATGAAGAACATCCGCAACAACTGGGATTTGTCTTGCCTTCGCGCATCGAGCGTTGTGCAGTCGCTCATCAACGACTATGGCGTTGACCCGAAGCGTCTCACCGCCGGAGGCCGTGGCGAGTTCAACCCGGTAACGTCTAACGATACCGAGGTCGGCAAGCAGCGCAACCGCCGCACGCAAATCATCATCACGCCGAAGCTCGACCAGTTCATGGACCTTATCGACAAGGCTCCCGACAGCGCTGAGTAAGCGTCCTGATAGATTGGAGTTATTCTTGGGATAAAGATAAATTCGCTTGCCTTTTGCGGCAAGCGAATTTTTGTTTTCCGGAAATTGAGTGATAGCCGGTAATGCCAGCGGGCGTATGCGGTAAGCGAACGGCTTATTCATAAAAACTTGGCGAAAGTGATAAAGTATTCCATACTTTGAGTTGGGTAAGGTAAAAGGCAGATGATTGAGTGTGAACTTATTTTAACCCAAATCGGTCATTAGAGCTTAGACGGATTATGTACTTATGCCAGAAGGTTTTTGTTCCGTTTTGTCGAAGACGTAGCGGGCTACGTCGAGACGGAACGGAAGAAAAGACGGCGGCAGAAGGACATAAGACGGCAAGAAGCAATAATATAACTATAGAAATTAAGACATTGCGGTCTAATGACCGATTTGGGTTTAATCTGACTCTTTGAATAAGGGATAGTTGCGATGTGGAAAATATGAAATTAATCTTTTCCAAAGTAGTTAGTGACAGGCAATACCATCTTCTGACAGTTTTTGCTGACGTCCGCAACGGTAAAGTTTTTATCTCATAATCTTGTTTCTTTCTTTTTCTTTATGTCAGTATTCTGTTTCTCTTTTATATATAATTAAGGTGTTTGCCGTTATTTAGGGGCTTTGTTTTGTAAACGTATGTTAAAATCATTGTATTTGGATAAATTTCTTGTATAAAAGTTTGGCGGTTAAGTGTAAAGTGTGTA
>CALUEX010000036.1 GCA_944319815.1 uncultured Prevotella sp. | reverse complement strand
CCCCCGATGCCGCCAAACGTGTAAGGACGCTCGGTCGGAGCGTCCTGGTAATGCAGCCCCCTCCCAACCTCCCCGAGGGGAAGGGTTTGGAAATTACCTGCGAGGCCATTGCTTTTAACTCCTTAGCGAACATAGTGAGCGATAACTTCCGTAACTCCTTTAACTACTAATGAATGGGAGCTTTGCGGACATTCATTTTAAAATGGTTACCCGGACGCTCCGACCGAGCGTCCCTACCCGCTGGGTGGAAACGTTGCGGGGAACGAATGCCGGCGTTTACGGGGCAAACTTTGAATGCCCTGCACCGCCTTTCGTCGAACCGGCGTTAACGTCCTGACCGTCAGCACGTTGCCCATTATAACGTAAAAAGGCACCTTTCGCGCTGCGAAAGGTGCCTTTTTAATATGCAATATGTGCCCTTTTACAAGGCGAAAGGGCACATATCAGGAAATGTCTTGTCAGAAGTCGAGCGTCAGGCCGTCTGCGCCAACCTTGTCGTAGGCCTTGCCATTGACGGTGATGTCGGCAGAGTTGCGCGCCGTCAGGGTGTGCCCCTCCGCGCTTACGCTGATGTTGTCGAGCGTCACGCCGGCAGTGTTGTTCACCACGATGCCCTCCTTGGCGTTGTTAACCTCAAGGTCACGGATTACGATATTTGCCACGGGCATCTCCGGCAAGCCGTTGAAGTAGGCGGCGCGGCGCGCGCGGCGGCAGACAACGTGGCTGATGTTGATGTCGCGGAAGCACGGCGTGGTCTCGTCAACGGCGAACTTCACGGCGTCTTTCTTCTTCGCCTCGTCGCCGTCCTCAAGCGACTCCACGGCCGACTTGCCGCCGTAATAGAGGTCGAAGGTTATGGCGTCGGTCTGTATGTCGAACATTGATATGTTGCTGATGTATATGTCTTCTACCACGCCTCCGCGCCCGCGGGTGCTCTTGAAGCGCAGGCCCACGTCGGTGCCGAGGAACTGGCAGTCGGACACTTGTATGTTCCTTACTCCCCCGCTCATCTCGCTGCCCACGACGAAGCCGCCGTGCCCCTTGAACACCGTGCAGCCGTTGACGATTACGTTCTCGCAAGGCACGCCCCTCCGACGTCCGTCCTCGTCCTTTCCGCTCTTGATGCAGATGCCGTCGTCGCCCACGTCGAACGTGGAGTTGACCACGAGCACGTTCTTGCACGACTCGATGTCGATGCCGTCACCGTTCTGCGCGAAGGCCGGATTGCGCACCTGTACGTCCTCCACGAGCACGTTCTCGCACATCAGCGGATGCACGTTCCACGCCGGGGAGTTCTGGAAGATGACCCCGTTGAGCCAAACGTTCTTGCATTTCACGAGGTTCACCATCACCGGACGCAGGTAACGCTTGATTGAGTTCCACTCTGCCTCGCTCCTCACACCCGTAGGTACGTTCATGTTTGCCATCGAGTCACCCTTGAGCGCGCCCTCAGACGGGAACCAGAACTTGGGGTTCTTGAACGCCCCGCCGCGCGAGGTAAACTCACGCCACTGCTTGTCGGTAACCTTCTCGCGCTTCACCGGGCGCCAATACTCGCCGTTGCCGTCAATTACGCCGTCGCCCGTTATGGCAACGTTGACGAGGCCGTAGCCCGAGATGGGCGACTGGCAGCGGCGTGTGTCGAGCCCCTCGAACGAGGCATCGACGAGCGGATAAAGGTCGAGGTCGGGCGAGAACAGGATTACCGCGCCCTTCTCCAAGTGCAGGTTGATGTTGCTTTTCAGGGTGATTGGGCCCGTGTACCACACACCCTGGGGCACCGTCAGGCGGCCTCCTCCTTGCTTTTCAAGGGCAGCAAT
This sequence comes from uncultured Prevotella sp., assembly GCA_944319815.1. GTDB lineage: Bacteria > Bacteroidota > Bacteroidia > Bacteroidales > Bacteroidaceae > Prevotella. The sequence continues at coordinate 10,196 of CALUEX010000036.1, read as the reverse complement.
GGCATTGGCGAAAGCCTCGGTGCAGAGCGACGAGCCGTCGCCTTTTGCCCCGAAGTCCTTTAGGTTGACCTCGTTGTCAGGGAAAACAGGCGCCGTAACCTGCGGCATATCGAACGGCAACCCCTCGTAAAGGTGGGCATACCCGCCGCCTGTGGCGGCATTGGCAACCAAAGCGAACGCCAGTGCGCACGCAAGCGAAAACAGTTTAGTCATAATCAATAGGTTATGGTTTAAATAGTTAGACAAGTCCCTGGGAACAAAAGAGCCGTCCCTATACGGCAAGAGGCAAAGCTGCAGGCCACACGCAGCGGCCGACGTCACTTAGTCTCCTCAAAATCAACGTATTCACCCTCGTTCTTAGAGAATATTTTACGCTTGGCTTCGTCAGGCGTGCGGCTGTCGAACACCACCTCGTCGTCGGGCTCGCACTGTGTGTAGTGGGGCTTTTCGCCACCCTTGAAACCAAACTTACGGGCTACGTCGCGGAACGAGCGGTATATGCGGTAAGCCATGACGCACACGGCTATGAAGCATACGAAGATGATAATCAGCAGAAGGTTGAGTATGGCTGTCATTTTTTCCTGTCTTTATGGTTAGCGTAAATCGACAAAAGGACATACCACGCCACGATTATGGCGAACGCCGAGAGACGGAAGACGGCCAGCAACGGCACGCACGAAACGATGAAGACATACCGCAGCTCGTTGCCGCTCCAACCCCAGTGCTTGAACTTCAGCGCGAACATGGGCAGCTCCGAGACCATGACGAGGCTGCTGACCACGACGAGGGCGAGCACCGCGAACACCGTGTAAGGCGACGACTCGAGCACAGAACCCATGCCTACGACGAGCGAACCCCAGAACAACGCATTGGCAGGAGTAGGCAAGCCGATGAAGCCCATGGCCTGTCTCTCGTCGAGATTGAACTTCGCAAGACGTAGTGCGGAGAACGCTGCCATGACGTAAGCGAAGAACGGCAGCACGCTGCGCAGCGGCTCGAGCCACTGCGGATAGTCAAGGACGGAAAGCTCGAAGAACACAATCGTGGCCGGGGCAACGCCGAAAGTAACACAGTCGGCCAGTGAGTCAAGCTCCTTGCCGATGGGCGACGACACGCCGAGAAGGCGCGCGCTCATGCCGTCGAAGAAGTCGAACACGGCTCCTATGACGATGAACATCAGGGCCAAGCCGAGCTGTCCGCCAAGGGCGAAGACCGTGGCGACGCAACCGGAAACGAGGTTGCAGCAAGTAAGGGTGTTGGGTATGTGTTTTCTTATCATTGTTTTTCAGTTGGTGGATGGGGCCGGAGGATGGGAGGGATAGGACCTATAAGGTGGATAAGGCTAATGAAGCGGTGGAGGGAAAGTATGCCGGCGCAACACGTTACCCACCAGCTTGCGGCTTGTCCCTTGTCGTCTCGTCGCTCGTAACTTGTCTGCTTGTCACTCGTAACTCGTCTGCTCGTCGCTCGTAACTCGCCTGCTTGTCACTCGTAACTCGTCCGCTTACTTCAATCGAGCTATCACCGTGCGGTCGCCAACGGTAACCTGGCCCATCTTGACGTAGATTTCGGTGCCCAGCGGCAGGTAGACGTCAACGCGCGAACCGAACTTAATAAAGCCCAGGTGCTCGTCGATGTAACAATCCTCCTCGGCCTTTGCATAGGTGACGATGCGGCGGGCGACGGCCCCGGCGATTTGCCTGCAAAGGATTTCGGTGCCGTCGGGCGTCTCGAGCATGATGTCCGCGTGCTCGTTCTCCTCGCTTGCCTTGGGCAGCCAAGCCTTGTGGTAGTTGCCGTTCTGGTGGTTGACGAACTTCACCTTGCCGTCAACGGGAAACCAGTTGGCGTGTACGTTGAACAGGCTCATGAATATGCTGACCATCAAGCGCTTGTCGTGGAAATACTCGTCTTCCATGACTTCCTCGATTACTACCACCTTGCCGTCTGCCGGGGCTACGACAATCTTCTCGGTGTCGCCGTCGAAGTAACGCTTTGGGCAACGGAAGAAGTTGACGACGATGCCGTACACCGTGCCGAAAACTATGACGAACGTCCAAAAAGGAATTTTGCAGTCAACATAGAACCAAAGCAACAACGCGATTGAAACCAACGCCACCAATCCGTAGACCAGCGTGTCGGTGCCTTCGCGGTGAAGCCTAACGTTCTTCAGTTTCCTCATCCTCTTTCCCATAGCAAGCCGTTGATGTATAAAAATCGGTGCAAAGGTAGCTCTTTTTTACGTATCTGGCAAATTTTTCATCTTATTCTTTCCCCTGACGGGGTTGCCGTCCACGATTTTACGCCGTGACACCCTAAATAGGGCATTTTATTTGCCAAACGAGCCATAACCGTTGTTTTTATAAATAAAAAGGTGCATTTAGTGACAAAAAGTACACGGCCGGCACGCACATGGCCGGTAACCGACGTGCAGGCCAAAACAGGAAACCGGCACGGCGTGAGGCCGCCGTCCGCGTTCCGTTTTCTTTACAACGGTTTTCCGTGATACAGCTTTCCATGGGCGGAAAGCCACTGACGGGACACCGCAAAATGCCTTCAGCAAAGGCGTAAAACGGCAAAAACAGGCCACGAAAACGGCAAAAACGACGACAAAAAAACGCAAACAGGCGTTCAAGACATGGCTTCCGGCACGCCAAAAGGTATCCTTTTACACGCCAAAAGGAGGCCTTTTGCAATACGGACAGCAGCCGGAAACGCCCACGGCGACGGGCTTGCACCGCAACGCCCACGGCAACAGGCAGTTACGCATAACGCCACGCCATGCCCCTTTCCGCAGCCTGGACACCTGAAGCCAGGCACGGGCGGCATCCACAAAGCGTTAAGCGCAAAAGGTTTTGAAAACTTGCCACCAAGGATGCGGCTGCGGCCGATGCGGAAAAACCGACCAAGATGCCCCTACGCGTTAAATAAAGTAATACTTCTTTCTTAAAGAATGTAAATCGCAACGGTTGAAGTTTTATTACAAGCGTTATGCCGTAAAATGCAATATAACAGCAAATAACGGGCCGAACGATACGCCATGGCACACTTTTTGCATATCCCAAAAGATGTAAAGACATTTCCAAGTCCCGATTTTTTTTGCTAACTTCGCGAACGAAAAAATTAAGAACCCTTTTTCATCTTAATCAGAAAACATCAGGAAAATGAAATACCTTAAAACGATAGCGGTGTCCTTGATGCTGATGGCGGCCGTCATACCGGCCGCAGCCGACAACGACGGCGACGGCGAAGAACAGGCACAATATGAGGAAATAGACAATTTCGACTTCTTATACGACAACGAGGCTTACGGCGAGGACTACAAGTATTCGGACATTGACGATATGCTTGACGAGGCGTTCTCGCACCTTGGCGCACGCTACCGCAGGGGACAGTCGGGGCCGGGCGCGTTCGACTGCTCTGGCTTCACGAGCTATGTGTTCAAGAACATGGGCATCGACCTCAACCGCTCGTCACGCTCACAGTACACGCAGGGCGAGGCCGTTGACAAGGACGAGCTGCGCACGGGCGACCTCGTGTTCTTTACCGGCTCCAACTCGAGAGGCCCCATCGGCCACGTGGGCATCGTAGTAGACGTTGACCCGATAAGCGGCAGCTTCAACTTCATACACGCCAGCGTCAAGGGCGTGAAGGTAAGCAACTCGAAAGAGGGGTATTATGCACGCCGGTATGTAGGCGCCCGGAGGGTTATGAACGAAGAATGACATCCACGGGGAGCTCATGCTCCGCGGAAAGCATAATGCAAAAGAAATGAGACTTATTCTCATAATGGTTCTAGTTTGTGCAGGTTTCACCTCCATTTCCTGCACCATGACGGATGCCGGCGACAAAAAGCCGACATCCGTCATTGCGTATGGGGACGACGGTGACGCACGTGCCGACACGGCCATGGCGGCACCGCCGGCCACCGTGACGGTGGCGCTGACGGGCGACATCATGCTCGGCACCACCTACCCGGAGCCGGCGCTGCCGCCTGACGACGGCAGGCAACTGTTCGCCGACGTGCACAGCGTGCTGCTCGCGGCCGACATCGCCGCAGGCAACCTGGAGGGAGCTATCTGCGACACGACGTTTGCCAGGAGCACGAGCAAGTCGGAACGCGCCTATTTGTTCCGTATGCCTCCGCATCTCGCGCCGCGACTGAAGGAGGCGGGGTTCGACTTGCTGAGCCTCGCCAACAACCACTCGCTCGACTTCGGCTACGGCGGGGCACGGGCCACCGAGCGCACACTCGACGGGCTTGGCATCAGCCACGCCGGCCTGCAAGGGCGGAATGAGTGCCCCATAGTGGAACGCCGGGGCGTAAAATTCGGTTTCTGTGCCTTCGGCCACAATTATTACACACTGAAGCACAAGGACCTCGGCAAGGCCAAAACCCTGCTCGACAGCCTGCGGAGGAATGCCGACATCGTGATAGTGTCGTTCCACGGCGGTAGCGAAGGCACGGCGGCGAGCCACCTGCCCTACGGCAAGGAGACGTTCATGAACGAAGACCGCGGGGAGCTGAGGGCGTTCGCCCACTTCTGCATAGACAACGGCGCCGACATCGTATTCGGCCACGGGCCGCACGTGCTGCGCTGCATTGAGCTGTACAAGGACAGGTTTATCGCTTACAGCCTCGGCAACTTCTGCACCCCTTACGGCATAAGCATAATGGGAAAGTCGGGCTACGCCCCTGTTGTCGAGGTCAGCACCGACCTCGACGGACGTTTCGTTAGCGGGCAGGTGCATTCGTTCATACAGCACAAGGGAGCCGGCCCGAAACGTGACACGGCAAACCATGCGGCAACGGAAATACGGAAGCTGACCAACACGGACATAAGGGACGGTCGTCTCGAAATAAGCCGCGAAGGGAAAATAAGCATAAAAAAGTGAAGCACGGAAGGCATTGTACGGACAACAATGCCTTTTATATTTTTATTAAACCACCACACAAAGCCCTTTTCTGCATTGCCCCAAATATGGCGTCAAGCATATATGGGCACCCAGACAACCGCACGACAAACCTTCGGCAGCAACGTACAAAAAACAAAACGGCGTTGGAAACTGTCTGTTTCCAACGCCGTTTATCTTGCATTGCCCCAAGATTAGTCTTCTTTCTTGACAACGACTTTCTTCTCGCGGATGCGCGCTTTCTTACCCGTAAGATTACGCAGGTAGTACAGTTTAGCGCGACGTACCTTACCGTGCTTGTTTACCTCGATGCTGTCGATGTTAGGCGACTCTATCGGGAAGATACGCTCTACGCCGACAGTTCCAGACATCTTGCGCACAGTGAAACGCCTCTTGTCACCATGGCCGCAGATTTTGATTACCACGCCACGATAGAGCTGGATACGCTCTTTTGAACCCTCGATGATTTTGTAAGCGACAGTTACGGTGTCACCTGACTTGAACTCAGGGAACTTCTTGCCGGTTGCAAATGCTTCTTCAGCAACTTTAATTAAATCCATTTGTACTTTATAATTAAATTTGTCCATCGTTCCGGCGTAACATAACGAGGCAACACTTCTTCCTGTCAGCGATTACGCGGAAAGCGGTGCAAAGGTAAGCATTTTCCATTTGACGGCAAAATGCAACATGATTTTTTTACATTTTTCTTGGCATAATTTGCGTTTTTGGCTACCTTTGCAGTGCATTCAAGGTAGGAAAATGTGTAAAAAACTGACTTTCTGCACGTTGGCGGCCGCGCTGTTGACGTGCGCTTCATGCTCACATCATTATTATGCTGCCGGGTTCGAAAGGTCGCGCATTCTCGTTGACAGCACATACGACGGGATGCACGACGAGGCCGTAGGCAATTTTATCGCGCCTTACAAGCGGCAGGTGGACAGCATCATGAGCCCGATAGTGGGCCGGACGGCAGAATACATGGCTGCAGAGAGGCCCGAGGGCAAGCTCTCCAACCTGTTGGCCGACATCTTGCTGTGGTGCGCCAAGGATTATGGCGAGACCCCGGACTTTGCCGTGTACAATATGGGGGGCATCCGCTCGGCCTTGGCAAAGGGCAACGTCACCTATGGCGACGTGCTCGACGTGGCTCCGTTCGAGAACAAGGTGTGCTTCGTAACGTTGACGGGCGAGAAGGTCACGGAGCTGTTCGGGCAGATGGCCGCAACCGGCGGAGAGGCCGTAAGCCACGGAGTGGAGCTCGTCATTACACCTAACGGCAGGCTGAAATCGGCAAAACTGGAAGGCAGGGAGATAGCCCCCGAGGCAAAATACCGCATCGTTACACTCGACTACTTGGCCCAAGGCAACGACAAGATGACCGCATTCAAGAGCTCGACCGACGTGAAACAGCCTACCGGCAAGAAAAACAACGTGCGCTTCATCATCATGAAATACATGAAGGAAAAGATGGAACAGGGCGTTAACGTCAGCGCAAGGATTGAAGGAAGGATAAAAATCGAAAAACAATGAGACGCATATTGACGACAGTGGTTGCGGCCATAATCATGGTCGGCTGCGCCTGCGCAAGGGGCAAACAATTAGTTATATTGCACACTAACGACACCCACAGTTGCATATTCCCATTGAACAAGAACCTCGCCGACACGCTTCTCGCCGGCCGCGGAGGCTTTATCCGCAGGGCCGAAATGGTGAGGCAGGAGCGTAGCAAGACCCCTGGGCTGTTGCTGCTCGACAGCGGCGACTTTTCCCAAGGCTCGCCTTACTATACCCTTTTCAAGGGTGACGTCGAGATAGGACTAATGAACCTTATGGGGTATGACGCCGCGACTATAGGCAACCACGAGTTCGACTTCGGCGTGGAGAACATGGCACGTCTGTTCAAGAAGGCTGAATTCCCCATAGTCTGTGCAAACTACGACTTTACGGGGACTCCGCTTGAAGGCATCGTAAAGCCCTACACCATAATCAAGAGGGACGGGCTGAAAATCGGGGTGTTCGGCATTTCGCCACAACTCGACGGGCTCGTGCTTGCAAAAACGTGTGAAGGCGTGAAGTACAACGACCCCGTGAAGGCTGCGAACGACGTGGCTAAATTGTTGAAAGAGCGCGAAAAATGCGACATCGTCATCTGCCTTTCACACTTGGGGTGGGACATATCCGGCGTTGACGACACCGAGATGATGAAACAGGCGCGGAACATCGACATTGTGCTCGGCGGCCATTCACACTCATATTTCACGCAACTTGAATACGTCAATGACCTTGACGGCCGGCATATACCTAATGACCAAAACGGCAAGCACGGCATTTATGTTGGCAAAATAACCGTAAATCTGGAAAAGAAATAAAAAGTGGAAAGGTTAAAATAAAATATTATGACGAACCGAACGTTATAATGAAAGATGGCAAGCAGACTTTTCCACATAATAATTTTGCTGGGCATGACGCTGAAGCTCAGCGCGCAGGGCGGTGCCGTGCAGAACAGGCCGTACACTGACCTGAGGCCTTTCCATTTCGGCGTGGTCGTCGGCACGCATTTCCAGGACATGGAGTTCAACAACATCGGGCCGCAAATGGTAATGAACTCAGACGGCACACAAGCCGAAAAAATCATCACTTGCGACCAAGACCGATGGGACATGGGCTTCAACGTTGGCGTGCTGGGCGAACTGCGCCTTGGCACTTATTTCGCTTTCCGCGTAGCGCCTACCATGTATTTCGGCAACAGGCACCTTACATTCTACAACCTCACCGACAGGCTGGAGAACGGAGGCCCGATAAAACAGACGCAGGACATGAAGTCCGTTTATATCGGCATACCGCTCAACCTGCTGTTCTGTGCGCCAAGGCTCGACAACGCAAGGCCTTACATAATGGCGGGAATAGACCCCATGATAAACCTGTCGGGCGGCGACAACGACTACGTCAAGCTGAAACGTTATGACGTTTGCCTTGAGGTAGGCTTAGGGTGTGACATTTACCTGCCGTTCTTCAAGCTGCGCCCTGAACTTAAATTTTGCTACAGCTTGCTTAACAGTCTCGACACGAAGCACGCTGACGGACTGCGCGACGAGAACATGATAATGTACGCAAAGTCAGTTAACGAGGCACATAGCAAGATGATTGTGCTTTCGTTTTACTTCGAGTGAAAGGACGCATCGCCGACCTTCATCCCGCGCCGTCACCCACCTGCCTCATTCATACGCAACGGGCGCCAAAAGTGAACGCCCCGCCCCTTTGTTCTTTTTTAAGCCATCCAACGAAGAATAAACGTTAAACAATCTAAAAACAAATACCTAAAAGTAGGTATTATGGATAAATATATTACCTTTGCATCGTACAAAATAGGTACAAAAACATTATTAATTAAATAAAAACAAGATTATTATGGCTTACGTAATTGGTGACGACTGTATCGCTTGCGGTACATGTATCGACGAATGTCCGGCAGGAGCAATCTCTGAGGGCGAGAAGTATTCAATCAACCCTGATATGTGCACAGAGTGTGGCACTTGCGCGGATGTATGTCCGTCAGAGGCTATTAGCTTAGGCTAATTTTTTTATTTAGAATGCAACGAAAGGCGGCTCGATGTCTCGAGCCGCCTTTATTGTTTCCTTGCAAGGCTTCAGCCATGGCGTCACTTGCCGGCGTTGATGTGCAAGGCGTCCATGAACCGCCTCACCACTTCCGGGTTGCCGGTATGCTTGCCCTCGTCCTCGCTGATTTTACAGGTGTCGTTGTAGAACGTCCACGACTCGGTTATCTTTGCCGCCACCAGCTTGATTACGATATTCATCGGCTTCACCCCATCAAAGTCGTTGGTGAAATGGGTGCCTATGCCGAATGAAGGCTGGCAGTAATCCTTGGCATACCCCTGTATCTCAAGTGCCGTGTCAACGTCCAGGGCATTACTGAATATTATTTGCTTGGTCGTCGGGTCAACGCCGAGCGAACGGTATTTTTCCACGATTTTCATAAGCTCCTCGCGGTTGTCGCCGCTGTCGATGCGCAGCCCCTTGAACAGGTTAGCGAAGTCTTCCGAGAAGTTAAGGCTGAAAATGTCCCATCCGAAACTGTCGTAAAGGAACGTGCCAAGCGCCCCGCGGAAAGTGTTGCGCCAGAGGTTCATGGCTATGTGGTTAGCCATCTGCGGGCCGTACATACCGCCTATGGCGCACACGAACTCGTGGGCCATGGTGCCTACGGGCAGCAGGTCATACTTCATGGCAAGGTAGACGTTGCTCGTGCCGACGAAGCGCCCGGGCCACTCGCGGCTTGCGTTACAGTCTTTCATGGCACGGACAACGGTGTCCTCGGCGGCGAACGACGCACGCCGGCGTGTCCCGAAGTCGCTGAACACGCAACCGTGCTCCAGCAGCCGCTGCCCCTTGGCGTAGGTCTTGGCGTAATATGCACCATAGTCGAAACCGTCGTGCAGCCCCGTCATGACATAATAAAGCTCTGAGATTATTGCCAGCACCTTCACCTCCATGAAGATTGTCTCGGCCCAACTGCCCTCTATTTCGACGTGCAGGTGGCCGTCGCCGTCCTGCCACGTCTTCACCCACTTGCGGTCGAAGCGGTAGCCCTTGAGGTAATTGTAGAACCATGCCGGCAGGTAATAGCACTTGCGGCGCATGAAGTCAATCTCTTCGTCGGTCACGACGACGGACTCGAGGGCGGCCACCTGTTCGGCCAATGCCTCGGCAAACCCAGGAGGATACACCGTGCCGTCCCTGTCAGTGAACGTATACTTGACCTGCGCCCGCGGAAAATTGTCTATTACGGCGCAACACATCGTGAACTTGTAAAGGTCGTCGTCCGTAAAGTGTGTTATTATTTGTTCCATTAAACCTTGGTCTTTTACTTTCCAGATAATATGCAAAGATAGTGCAAATCGGGTGAAGTGCAAAATAAAAACCGGTAAAACGGGGGTTGCGCCGCACTTCCGCCCATGCATCTGCTCCATGCCGAAAAGGCCGTGCGTCATGCGCCGGCGCAGCATACAGGCAACCGCTCGGTTGCGTAAGACGCCAAACAGCCTTGCAAGACATGGCATAACGGGCTGTAAAAAGCCACCTTTTACACGGCAAAAGATGCCCTTTCGCATGGTATGGGGCAACGTGCTGACGGTCAGGACGTTAACGCCGGCTCGACGAAAGGCGGTGCAGGACATTCAAAGTTTGCCCCGTAAATGCCGATAAAACGCGGCATTCGCTCCCCCGCAACGTTCCCGCCCAACGGGCACGGCAAACGGACA
>CALUEX010000035.1 GCA_944319815.1 uncultured Prevotella sp. | reverse complement strand
ATAACCTCATAACCGACAAAATAGAATAAAATGAGATTAGACAACTTCATAAAGCGCCCGGTGCTGTCAACGGTCATTTCTATCTTGACTGTCATCCTGGGCTTTATCGGACTGGTGTCGCTGCCGATGGAGCAATATCCTGACGTTGCGCCGCCTACCGTGCGTGTCAGTGCCAACTATCAGGGTGCCAATGCGCAGACCGTGTTGAACTCGGTCATCGTTCCGCTTGAGGAACAAATCAATGGTGTGGAGGGCATGACCTACATGACTTCTACCGCTTCTAATGAAGGTTCGGCCGACATTACCGTGTTCTTCAAGCAGGGAATGAACGCCGATATGTGCCAGGTGAACGTGCAGAACCGCGTTTCGCAGGCATCGGCCCTTCTGCCGGCCGAGGTTACCCAGGCCGGTGTCACCGTGCAGAAACGACAGACTTCCACGGTGCTCCTTATGGCCATAATGGGCGACCCTGAGCGTTACGACGAGAAATTCTTGCAGAACTATGCAGACATCAACATCATCCCGGCGCTCAAACGTGTCAACGGTGTGGGTGACTGCGAGGTGATGGGTGCCAAGACGTATTCTATGCGTATATGGCTCGACCCCATCAAGATGAAGAATTACGGCCTCATGCCGTCAGACATCTCCGGTGTGCTGGCTGAGCAGAACATCGAGGCCGCGCCTGGTAAGTTCGGCGAGTCAAGCGACAACCAGTACGAGTACACCATACGTTACCGTGGCCGCCTGCAGACTCCTACGGAGTTTGAGAACATGATAATATCAAGCGACGCCAACGGCAACACCATCCGCGTGAAGGATGTTGCCCGCGTGGAGCTTGGCGGACTCTATTACAGTGTTACGTCAAAGGTTGACGGCAAGCCCGCCGTCATGATGATGGTGACGCAGACGGCAGGTTCTAACGCTACGCAGATTGTAAAAGACATCAAGACCGTTATCGACCAGCAGCGCGAGCTGTTGCCTCCGGGCGTTGAAATCAAGTATATGCAGGACGTGACGGAATTCCTTTACGCCTCAATCGACAACCTTATACATACCCTCATCGAGGCGTTCGTGCTGGTGTTCATCGTCGTGTTCCTCTTCTTGCAGGACTTCCGCTCGACGCTCATACCGCTTATCGCGGTGCCGGTGTCGTTGGTCGGTACGTTCTTCTTCCTCTATGTGTTCGGCTTCTCGCTCAACCTGCTTACGCTCTCGGCGTTAGTCTTGGCCATTGCGATAGTCGTCGATGACGCCATAGTCGTCGTCGAGGCCGTCCATGCGAAGCTCGACCTTGGCTATAAGTCGGCGCGCCAGGCCTCAATCGACGCGATGAATGAAATCTCTGGAGCCATCATTTCCATCACGCTTGTGATGTCAGCCGTGTTCATCCCTGTGTCGTTCATCGGCGGAACGTCGGGAACGTTCTACAAGGAGTTCGGTATAACTATGGCTATCTCAATCGTCATTTCGGCCATTAACGCCTTGACGCTGTCTCCGGCGTTGTGTGCAATCCTCCTCAAACCGAAAGCCGAGGACGGCACGGAGCGCAAGATGTCGATGCTCGACCGGTTCAGTGCAGCCTTCAATGGTGCATATAACAAAGTCCAGGACAAGTACACGAAGGGCGTCCGCAAGATTGTCGAGAAACCTGTAATTTCCGTCATAGCTGTCCTTATAGGCATCGCGGCACTCGTGTTCACGGCAATGAATACCAAGACCGGTCTTGTTCCTGACGAGGATACGGGTACGGTGTTCTGTACGATTTCAACACCTCCGGGCACATCTCTTGAAAAGACAAACCTCGTGATGGACCAGGTAGACTCGATGCTTGCCACCAACCCGGCAATCGAGAACCGTCTGCGCATCACTGGTTATAACTTCATTTCAGGCCAGGGTACCAACCAAGGTACGTTCGTCATCAAGCTCAAGTCGTTTGAGGCGCGTGACAAGGAAGAGGGCTTCATGAAGTATTTTGACGTACACAGCATGGGTTCTAAGATGGTGCTCGCCATGATTTACAAGCAGACGGCTGCCATCAAGGGTGCGCAGATATTGGCGTTCCAGCCGCCTATGGTGCAAGGTTTCTCTGCAACCAACGGTCTGACATTCTCAATGCTTGACCGTACCGGTGGAGATGTCAACAACTTCTTCAACATAACGCAGAACTTCCTGACAGAGTTGAACAAGCGTCCCGAAATAGCAACGGCCATGACTTCGTACAACTCTCAGTACCCGCAGTACCAAATCGACGTAAATGTAGAGAAGTGCAAGCAGAGCGGCATCGACCCGAGCACCGTGCTTACGGCTATGCAGGGATATTATGGTGGTCTGTATGCGTCGAACTTCAACTCTTTCGGTAAGCTCTACCGTGTAATGATACAGGCCGACCCGAAGATGCGTGAAGACATAAAGAGCATGAACAATGTATATGTGCGCACCACGAACGGCATGGCTCCTATCAATGAGTTCGTAACGATGAAGAAGGTTTACGGTCCTCAGGAGATTGCCCGTTTCAACCTGTTCACGTCTATCGACATCAACGCTACTGCGGCCGACGGCTACTCGTCAGGTGATGCCATCCGTGCTATCGAAGAAGTGGCAAGCACAACCTTGCCCACAGGTTTCGGCTATGAGTTCTCCGGTCTGACACGTTCCGAGCAGGAGTCGAGCAGCTCTACGATGATTATCTTCGCACTCTGCCTTACCTTCGTGTTCCTGATTTTGAGTGCGCAGTATGAGAGTTACCTCGTACCTCTGTCGGTAATATTGTCCATTCCGTTCGGTATCGCCGGTGCGTTCATCTTCACCGACCTGTTCGGAAAGCAAAACGACATATATATGCAGATTGCGCTCATCATGCTTATCGGACTTTTGGCAAAGAACGCCATCCTTATCGTGCAGTTCGCCCTCGAACGAAGAAGGACGGGTATGGCCCTCTCGTGGTCGGCCGTGCTTGGTGCAAGCGCACGTCTGCGACCGATTTTGATGACCTCGTTGGCGATGATTATCGGTCTTATGCCGTTGCTCAGGCCTACAGGTGTAGGATATAACGGTAACATGACCCTCGGCGCAGCCGCAATCGGCGGTATGCTTATAGGTATGATTTGCCAGCTTATGATAGTTCCGGCGCTCTTCTACATATTCCAATATTTGCAGGAGAAGGTTAAGCCGCTTGAGTTCGACGACGACAATGCAGCCGTTGACACGGAGCTGTTGCAGTACACTCGCCCGGTTGAAAACAAGAAAAATGACAACAATGATGAAAAGAAGTAATATTTTGATACTGGTTTCTGCGGCTGCTCTCATGAGCGGCTGCGGAATCTACGGGAAGTACGAGCGCCCGGAGGTGAACACCACCGGACTGGTGCGCGACGTGACTTCAGCCACCGATACCTTGGCCGTTACCGATACAACGAGTTTCGGCAACCTGCCGTGGCGCAGCGTGTTTACCGACCCGCAGCTGCAATCTCTTATAGAGAAGGGGCTTGCCAACAACACCGACTTGCTCAACGCTGCACTCAACGTCAAGATGGTTGAGGCCCAGCTTACGGCAGCCAAGTTGGCATTCGTGCCTTCGTTCACGTTCTCTCCGTCAGGAACAATCTCGTCATGGGACGGCAGCAAGGCAACCAAGACTTACTCCTTGCCAATCAACGCAAGCTGGAGCATCGACCTCTTTGGCAACTTGCTGAACCAGAAGCGTAGTGCGCAGATGTCCCTTTTGGCCACGAAAGATTACCAGCTCGTGGTCAAGACCAACCTCATAGCCAACATAGCCAACGCTTATTACACGCTGTTGATGCTTGACAAGCAGCTCGAGATTGTTGACAACATGACTACGCTGACCAAGGACACATGGGACATGATGAAGCTGCAGAAGGAACTCAACAACGCCAAGGAGACCAGCGTGCAGAGTGCCGAAGCCAATTACTATTCTGTATTGGCGCAGGCTGCAGACTTGAAGAGGCAGATTAGGGAGACCGAAAACTCTCTCTCGCTGTTGCTCGGGCAGCCGGCACAGACCATAGGCCGCGGCAAAATAGAGAACCAGTCGCTGCCTACGGAGTTCAGCACTGGCGTCGGCATACAGATGCTCAACAACCGCCCGGACGTCCACTATGCGGAGATGACGCTCGCACAATGCTTCTACGATGTGCAGACGGCTCGCTCAAAGTTCTATCCCAACATAACCATCAGTGGTTCAGGCGCGTTCACCAATAATTCAGGCGGCGGCATCGTGAACCCCGGCAAGTGGTTGTTGCAGGCAATAGGAAGCCTCGTGCAGCCAATCTTCCAGAACGGCCAGCTCGTAGCGCAGCTCAAGGTTGCCAAGGCGCAGCAGGAACAAGCCTACAACACTTGGCAGAACGCTGTGCTCTCGGCAGGGTCGGAGGTAAGCAACGCCTTGGTGCTCTACAACTCGTCCGACGAGAAGAGCAAGCTCGAGCAAAAGCAAATCGAGAGCCTGACGAAGAACGTTGAGTACACCAAAGACCTTTTCAGCATGGGCAGCAGCACGTACCTTGAGGTCATCACGGCCCAGCAGTCGTTGCTTAACGCTGAATTGTCGAAAGTGCAGGACGACTTCTACAAGATGCAGGCCGTCGTGAACCTCTATTACGCCCTTGGCGGAGGAAGGGATTAAAGTTTGGGGGTGTGCGGTTATGCGGTTATAAGGTCATACGGTAAAAGCCGTGAAGCCTTTATGGCATTACAATATCCTGAACCGTATAACCGTAAACCCCATAACCTTATAACCGATTAAAATTAAACAATATGATAAGTCCTAAAGCAGAAATAGACCCGAAGGCTAAGATTGGCAAGAATGTCACCATCTATCCTTTCGCTTACATCGAGGGCGACGTTGTCATTGGCGACGACTGCGTCATCTATCCGTATGTCAGCATAATGAACGGAACGCGCCTTGGACGCGGCAACGTTGTATACCAGAACACGGTGCTTGGAGCTGTGCCGCAAGACTTCAATTATTGCGGTGATGCCTCCCAGTTGGTCATTGGCGACGACAATACGTTCCGTGAGAACGTCGTCATCAACCGTGCGACATTCTGTAGCGGAAAGACTGAGATAGGCAACCGCAACTCGTTCATGGAGGGTGTCCATGTATCTCACGACACCAAGATTTCCGACGATTGCGTGTTTGGCTACGGAACCAAGATTGCAGGCGACTGTGAAATAGAGAACGCCGTGATTTTCTCGTCAAACGTTATAGCCAACGCCGGCGTGCGCGTAGGGCGTGGCTCGATGGTGCAGGGCGGGTGCCGCCTCAGCCGTGACGTGCCGCCGTATATCATCGCCAGCGACAACCCCGTGAAGTATGGCGGCATCAACGCGACCATCCTGACTAACCATGGCGTGTCTCAGAAGGTGCAGGACCATATAGCCAATGCTTACCGACTGGTGTTCCACGGGCAGACGAGCGTTTTCGACGCCGTGCGCCAGGTACGCGAGCAGGTGCCTGACGGTTTCGAGATACGTCACATAATAGAGTTTATCGACGCTACGAAACTTGGCTTAATCAGCAAGATGTGGTGATGCGATACCGGTATTGCATATATTTTTAAGGGTGAAGCCGGAGGCGTTTGCCTTCGGCTTCACTTTTTGTTTTTACGTCCGCCGGCCTGTGCCGTGCGTGAGGCTTCGGGCCTTCGGGCCCGTGCCGGGTTGCGGGCCTAAGGGTATGTTCAAGACATTAACATTTAATAGTATGGGAAAAAACAAGTTCTACGCTTTTCTTTGTATGGTTGTGATGGCGGTTTCGTCATCGTTCGTGTTTTCATCGTGCAGCGATGACGACGGCGGCGGACGTGGCGACGTGGTAACGGTAATCCAGTCGGATGACGGTCGCCTGTATGACGGAACCCTGTATTACGACTATGTGTCGGAAACCGACAGGACGGTGGCCGTGTCAGGCTCGGCCGGCGATTGCGTCGATTTGGACGTGCCCGGGTACATATCGCTCAACGGCACCGTGTACACCGTTACGTCGGTGGGCATCGGCGCATTCAACGGGCAGGACAAGCTCGTGAAGGTTGACCTGCCGCAGACCTTGGCCTTGATTGACGATTATGCCTTTTACGGTTGCTCCAGCCTCTCGTCAATATCGCTGCCGAGCAGGGTGGAGACTATCGGCTCGTTCGCCTTCGGCAACTGTACAAGCCTTGCCGCGGTGACGTTGCCCGACGACTTGGCGACCATCGACTATTGTGCCTTTTACGGGTGCACCAGCCTTACGTTCGTCACCTTGCCGTCAAGGCTGTCTTACATAGGCCAGCAGGCTTTCTCCACGTCAGGCCAGTTACGCGAGATTTATTCATACATCACCAATCCCGCCGACGGGAACTATCATGCCAACAGCTTTGTTGACATAGAGAATGCCATACTGTTCGTGCCCAAGGGCACTGTTGACGAATACGAACAGCTGTCTCCATGGAACAAGGCCCGTCTCATTACCGAGATGTCAGGTCGGTAAGGGTGTTCTTGGCTAACTTTTATTTTCAGTGTTTTTGCCATTCTGTATGGCGTTAGCCCGTCACACAACGTGCATCAATGTGCATCTGTAATCATGCCGTCCCTCCCGCAGGGGCGCGCGGCCGGCGCGCCCCTGCGTTGCGGATGGCATTGTAAAAGGACACGTTTTGCAAGGTGATTTGCCGTCTTTTACAAGCTAAAAGGCGTCCTTTCGCAACGCGAAAGGACGCCTTTCTGTATATTGTTGATAGTCAGCGTGTTGCTATTTCTTCATGAATTCCTTGATGCTTTCTTCCGGGATGCCGAAGTTGAAGTTGTCCGTGCCGCTCAGCTTGGCGAAGTTCACGGCCACGAGGTTGCCGTATTCGTCAATCACGGGGCTGCCGCTCGAGCCTTGCAGGGTGGGTATGCTGTAGAGCAGTCGTTGCCCGTCGGGCAGCTGCGTCACCTTGCCGCTGGTCATCTGCACCTTTATTCCCTGCTTGGTGTTAGCCAATACGAGGCCGGCGTTGTAGCCTATCATGTACAGTTGCTGGTCTATTTTCAGGCTCTCGTCGCCGCCGCTGCCCGAGAACAGGTTGCTCATGAAGTTTCCGTCCTTGCCTTCGCCCCTTAGCGTGAATATGTGCGTGCCCTCAGGCGTCTTCTTTGTCTTCAGCTGGAGCAGGGCGAGGTCAACGTTTTCCTTGTCCGACGTGCGCACCACTACGCACGGGTTCTTGCCTATGAAGTCGTCGTCGTTGGTCACGTATGTGTTGTTGTAGGCTATGCCCAGCTCGCACACCGTTGTGATTTTGATGCCTTCGGGGTCGATGTTCTCGTCTATTCCCTCGCGCGTTTGCTGCAGTTCCTGGAACTGTTTGCTGAGTTCCATCTGTTGCGAGTTGATTTCCGCCAGCTTCTCTTGGTCCACTCGCAGGAAGCCGTAGTAGTCGAAGTAAGAGCAACTGCTCTTTTGCGCCTCGAGCGCGTCAAACTGGTCGGAGAGTGTTGACATGGCCTCGGAGAGGTAGCTTTTCAGCACCTTCATGAAGTTTATCATGCTCCGGCGTGCCGTCACGGCGTCGATGTCGGGCTGTGCCACGTGCCTGTTGGTCATCAGCGTGCCCTCGTTGTCGATGAAGAAGGCCGTGCCCGTAATCATGTTGCGGTTCTTTTTTATCTCCTCCAGGTCGCCCGTGAGTCCGTTGATGTCGCCTTCATCGTCAAGTCCGGTGAAGTACAGGGAGTTGCCGTTGGGCAGTTCAAGCTCGTAGTAGTATTCGTTGAGCACTACGACCACGCCCGATGCCGTTTCCTTAAACAGCTCGTCGGCGGATTTCTTGTTGTCGCATCCGGCCAGTGTCAGCACGGCTGCGAGCAGTAAAAATAGTTTCTTCATGGTTATGTCTGTTTTGTTAAATCCTGTTTTTGCTGTTGCCGGTCGCGCTACAGCTTATGCAAAGTTGTCACCGGCAAGCGTTGTTAAAATGCACTTCAAGGTTGCCGGGGCGTTGTGCAACTAATGCAAAGTTATGAAAAAATATGTTACTTTGAAAGCGATTGTATATAAAAATATTGTTTCACGTTTGTATTTGTTGCGATTTTCGGCCGAGGATAGTCATAATGTAAACAGTTTGTTTACGTTCGTTGCGCGTTCGTTGTGCAAGGTATGGCGGCAAAATGGGTGGAAGGTTTGGTCTCGTCAGGGGTTTTCGAATTGCCTTATGACGAGTTCCCGAGGCAGGGTGATGAGCTTGAGGCGCTTGAACCAGACGCGCGACGAACTGTTGAAGTGGCGCGTGGTGTGGCTGCTTATCATGTAATAATTAAGCGTGTATTCGTCCATCAGGCAGCCGAAGGCCGCCTTTATGCGCGAGCATTTCTCGTTGATGGCGTTGTCTGTAGGGTCGGTCAGTCGGCATACGGTGTCTTCAATCTTCGCCAGGTCGGTAGCCGGTGCCGTCTGTCCGTATATCCGCCGCAGCTCTTCGCGGTGGTCGGCAAGGTCCTTGAACTCTATGCCTTCCTCGTGGTTGAGGAACAGGATGTACAGGGCCTTGTGCACGGGTGTCATCACGACCTCCTTATCATAGTCGGCGAGGATGAAGCGGAAGTCGCTGGTTATCACCAGGCGGCTTAGCTTGGCTCGTGCCGCCTCGATGCGCAACTGCTCGACAACGGGCACACTTACGGCCTTGAGCATCAGGTCGTAGCGCCCCATCTGTTGCAGCCGCCTCACCGCTGAGGCCAGTTGCCGTGCCAGTTCCTCGGCTTGTCCGCCGTTAGCCTCTGTAGTTTCCATGATGCAAAAATACTCCAATATTCTGTGAAAAACCACCCGTTTTGTAATATTTTTTCGTCTGCAAGCCTTGCGGTGGCTTTGGCTTTAGGTGCAAGATGCTTATCTTTGCAGACGATAAACTGCATCCGGGAAAGTGAAGTCGGGCGTTGTCTTCCGTCGGTTCGCATTCTCCTTGCAGTGAAAACAGCATAGCCATGGAAGGAAAGAAGCGTATAATAGTGGATTACGGCGACCCTGTAGACATGACCAAGGGCATCATCAAGGTCATCGGCGTTGGCGGCGGAGGCTGCAGCGCGGTGAAGAATATGTACCAGGACGGCATAAAGGACGTGACCTTTGCCGTCTGCAACACCGACAGCCAGTCGCTATCCAAGTCGATAGTGCCCGTCAAGGTGCTCCTCGGTGACAGCGGACTTGGCGTAGGCGGAGTGCCCGAGGTGGGCAAGAAGGAGGCTGAGGACAGCATCGACAAGATAAAGAGCTTGTTCTCTGACGACACAAAGATGGTGTTCGTAACGGCCGGCATGGGCGGCGGCACGGGCACGGGGGCCGGCCCGGTGGTGGCCGGCGTGGCCAAGAAACTAGGTATGCTGACCATCGGCGTGGTGACAATCCCGTTCTATTTCGAGAAAGAGAAGAAAATCATCAAGGCCCTCAGGGGTGTCGAGGAGATGCGCAAGAACGTTGACGCGCTGCTCATCGTCAACAACGAACGCATCTGCAACGTCTATTCCGGCACACGGATTTCGGTGAAAGAAGCCTTCAAGCGTGCCGACGAAATACTAAGCAACGCCGTAAAGAGCATATCCGAACTAATCACCATCGAGGGCGACATAAACCTCGACTTCCGTGACGTTGAGTCAACGATGAAGAGCGGTGGCGGCGCAATCATGGCCATAGGGCGCGCCGGAGGGGAGCATCGCGTCGAGAAAGCCATCATCGATGCCCTCGACTCACCGCTGCTTTATGGCAGCGACATCAGCCGTGCCAAGCGCATACTGTTCAACATTTACACCAGTGCAGACTGTCCGCTGTTCGTCGATGAGCTGCAGGAGATTGACGCATTCATGGACGAGCTGTCGCCCCAAATAGAAGTTATCTGGGGTGTGTCTGACGACAATACCCTTGGCGAAGACGCCAAAATAGCCATCCTTGCCACGGGACTTGACAATGAGGCTGACGACTTTGCCGTGACAAGGGCAAGCCGGGGTGACGACGAGGTCGACCATTACCGCGACTTAATCAAGAAACTTTACTCTCCGGGAACGGGCAATAATGAAGCCAAGAGCCAACAGCCCGATGACGTGCCGTTGATTGTCAACGGCAATGGCGAAGCCGAACGGAACGGCGAAACGGCAGCAACAACGACGGGCGAAACCGCCGCCGACACAACCGATAACGACAAGGACACGGCCGAAACCATCACCGGCGATGATAAGACCGACAATGATGACGCCTCAACCAACACAGGAGACGACACCGATACGGGGGCAACCAGGCACGAACCCCACGTCCCGCAGCCGCCATCGGGCACCAAGCGGCTCGTCGAGCGGCTGAAGAAAATATGGAACGAGATGCTAAAAGAACCGTCAAATGACCTTTAAAAGGTAAAAAAGTAAAAGGGTAAAAAAAGTAAAAATGACCAGTTTTGTTACGTCACCACTTGTTTTTACCCTTTTACTTTTTTACCTTTTTACCATTAAAACTCTTGTGCACGCTTTATTCTTTGTGCGTTTTACCCTTTTACTTTTTTACCTTTTTACCTTTTGTGCGGCCTTTTTCAGCCTTTTATAGACAAAGTATACGGCCGGAGCGAGGAACAAGTCGGCCGCCACCCAGGCCGTAGGGTCGCCGTAGCACACGCCGAGGAAGCCCAGTGCCGGCACCATCCAAAGGCTCACGCCGCAGCGCGCAATCATCTCCATTACGCCCGACAGCATCGACAGGTTGGAGAAGCCAAGGCCTTGCAGACTGTATCTCAATATCGTAAGCAGCCCAAGCGCGGGGAAGAAGTAGCTCGACAGGTGCAGGTACATTGCAGCGTTGTCGATTATTTCCTGTTCCCCTTGGTTTACGAAAAGCATCATCATGTCGTCTGCGAACGGCACGATGACGGCCAGCGTGAGCACGATATATATGGCCGTGACCTTCATTGCAGACAGTATGCCGAGCTTTATCCGCTCCACCTTTTGCGCCCCGATGTTCTGTCCGCAGTATGTTGCCATGGCCACGCCGATGTTCTCGAAAACGCACGT
The DNA here is from genome assembly GCA_944319815.1 of uncultured Prevotella sp. Classification (GTDB taxonomy): domain Bacteria; phylum Bacteroidota; class Bacteroidia; order Bacteroidales; family Bacteroidaceae; genus Prevotella. Next base: position 1,776 of record CALUEX010000035.1, on the reverse strand, counting down.
AAACAAGTATTTCACGCGCATCGACGCCGTGAACGACGCCACGTACATCGTTCCCAGCGCGTTGTTTGCGCTTTGCAGCATTATTACGCCGATGGCCGTTATCGAGAATTGCAGCCCCATCGGCACGCCGTTCATCAGCAACCGGCCCACCTTCTTGTCGTCATACGCCCGTTCGTTGCCCGTAGGTATGAGCAGCGTCATCCGCTTCTTGATGTACAGCCAGCACAGCGCCGAGGCAAACGCCTGCGACAGCATCGTGGCCACGCCCGCACCCTCGACGCCCATGCCGAGGCCGATTATGAGGATGAAGTCGAGCGCAATGTTCAGCAGCGAGGCCGCAATGAGGAAGTAGAACGGTTGCTTTGAGTCGCCAAGCGACCGTATGAAGCCCGACAGCATATTGTAAGCCATGGTGAAGGGAATGGCCAGGAAGTTGAGCATAAGGAACACGTAGGCGTCATGGTAAATGTCCTCCGGCGTGTTCACCATCCTCAAAATGCGGCCGCAGAGTATGGCCGTCACCACCGTGATGACCGCCGCTATTACGGCGACAATGCGCAGCGCGTTGGCCACGTAGGCACGCATCTTCGCGTAGTCCTTCGCCCCGAACTCCTGTGCCACGGGTATGGCGAAGCCCGCGCACGCCCCGTTGCAGAAGCCCATGATGAGGAACATCACCGACGACGACGCCCCGACGGCGGCCAGCGCGTCAACGCCGATGAACTGCCCTACGATGGCAGCGTCGATAATAAGGTACATCTGTTGCAGTATGTAGCCGCCCACGAGCGGTACGGCAAACTTGATGATGTCGCGCGTAGGCGACCCAACGGTCATGTCATTAATGCTTGGCATAATGTGTTATCCTTTCCTTGAAAACCGTGCAAAAGTACATATAAGTTAAGAATTAAGAGTCAAGAATTAAGAAAAAATGCACATTTGCCCGCTCCGTTTCCGCCCGTTGCCCTTGCCACAGTGCCGTCCACGGTCGGCAAGGCGCGTTTTTTGTATGGAGCAAGGGGCTTAACTCCTTAGCGAGTGAAAGCCAGCCCCCTCCCAACCTCCCCGAGGGGAGGAGTTGGGAAGCTACCTGCGAGGCTATTGTCTTTAACTTCTTAGCGAGTGAAACGAGCGATAACTTCTTTAAATCCTTTAACTCCTGAAAAAAGCTAATGTCTTAACTCCCTAACTCCTTAACTCCTAAAAGACAAGGCATTTGTCTTTAACTCCTAAGCGAGTGAAACGAGCGTTAACTACTTTAACTCCTTTAACTTCTTGAAAAAAACTCCTTTAATTCCTTGAAAAACGCTTGTAATAAAAATATTAGTAATGACTTTTATTAATATCCGCAAAGCTCCCAAACGTGCATTTTCTGTTGCCATTCACTTCACCCAAAAGTAGGGATGCACGGCTCGTGCGTCCGCCAGACAAAGGCATAATACGGTAAGTGTGTGTAAACAACATTACCCGGACGCACGAGCCGTGCATCCCTACAGGTGGGTATTAGGCTGTATGCGGACATTCATTATAACTTTATTAGTAATAGACTTATTACATTGCGGCAAGTGTATGATTAATTAATCATTGCCGGGTATTAATGTTAAAACCGTATTTTTGAAACGTTAAATTTAACATTCTAAACTGCGTAAAACAGCCTTTCGCCCTTGCGTTACGGCCTTTTACCAACCCTTTTTGCTGCTTCCTGACCTATACTAAATAAGTTGACAGTTCTCTAAAAGAATAAAAAAGATGCAGAGAACTTACACTGAAGAAGAACGT
>CALUEX010000034.1 GCA_944319815.1 uncultured Prevotella sp. | reverse complement strand
TGCGATGCGGGAGAGTAGGATGCCGCCTTTTTTGACTTGGCCCCGCGAGGACATACCAATCCTCGCGGGGCTTTTTTTGTTTCCAGCTTTTGAATTTGTTTTGGTTCCCGCTTTTCCGTAGGCGTTCCTTTACCCGTATTCCGTAGGTGCTTGTTCCGTCCTTTCCGCGTGGCGTGCCTCCGGCATGGCCTGGCATGGAGTCCCGGCGGGCAGGGAAACGGCCGTGTGTTCATGACATTACCCGGACGCTCAGACCGAGCGTCCCTACGGGGGATGGGGACATCGTGGGGCATAGGGATGGAAACACGACGGGGCATTGAGTGGGAAATATGACGGAACGACGTTTTTTTGACGGTGCTTGTGAAGCGTTTTGGAGTAACCTGCGGCGGCTTGTATTGAACCACGTTGATTTGCTGTATGCAAAAAAGTCACCTCCTGTAATGTGGAAGGTGACTTCTTGTCGCTCAATTCACGTCCTTTTGTCGTTCAATTCATGTCCTTTTGCAGTTCAATTCACGTCCTTTTGCAGTTTAATTTATGCTCTTTTACCGTTATGGGTATTGTTCGCCGTGCAGTGCCCGGTGGGTTGGGTGTGGTTATTTCTTGAGTTCGATGCGGAACGTTGTGCCCTTGCCGGGTTCTGAATACTTTACGAAGATGCGGCCTTTGTGGTATTCCTCAACTATGCGTTTTGCCAGCGAGAGGCCCAGTCCCCATCCGCGCTTCTTGGTGGTGAAGCCCGGGCGGAAGACGTTGCGCAGGTCTTTCTTGCGTATGCCCTTGCCTGTGTCGCTCACTTCTATTATGGCCTTGTCGGCCGTTTCCTCGAGGTGTAGGGTGATTGTGCCGCTGCCTTCCATTGCGTCTACGGCGTTTTTGCAGAGGTTTTCTATGACCCACTCGAACAGCGAGGCGTTCATCCTGACGGTGATGTCCTCTTCCGGAAAGTCTTTTATGAACTCCACTTTCCTTGACGTGCGGCGGTCCATGTATTCAATGACGTGCTGCATTACGTCAGTTAGGCTTGAGGCGACGGGTTCGGGCAGCGAGCCTATCTTCGAGAAGCGGTCGGCTATCAGCTCCAGTCGCTTCACGTCTTTGTTCATTTCAGGTATTAGCGTGTCGTCAGGGTATGTTTCCTTGAGGATTTCCACCCACGCCATCAGGCTTGATATTGGCGTGCCCAGCTGGTGTGCGGTCTCCTTCGACAGTCCCACCCATACCTTGTTTTGTTCTGCCCGCTTTGATGTCAGCAGGGCGAAGATGGCCACGACGACGAACAGCATCACCACGCCGAGCTGTATGTAGGGGTAGGCGGCGAGGCGCTTCAGCATCACCGAGTCGTCGTAGCATACGTTGATGTATCCGTCGGGCACGCTTTCGTCCATCACTATTTTGATGGCCCGTCCCTCGTCGAGCAGCCTCTTGCTTATTACCTCGGCCTGGTGCAGGCTGTCGTCGAGCGTCTTCCCGTCGAGTTTCACGTTCCTGTAAATCTGCACGTCGCCGTGAGGCCCGGTTACGATTACGGGGATGGTGTTGTTCTCGTTTATTACTTTCAGCACGAGGTTGAGGTCGGTCGTCTCGTCGGCCATGTTCAGCGAGCGCATGGCCTCGGCCCACACTTCCATCTTGTTGCGCTCCTCGTCGGCCAGTTCGCGCACGAGCGAGTTCGACACGACGAGCGAGGCCACGGCTATCAGTACGGCCGCGACAACGAGGATGATTTTCACATGGCGTATCCTGTCAGTCCATTGCATATACCTAAATAACGGAATAATCCTGAACATATTGCTTTAAGGAAAGGTAGGGGCTTATTGGAAGTAATGCGCAAAACTCCCTCTAACTCCCTTTCCATCCTCTAAACGTATAATATTAGTTAAAAAACTATCTCTTTTAGTCAAATAAATGGCGAAACGCTTGCATATCACTAAAACTTTTAGTTACTTTGCATCGTGAGACATTGAAAAACATCTTGGAACATAAAACACTACGACAATGAAAACACTTACAAACCGCGAAGAGGAGATAATGAACCATTACTGGGAACACGGCGATATGCACATACGCGAGCTGCAGGCCCTTTATGCCGACCCGAAGCCGCACGTCAACACGCTCTCGACGCTCGTGCACATACTGGAGGACAAGGGTTTCCTTGCCCACAAGGCCATAACGCCGCGCTGCTACAAGTATTACGCAGTGCTGTCGCGCGACGACTACCGCCGCGGAACGCTCGGCAACGTGGTCAACAAGTTCTTCGGGCAGTCATACCTCAACGTGGTGTCGGCCCTCGTCAAGGACGAGAAAATATCCGTTGACGAACTCCGTGAGCTGATAGAGCGCATCGGCGAGAACAAAAAGTAGAGATGAAACAAAAGACGTCTGCCACCATGTAAAAACCATTTGACTATGACACTGTTCTTCATATACTCGATAAAAGTAGCGTTGTGCCTTACGGCTTTCTACCTGGTTTACAAGCTGCTGCTCAGCCGCGAGACGTTCTTCGGCTTCAACCGGGGCGTTCTGCTCTCCGTGGCCGCGCTCTCATTGCTGGTGCCCTTGGTGCACGTCACGGCCGAAAGCGGCGCCGCAGCCGTTGCCGGCTTCGTCATCGTAGAGGATGCCGTGGCCGAAGTCGTGGCCTACGAGCCTCAAGGCAGTGTGCTGACTCCTGCCTCGGCGTGCTTCGCCATATATATTATAGGTGTGGCGTTCTTCCTCGTGCGCGAGGTGTGGTCGCTCCTGTCGCTGCGCCGCCTGTTGCGTGGCGGGCGCGTGGTGGCCGATGCCGGCGGGGTGCGCACGGTCGTCGTCAGTGGCGACGTGGCGCCGTTCAGCTGGATGGGCACCATCGTCATCAGCGAGAAAGACTATGCCGACCATCCCGAATACATCCTTGCCCATGAGCGCGCCCACGTTGCCGCCCGCCACTCGGTTGACATACTGCTCTGCGACCTGCTCATCGTCTTCCAGTGGTTCAACCCCTCGGCGTGGCTTTTGAAGGCCGAGCTGCAAGGCGTCCACGAGTACGAGGCCGACCGCCGGGTGCTCGCCTCGGGCATCGACGCCGCCGACTACCAGCTCCTGCTGGTGCGCAAGGCCGTTGGCGAGCGGCTCTTTACTATGGCAAACAACCTTAACCAATGTTCACTTAAAAAACGTATTACCATGATGATGAAAAGAAAATCCAATCCGTGGAGCCGCATGAAGACGCTCGTTGCGCTCCCAGTGGCGGCCGTGGCCGTAGCCGCTTTCGCCACACCGAAGGCTGAAAGCCTGAGTAATGAAATCAAGAGTGAGGGCGAGGCTCTCGTAAGTACCGTGACCGACGCCGTCAGTGCAGACGCCCTGAAGGGCAAGTCCGTAGGCCTGATGGTGACGAGGGTAGGCGGTGAAGACCTGTCCGCAGTGGAAGAAAGACCCGATGACGGCGGTGTGGCTGCCGTAAAGGGCGGTGAGCCTGACGGCGACGTGTTCGACGTAGTGGAAGAGATGCCTGAGTTCCCCGGCGGCAGCGCAGCCATGATGACGTTCCTCCGCGACAACATCAAGTATCCCGCCGACGCCGTGAAAGACAGCATCCAGGGGCGCGTCATCGTGCAGTTCGTCGTAGGCAAGGACGGGACTGTGGGCAATGCGAAGATTTTGCGCGGCGTAGCTCCGAGCCTTGACAACGAAGCCCTGCGCGTGGTCGGCGCCATGCCCAAGTGGAAGCCCGGCAAGCAAAACGGCGAGGTGGTAAACGTGAAATACGCCCTGCCCGTGACGTTCAGGATGTCCGCCAAGAACGACAAGAAGGACGGCCTCCCCAATGCCTACTACCTTGTTGACGGAAAGCACGTCAACGACATAAGCAACATCAAGCCGGCCGACATCGAGAGCATCGAGGTGTTCAAGGACAAGGCCCAAACCGTAGACAAATACGGCCCGGAGGCCAAGAACGGCGTAGTCTCAATCAAGTTGAAGAAATAGTAGTCTCGTAACCATTTGATACTCAATCTGTTTGCAAAAGGGCATCTTCCGCCATGCGAAAGATGCCCTTTTATCGTGCGATATGTGCCCTTTTGCGGGGCTGTTTGTGGCAGGTTGCCTACTCTTCCCCCTTCTTCATGCTGAAGTCGAATGTCGTCTTCTCGAACCTTGGCAGTGCCGTCTGGCTGTCGCCGCTCCCTATGAGCACCTCGTCGGCGCAGAACTTGAACTTCAGGTTGGTGGTCTTGCCCTCGTAGTTGGCGCCGTCAACAGCCGACACCTTCACCTCTATGTCGAGAGCCTGCGCCTCTCCGCCCTCCTCCGTGGCGGGAATGCTGACCGACAGCGTCAGCGGCTTGGGGTCAAGGGCGAGCATAACGCTGTCCTTAGCCTCGTTCACCGTGGCCTTGTAGCCAATCTTGTAGCTTACGTCGCCCACGGCTTCTACAATCTGGTCGGCAAGCGCCTCGCTCCCTACCACTGACATTACGATGTCCTTGATGGGGAAGCTGTCGAAGTAGATTGTGTCGTCCTTCACCTCGGCTGCCACGGCTGTGCCCGTCAGCTCACCGTTACCTGAGCCGTCGGCGTCGGCAGCCGATACGGTTGACGTGTTCATCGTGCCGGTATATTTGCCGTAGACCGAGGCTGCGGTCGTCTCGGTCGGCGGCGTGTATGTGTCGTCGTCATCGTCGCAAGATACCAAAGTAGCCGTGCATCCGAGCAAGAGCACTGATGCGAGAAGCATTTTTGCCTTTAATGTTTTTTCCATGTTACATTGTTTGTTTTTGTTGATACTTTTGTTGTTTTCGGTAATCAGCTGATACATGTACATAACATCCGGGCTTTTCCGAAACTTGCACGGCGCCGTGTTAATAAATATTACAGCCACGTTCCGGCCGGGCTTCCTCCCGTAGGGAGGATTTTTTCCCCGCCGATGCGTTTTTTCCGGTTCCGGCGTCGGTGCCACCGCCTTGGCTTGTTCGCCACCTTGTTGCGGACTAACCGTGTTGCCTGTATATCAGGCGCTTGCCGTCCGTAGTGCAAAAAAACGTTAAAATGCAGGTTGGATGGATACGCCATATTTGCGTAAAGGCTATATTTGCAGTGTAAATAAACATACTTAAAAAATACATAAAGCCATGAACCGTTGTTCGTCCGTGCGTCGCGGCCTCGTAGTGAAGGCCGCTGCCTTGGTCCTGCTCATGTCAGGCGGCGCAGTGTCTGTAAGTAATGCCTCCACCCCTTGCCCGTGCCCGGCGTGTGCGCCCGTGCCCGTCGGCATAGCCGAAGGCGACAGCGTGCAGGAGCGCATAGTGCCGTTGAAGCAGGTGGACGTCAGGCCCGAGTTCCCCGGCGGGCGCAAGGCCATGTCGGCATACGCGGCAAGATGCTTCGCCGGCAACCGCATAGAAGGGCGGACGGGGTGGTCGTTTTACGTCCGCGCGGCCTTTGTCGTCGAGAAGGACGGCACGCTCTCGGGGGTCAGACTGAAGGAGCATTTTTCTGAAAAGGTCACGAAGGCAATGCTCGATATGCTGTCATCCATGCCCCGTTGGACGCCCGGCAAGGTTGACGGCAAGCCCGTGCGCACGGGCTATTCCACAATGTTCAAGGTGCCTTGGTATGTCGCCGACTCGTGCACGGTTCCCGAGTTCATGGGTGGCAAGGACGTCCTCTTGAAGTATATCTACGCCGAGCTGAAGAAGCGCGGCGGCACCGACTACAGCGGCAAGAAGGTGAAAATCATTGCGCAGTTCACCGTCAACGAGGACGGCAGCATCGGCGACGTCAACATCAAGAGGCACGGGCGTGCCCAGCTTGACGGCATCGTGCTCGACGTCTTGCGCTCCATGCCCCGTTGGAAGCCCGGCACGGTAGACGGCCAGCCCGTAAGCGTAAGGTACACCCTGCCCGTGACGTTCGGCAAGAATAAGTGATTTTGCCCTCTATGGCGAATGTTTTTGCGCATTCTTTATGCTTGTATGAAAAATAATTTGTAACTTTGCAGCCCAAAGAATTGTGCCTCCCCGGCCGTTGCTCGCGCTATCGGCTACGGGCAGTGGCACGCTTTGCCGTTTTTACATAGTCAGGAAAATGTGCAGTTTGGAGTTCTTGAAGATTGACTTGGCCGGCCTGAAAGAGGGCGAGACGGCCTTCGGCTTCGACCTCGGCGACGCCTATTTCGAGGCTGTCGGAGGGCAAGAGGCCAAGGGCGGCAACGTCCACGTAGACCTCAAGGTGAGCCGTTCGGGCGGCATCTACCGTCTTGACTTCCACACTGAGGGCACGGTCATCGTGCCCTGCGACATCTGCCTTGACGACATGGAGCAGCCCGTCAGCGGCGACAATACCCTGACGGCAAGGCTCGGAGAAGAATATTCAGAAGACGACGACCTCATAACCGTCGGCAAGGATGACCCCCTGCTCGACGTTTCTTGGTTTATTTACGAGTTCATCGCCCTCGGCCTTCCCATCAAGCACGTGCATACACCTGGAAAATGCAACCCTGCGATGATAAAAGTTCTTGAGGAACATTCAGCTGCCCGAAGCAGCGATGGGGACGACGGGGAACAGGCGGACTCGCGTTGGAGTGAACTGGAAAAATTAAAAACAACATTAAAAGATTAAAAGAAAATGGCACATCCTAAAAGAAGACAGTCAAAGACTCGTACACGTAAAAGAAGAACCCATGATAAGGCAGTAGCCCCCACGCTGGCTGTATGCCCCAACTGCGGTGCTTATCACGTTTACCACACAGTATGCCCGACGTGCGGCTACTATCGTGGAAAGATAGCTATCGTCAAGGAAACGGCTGAATAATGGAGAGGATAAACGCAATAATAACCGGCATCGGTGGTTACGTACCTGACTACGTGCTCAACAACGACGAGCTGTCGAGGATGGTCGATACCAACGATGAGTGGATTATGACGCGTGTAGGCATAAGGGAGCGCCGCATCCTCACGGAGGAAGGCCTCGGCACTTCCTATATGGCGCGCAAGGCGGCCAAGCAGTTGCTCAAGAAGACGGGTGCAGACCCTGACTCGATTGACGCCGTCATCGTGTCTACCTCGACTGCCGACTACCCGTTCCCATCTACGGCTTCTATCGTCATCGGCAAGCTCGGGCTGAAGAACGCATTTGCCTTCGACTTCTGGGCGGCTTGTTGCGGTTTCCTGTATTCGCTTGACGTAGCCGCCTCGATGATACAGAGCGGACGCTACAAGAAAATCATCGTCATCGGTGCCGACAAGATGTCGTCGGTCGTTGACTACAAGGACCGCAGCACGTGTGCGCTCTTCGGCGACGGCGCGGCGGCGGTGCTGGTAGAAGGAACGACCGAGGAAGGCGTCGGCGTGAAGGACTCTTACTTCCGTGCCGACGGCAAGGGACTCCCCTTCCTGCACACCAAGGCGGGCGGTTCGGTTTGCCCTGCGTCGCACTTCAGCGTTGACCACCGCCTCCACTACTTGTACCAGGAGGGACGCACGGTGTTCCGTTACGCCGTTACAAGCATGAGCGACGACTGTGCTTTAATAGCCGAACGCAACGGTTTGAATAAGGACAACATCCGCTTCATCGTGCCCCACCAGGCCAACATACGTATTATCGAGGCCGTGGCAAAGCGCCTTGACCTGCCGATGGAGAAGGTTATGGTGAACATCGAGCACTTCGGCAACACGAGTGCGGCCACCATCCCGCTTGCCCTTTGGGAATATGAGCACCTGCTCAAGAAAGGCGACAACCTCGTGATGACGGCCTTCGGTGCCGGCTTCGTTCACGGTGCTTCGTATTATACGTGGGCTTATGACGGCGCACAGGCTGCCGCAGTGAAGTAGCCAAGTCATTTATAGACATAGAAAGAGGGCCACATTCCCGATGGGGATGTGGCCCTCTTTGTTGTTTCCGGTTGCATTCTGTAGGCAGTCCGGGGCTTGTACGTCGTCCGCTTCATTCCCGTCCGTCCCGTTTCCGGACCCTGCGCTTCGAGAGTTTACTTTATTTCCATTGCTGCGCGCACTATCATCTCCACGGCAGCCTCGGTGCCCATGCGTTCTGCGTTGATTGTTATGTCGTAGCAGTCGATGTCAGTCCATTGCCGCCCGGTGTATTTCCAGTAATGGTTGGCACGCCCCGTGTTCACCCTGTCAATCTTTTTCGAGGCTTCGGTTTCCGTCAGTCCGGTCTTCTCAGCCACGTTCCTTGTGGCGAAATCCTTGCCTGACGTTATGAATACGCGCAGCGTATGTGGGTCGTCGCGCAGTATCCAGTTGCCGAGCCTGCCAATGATGACGCATGGCCCTTCGTGTGCCAGTTCGCGTATCGTGCGGCTTTGGCTCACGTATATGGCGTCGTCGCGCGACGGGTTCATTGATTGCGGAATGCCGCTGTCGGCGAATATCAGTTCCCATAGGCGTGACGTGGATATGTTCTGTTCGTTTTTCTCCACGAAATCAGCCGTATATCCCATCTGCAGGGCTGTCCTGTCGATTATTTGCCGGTTGTAGCATGGCCATCCAAGGCGGCGTGCCACTTCTTCGCCGATGGCGTTTCCTCCGCTGCCATACGTCCTGGCTATGGTTATGACGTGGTTGCCGCCCCATGCGTCGGCCTGTATGCCGGCCTTGGCAACCGTGCGCTCAGCCTTGGGAATGAATATAATGTCGAGCCATTTGACGTGGGGAGTGAACACGCGGACCATGAACCCGACGTAGAACATCGACACAAGCGTGCCGATGCCAACCATCTTCCAGTCCCACCGGCCAAAGAACAGCAGCATGAACACTACGCCTATGCAGACGAGTGACGTGTCGGAACATATTTTCACTTTGCCGAAGTCGCGCTTCAGGAACTTGGATATTGCCAGCGGGAGTCCTTCGCCGGCCAGCATAAAGGAGTCGCAGCGCACTTCGCAGGCTATGCCGAAAGCGAGGATTGCGCCTCCGGCGAGCAGCTCGACAAACCTTAGCGGGTAGCCAACGGCGGGGTTCATGTCGAACGGCACCTGCAAGAAGCCTGTCATCCACATGGTGACGTCGGTGTAAAAGCCGAACAGGAACGATATTAATATCTGTGTGTACTGGCGCTTCTCGAAGTCCTTGCGCAACAGCAACACCTGCGCCATGATGAAGAACACGTGCATACAGATGGTCAGTTGGCCCATTGTCAGCCCAATTCCCGGGACGAGCGACAGGACGTAGGGCGGTGCCGATATTGGCGACGAGCCAAGGTTCGCCCTGATTGAGAGCGACGTCCCGAAGGCTATTACGAACAAAATAACGATGAAACTCGCGTAGCGGCGCGTCCATTCAGCCTTGCTTCTCTTCAAGTCCATTTGCTTTTCCCTTTTATGTTGACGTTTGTTTAGCCGTGCTTGGCCATCTGCTTAGTTAACGATATGCAAAATTACGCAAAAGTTGTTGTGCCGTGAAATTTCACCGGCGCTTTAAACTAATTTAATCTAAAACTGCATCTTCCGTCCATGGTTTTATCGTATTAAATAGTATCTTTATCCCGTAAACCAATAATTAATAGCCATGAACAGAGTGTGGGAGGCGGCTATCATCGCCGTCGGGATTATCGTGCTGGGCTTCTGCGTTAAGTCGGGGCTTGACAGCATATCGAGTAAAGACCGCAAGGTCACGGTTAAGGGACTGTCTGAACGTGAGGTGGAGGCCGACAAGGTGACGTGGCCAATCCTGACAAAGGAGATTGGCGACGACCTGCCCGCCCTTTACTCGCGCATCAACGCCACTACGGCCAAGGTCAAGGCCTTCTTGAAGCAGAACGGCGTTAAGGATGCCGAAATCAGCGTCAACGCGCCTGTCGTAGTGGACATGAACGCCGAACGCTACGGCGCCAACAACCACGACTACCGTTACAACATAACGTCGGCCATCACCGTTACGTCGCGCAACGTCAAGTTGGTGCGTTCAATCATTGCGCGCCAGGGCGAACTGTTGAAGCAGGGCGTAGCCGTAGTTGACGGAGGCTACGGCAACGGCGTGACTTACGAGTACGTCTCGTTCCAGCAGATGAAGCCCAAGATGATGCAGGAGGCCATCAAGAACGCCGAGCAGACGGCCCAGCAGTTTGCCGAGAACAGCGACAGCAAAATCGGGAAAATACTCGACGCAGGCCAGGGGCAGTTCACCATAACCGACCGCGACGGCAACACGCCGTACATCAAGAAGCTGCGCGTAGTGACAACGGTTACGTATTCGCTGAAAGACTGATTTCTTTAATGAATGTCCGCCCTGCGGACATTCATTAGTAGTTAAAGGAGTTCTCTCCAGTAGTTAAAGGAGTTAAAGTAGGGACGCTCGGTCTGAGCGTCCGGGTAACTATGAAAACAGCCAACGGACACCATGCGAAATTCCAACGGCCATCTGTTTACGACATTACCCGGACGCTCAGACCGAGCGTCCCTGCAGGCGGTGTGGCAACGTGGTGGATGACGAATGCCGTGTTTTATTGCTCCTTATTGCCTGACGAACTTCATCGGCGTCCAGAGCACGGGGCAGATATACATGGTTGTGTCGTCTGCCGAGAGGAAACCGACATACTGTATTACCGTGTTATATTTGTCGCCTATGCCCAGCGTCATGTAGCTGCCTATTGTCCCGTCGTCATCGCGTCGGGCGCGCAGTTGCCATATACCGTCTTCCGAACGTTGCGGTTCTACAGTCCATTCGGTATATTCCGTAGTCCCGTTGTTGTCGATGCGTTCGCGAGTGGCATAGCTTATTGAGCGCGTGAAGCTGTGGTCAGCGTTCAGCTCAAGCTCGACTATTTCACGGAACGTCCCATCCTGGATTGAGTCCATCAGCCAAGAGCCGATTACGTCCTGTCCGTATTCCTCGTTCAGCCATTGCGTTGCCTCGTACACTTCGCGGTCGGTTGGTTGTGGCTCGTCACTGCTGCAGGCGCAGAACGCCAGCACAGCCGCGATAAAAAATAGTATTTGTCTCATGCTCGTAGCTTTATTTTAAGGGTTCATGTTTCGGTTTCGTCGTGTCAAGGCTTGCCGCCTTGCCGACGTTTCAGGTAGCCCACGTAGTAGTTATTTATGAAGATTGCCGTGTCGTTGGCCTCGGTGAAGTAAAGGTATGGGATGGAAAGAGTGTAGTCGCTGTTGTCCGGGTAGACGCGCAACTGCTTCTTAAACTCTTTCGTTTCGTCGTCGCGGAAGACGTTTATATCCCATTTCCCCGCCGTCGTGTCGGCCAGATGCTCCCAGTCTGTGTAAGTCTCGACGCCGTTTATTGTCACGAGCTTGCGCGTGACGAGGTCGATTACGCGCGTGAAGCTGTGGTCGGCGTTGAGCCTTAGGCTCTCACGGAAGATGAACTTGTCCGACATCGCCGTGTCCTTGTACCATTCTCCCGTCAATATCGGCTCGTATTTCTCCCTTATTTGCAGCCGTGCATTGTCAAGCTCCGGGTCTGTGGGCTTCGGGTCGAGGCCGCACGACGCCATGAGCACGGCGGCACAAAGGATGAAAAGTGGCTTCCCCATGGTCGTGAAGTGTTTTACTTAAATAACGCCTTGCGGCCCGTGATATTGCATCCCGTGGCCGCCCGTTTTGCAAAAGATGCCCTTTCGCCTTGTAAGAGGACACCTTTCAGGGCGTAAAAGGGCACATATTGCAAGGCGAAAGGGCATCTTTTGCAAAACGGCCTGTGGCGGGCCGCAAAACGCCTGAACGCCATTGACTTATATAAATATCCGCTAACAGCCCACTACAAAAGCCCCCTCCCAACCTCCCCGATGATGAAAAGGCAGCCCCTCCCAACTTCCCCGCAGCCCCTCCCAACCTCCCCAAGGGGAGGGGAATGAATGAAAAGGCAGCCCCCTCCCGACCTCACCGAGGGGAGGGGTATGAATGAAAAGGCCATTGTCTTAACTCCTTAACTACATAACTCCTTAACTCCTAAAAGAAAAAGCTATTGTCTTTAACTCCTTAGCGAACGTAGTGAGCGATAACTACTTTAACTCCTTTAACTACTGGAGAGAACTCCTTTAACTACTGGAGAAAACTTCTTTAACTACTAAAGAATGAATGTGCGCAGGGCGGACATTCATTCTTGATTTAACATCTTTTTTCCTTGTTTTAGCCCTCTTGCGGCGTGCCGGTTTGCTGATGACGGAAAAAATCAGTATATTTGCAGACTTGATTAATACGGATTATCGGACGGCCGCACGGCGCGGCGTCCATCATGTAAAGACAACAAGGATGCACAAGGCAGGTTTCGTGAACATTGTGGGCAACCCCAACGTGGGCAAGTCAACGCTGATGAACCAGCTCGTGGGCGAGCGAATAAGCATCGCCACGTTCAAGGCGCAGACCACGCGCCACAGGATTATGGGCATAGTGAACACCGACGATATGCAAATCGTCTTCTCTGACACGCCCGGCGTGCTCAAGCCCAACTACAAGTTGCAGGAGTCGATGCTGGCTTTCTCTGAGTCGGCGTTGAAGGACGCCGACGTGTTGCTGTACGTCACCGACGTGGTTGAGAACCCGGAGAAGAACATGGACTTCCTTGAGAAGGTGAGGAATATGACCATCCCCGTGCTGTTGCTCATCAACAAGATTGACCAGAGCGACCAGAAGACCCTCGGCGACCTCGTGGAGAAGTGGCACGGGTTGCTGCCCGGCGCCGAAATACTGCCCATCTCGGCCAAAAACAAGTTCGGCACGGACATCCTGCTCAAGCGAATCAAGGAGCTGCTGCCCGACTCGCCGCCGTATTTCGACAAGGAACAGCTGACCGACAAGCCCGCCCGCTTCTTTGTGAGCGAGATTATCCGCGAGAAAATCCTGCTCTACTACGACAAGGAAATACCCTACTCGGTGGAGGTAAGCGTGGAGTCGTTCAAGGAGGACGACCACCACATACACATCAACGCGGTAATCTACGTCGAGCGCGACTCGCAGAAGGGCATCATCATCGGCCACCAGGGCGTGGCCCTCAAGCGCGTGAGCACCGAGGCGCGCAAGGCCCTCGAAAAGTTCTTCGGCAAGCCCATATACCTTGAAACCTTCGTTAAGGTAGACAAGGACTGGCGCAGCTCGAAGCGCGAACTTGACAATTTCGGGTACAACCCTGAATGAGTTAAGTGAAGAGTGAAAAGAGAAGAGCGAAGAATTTTCTTGCTCTGGATGTTTAACAATCAAGTGAAGGTTATGTGATTAGCGGCGCAACGGGATTTGTATAGTATTGAATTTTTCGTTCCTCGTTCTTCACTCTTCACTTAAAAAGTAAGTTTATGGCAAATTTAGTAGCGATAGTAGGCCGCCCCAACGTGGGCAAGTCTACGCTTTTCAACCGCCTTACCAAGTCGCGCCAGGCCATCGTCAGCGACATCGCCGGCACCACGCGCGACCGCCAATACGGCAAGTGCGACTGGAACGGGCGCGAGTTTTCCGTCGTTGACACCGGCGGATGGGTCGTAAAGTCTGACGACATATTCGAGGAGGA
>CALUEX010000033.1 GCA_944319815.1 uncultured Prevotella sp. | reverse complement strand
CGTTCTTCTTCAGTGTAAGTTCTCTGCATCTTTTTTATTCTTTTAGAGAACTGTCAACTTATTTAGTATAGGTCAAGTGGCCGTGGCTGACGTGGGTTTCGGTATGTGGACACGCCAAAAATGCAGCTTGCTTAACCTTTTTTATGTGCTCCGTAACGTCGCAGATTATGCCAATGTCTTAATTTTGCAGATATTTTAAAGAAAATGATATTATGGGAAGCAAGAAATACGCGACAAAAGATGAATTGGCGGTTTTTTACGGGGAAAGGGTCGATGCCCTTTCGGCGGAAATCAAGCGGCTGAAGAAGAACAACCTGATGTATGTCACGTCGGAGTTGCTCACCTTCGGCCTTGCCGTCGTGGCGGCGGTGGTCTACTGTGCCTACGGGCTGCAGTCGCAGTGGCTCATGGCCGCGCTGGCCATGCTGGCGGTGTATGCCGTGGTGCGCAAGGCCGACGTGAAGAACAGCCGCAGGATAGACCGCCGGATGCGCCTGTGCACGGTCTACGAAAAGGAACTGAAGTATGTGCGCGGCGACTTCTCGTGCTTCGGCGGCGGAAGCAGGTATAAAGACCCGTCGCACGCCTTCGCCTTCGACATGGACGTGTATGGCCATGACTCACTGTACAACCGGATGAACCGCACAGTGACCACCGGCGGCGGCGACACGCTGGCCGAATGGTTGGGCGGCCTGTTGCCCGGCAGGGCGGCGGTGGAGCGGCGGCGCGAGGCCGTGGACGAGCTGGCCGGCATGGAACAGTGGCGCACGGCCTTCCTTGCAAGGGGCATAAGCCTTGCCACGGGCGGCGACGGCGACGACGGGCGGATTGACTCGAACGGCATACTGCGCGCCGTCGGCGAGATAAGCACAAGGCAGATAGCCCCGAAGGCGGGGCAGGGGTGGACGCTGGCGGTGGCCGTGGCGGCTCTTGCCTGCTTTGTGGCGCTCATCGTGTTGTCGGCAGTGGGCGTGGTTCCGGCCACGCTGCCTGTGCTGTGGGGAGTGGTGCAGATGTTCGTAGTCATCGGTCTCAACTCTAAGTCAATCCACGACATAAGCCGCGCCGTTGAGAATATGCACGCCCAGATGCAAGTCTACATCGGCCTGCTTGAGCATATAGCCAAGGCCGACTTTACCGCCGGTGAGCTTAAAGGCCTGCAAGCCACGTTGGGCGGGGACGGCAGTGGCGCGCTGGTATCGTTCGCCAAGCTGTCCGAAATACTGAAAAGCCTTGACCGCAGGGGCAACTTCATAGGGCTAATCCTGTTCAATATGTTCGCCATGAGCGACTATTTCCTCGTGAGGCGGTTCCTGAAATGGCAGCGCAATTACATCGGCAGCATCGGTGAATGGGTTGCCGCCGTAAACAGGATGGACGCCTTGGTGTCGATGGCCGTGTTCCGTTTCAACGAGCCCGGGGCCGTGGATGCGGAAGTGGAGGACAGCGACCGCGTGGTGTATGAGGCCAAGGGGCTTTACCATCCGTTCCTCGGCGCGCGGGCGGTGCGCAACGACTTCACGATAAGCGACGGCGAGTATTACATAATTACGGGTGCGAACATGGCAGGCAAGAGCACCTTCCTGCGTTCGGTCGGCGTCAACTACGTGCTCGCGATGAACGGCCTGCCGGTGTTTGCCGATAGCCTTCGCGTATCGGTGTACAACCTTTTCACCAGTATGCGCACCACCGACGACCTTAGCCGGGGCATCAGTTACTTCAACGCCGAGCTGTTGAGGCTGCGCCAACTGCTTGACAGCTGCCACCAGGCGAAGCGCACGCTCATCATACTTGACGAAATACTGAAGGGTACCAACTCGCTCGACAAGCTCAACGGCTCGCGCCTTTTCCTCGAGGCCGTGGCCAAGTTGCCCGTCACGGGCATAATCGCCACGCACGACCTGGAGCTCTCCAAGATGGAGGACGAACGCCCCGACCGCTTCCATAACTGGTGTTTCGAAATAGGACTTTCCGACGATGTCACCTATACTTATAAAATCACGCGCGGCGTTGCGCGCAACCAGAACGCCACGTTCCTGCTCAAGCGGATGCTGGAAAAGGAGTGAAAAGATAAAAGTTAAAAGTGAAAAATCCAACGGCTTACGGTTTGTTACATCTTGATTGTTTTTGATTACGGTTTTCATCCGTTTCCGATGGGTTTGCAAAAGGGCACCTTTTACACGATAAAAGGTGCCCTTTTACGAGGCAAAAAGCCATGTATTGCAGGGCGAAAGGATACCGTTTAAAACCGTAACCGTCGCCGTGTGTCTTCCAAAGTAATTCCACTTACGGGTTCACCGTTTAATTCTTCACTTTTCACTCTTAGTTCTTCACTCTTTTGACTTATGTCAATAAAACGGCGTTTTGTTGTGATTTTTACAATAATACCATTGCAGGTTTTGGAAAAATCCTTACCTTTGCATCGTGTTTTTCATAGTATTAGATTTAAGGTTAACAAGGTTGGAGTACAGCGGTACTCCTTTTTTTATGCCCTAACGTCAGCTACGGGTACTGTTGCCGCCCTTTTTTGTCAGCAATAAAGGCAACCCTGCTGCATTTTGTAAAATTCACTTGCCAAAACTTTTGATGGCTGTAGGCCAAGGTGAAATTAATCTGAAAATTCACCGTATTGCAACATTAAAAGTCTTGCCAATCTTTTGCGTTGACGAAAGAATTTGCTAACTTTGCCGTTGTTAAAGGGAGATTTATTCATAACAACATAAAATTTTCTGAATTATGGTAAGTTATAAGACTCTTGGCTTGGTAAACACCCGTGAGATGTTTGCGAGGGCCATCAATGGCGGTTATGCCGTCCCCGCGTTCAACTTCAACAACCTTGAGCAGTTGCAGGCCATCATCAAGGCTTCTTCAGAGCTGAAGTCGCCCGTCATCCTGCAAGTGTCGAAAGGTGCGCGCAACTATGCCAACCAGACGCTTCTGCGCTATATGGCCGAAGGAGCTGTTGAATACGCAAAGGAATTGGGCTGCAAGCATCCTGAAATCGTGCTCCACCTCGACCACGGAGACAGCTTCGAGCTGTGCAAGAGCTGTGTAGACATGGGCTTCTCGTCGGTAATGATTGACGGTTCTTCACTGCCATACGACGAGAATGTGGCTCTTACGAAGAAGGTTGTAGACTACGCTCACCAGTACGATGTTACCGTAGAGGGCGAACTCGGAGTGCTTGCCGGCGTTGAGGACGAGGTTGCATCAGAGGAGTCTCACTATACAAAACCCGAAGAAGTCATCGACTTCACCAGCAAGACAGGCGTTGACTCATTGGCAATCTCTATCGGAACGAGCCACGGAGCATACAAGTTCAAGCCCGAACAGTGCACCCGCGACCCGAAGACAGGCCGTCTCGTGCCTCCTCCTTTGGCTTTCGACGTGCTCGACGAAATCATGAAGAAGCTGCCTGGTTTCCCCATCGTGCTCCACGGTTCGTCATCAGTTCCACAGGAATATGTTGACATGATTAACCAGTACGGCGGCAAGTTGCCCGACGCTGTGGGCATTCCCGAGGAGCAACTCCGCAAGGCTGCCAAGAGCGCAGTATGCAAAATCAACATCGACTCAGACTCTCGCCTTGCCTTCACGGCTGCCGTTCGCAAGACGTTGGCAGAGAAACCGGCCGAGTTTGACCCGCGTAAATACTGTGGTCCGGCACGTGACTTGATGGAGGATATGTACAAGCACAAGATTATCGACGTGCTCGGCTCTGACAATAAGCTGGCACAGATGGATTAATACGGTGCTTGTCACCATGCAGAAACAATAAAAAGAGGGCCGTTCACGACACCGTGAACGGCCCTCTTTTTGCTTTTATACCGTATGAAAGGCAACCGGACGTGGCGTGTTTTGCCGTGGCGCAGGGTTTCGGTTGCCGTTATGCGAGGTGCGGGTTACTTTATTTTCAGGCCTGGGAGCAGTGGGGTTGTGTCGATAAGCTCAAGGTTCTTGACCATGTCCAGCGTGCCCTGCTTGTACTTTTGGAAGTGAGTTGTCTTCAGGTGGCTTTCGTATGCGGCACGGTCGGCGTATATTTCAAGGATGGTTATGTTGTTCGGTGCATCCTTTTCGACAACGGCATATAGGGCCAATACGCCCGGTTCAAGTTGTATCGAAGCCTCTATTTCCTCTTTCAGGTAATCGTTGTAGGCGTCAAGCATGGCCGGGTCAACGGTAATTCGCGACAAACGCACGAGGTTGTCGCCGTCAGTCGAGGGCTTTGCGTACTCCTGCTTGATGATGCGCAGGGCCTTTATCGCTGCAGGGAAACCGATGTACGGCAGGCATTGCACCACCGCCGCAGCCAGCGTTTCGGGCTTGTTGCCCACGTTTATGTTGCCGTGGTAGTGCGACTTGAGCTGGCTTTCTGCCTCCAAGGTTGTCAGTATGCAGTATCCCAACAGTTCGCGCGTCTTCAGGTCGAGTGCCCCGCGACTGTATATTTCGCCGAAGAAATAGTCGGTCAAGAACCTTTCAACATCCTTGCCGAGGTCGCCCGGCACGCCATCCATCACCGACGATATGCCGCCGGGGTACAGCTTGTCCTGTATGGCCTTGCCTTTCTCGTGGCGGTCGGCCTCCGTCACCGTGCCCTGCGGCTCCAACGGAAGGCTTATCCCACGCTCCTTGAACACCTCGTTGACCGTCGCCACGGCGTTCAGCATCTTCGGGAAGCCGATGAACGGGGCCGTAAGATACATCACTTCGCGTAGCTCCCCAGGTGACACACCAACGTTCAGGGCTGCCCCGGCGTGCGCTTTCAGCTGCGGAAGTGTCTGCATCGTGGCCAGCGTTGCGCACGTTATCATCTCCCGTTGCTTCATGGTCAAGTCGCCTGTGCGGAACACTTCGCCGAAGATAAACTTCTGCAGGATGTCCATCATCTCCGGGTCAGTGCCCTGCCCGGTGAGGGCTTCGCCCCCGAAAAGGGTCTTATAATTCTGTTTGCAAACTTCAGTCCTATCCATATTGTCGGTCGTTTGTGCCGTTGCAGGCAAGATATTTGCCAGCACTACGGCAATTATTAAAGTTGCCTTTTTCATTCCTTACTATATAATAAGGTTACAAACTCTTGCCCAACCGATACGCCTGTTGCGGATAATCGGTGTTGCGCACCGAGCCGGCAGTCCACACTCCGGGCGCAACCACTTCCCCGACGCTCGTCCATCCTAAGTAATCCATCAGCGTGCGGTAGTGCACAAGCATGGCCTCGGCTTCCTTCTCGGCCGTGTCGGCGTATGTCATCATGAAGGCGGCCTTCTTCGGTGAACCCTTTATTTGCCCGTTGATGGCATAGAAACGGTCGATTACGCGCTTCATCTGTGCCGACATTCCGAAGTAATACATCGGCGTAGCGAACACTACCATGTCTGCTTCGACGATGCGCGGGCGCAGCTCCTGGAAGTCGTCATTGAATATACAAGGCCCGTCCATGCCGCAACGGTTACAGGCGCGGCACGGCTCCACGTCCTTCATTGCGCAGTCGAAGCGGAACACCTCGTGCCCTTGCTCCTCTGCACCCTTGATGAACTGCTCCGCAAGGTAGGCGGAGTTGCCGTTACGGCGTGGACTTCCCGTCAATACTACTATCTTCATCTTTCCTGTTTTTTGTCCGTTATTGTTTAGGTGGTTGAAAGCCTGCACCAGGCCAGTGCCGGCAACCGCAGCTCCCAGTGTGGCCAATGCAGACTTTTTAAGAAACTCCCGTCGTTCCATGAGCGTCACAATGTATTTGTTTTCTCGCCTTCGTTTTTCAGCTCCTTCCCGTAATCCTTGCCGAAGCTGGTACACTTCCCGATGGTCTCGCCGGTGCGCAGGTAGGTGTAGTTGGGCATCTCGAACAGCACGGGCTTCAGCTTCTTGTAGTCGGGCTTGCCCTTTTCGTTGAGGCAGTCCTCGTCAACGTAGGTGTTCGTTATCTTGCAGATGAAGTTGTCGAACGTCTCCGTCTCGTAGTTGTCCACCACCTCGCACTCCATCACCAGCCGGCTCTCGTCAATCACGGGCGTGCCGGCCTCGCCACGGTGGTAGGCGAACACGGCGGACTTGTCGGCCCGTGAGCCGCTTGCGCAGCCAACGTAGTCGGCACGCACGAGCATCTCCTCGCTCACCATGTTCACCGACACCTTGCCCGTTTGCTTCACGCCCGCGTTGGTGTAGTGCTTCTTGAACAGGCTGAGCATAATCCTGTCGTGCCCTATTATGCCTACGTGGGCAACGAGCAGCCAGTTTACCTTGCCCTCTACTTCTGTCCCCACGACCACTGCGGGCGTAGGATACAATGCCAATGTGGCTCCGATGTTCTTCTTCATAGTCGTAAGTTTTTTATGTCATTCGTTATTGCAAGTCAGACAGACGGCGGCCTGTGCGTAAGGTCTTGACTGTCAATGCGTTTCCAATATGTGCCCTTTTAGCGCGCGAAAGGGCATCTTTTGCAGCCTAAAAGGCCACCTTTTGCAGGGCGATATGTGCCCTTTCGTGGTTCATCCGCAGTTTAGTTGTATGATATTTATTTATCTACAATTACGGTAAACCAATCCGGCAACCACATACGCCGCTTCATCATGCAGATGGCAAAGAACGGTCTTGCCGCGGGGCGGACCGTGGCGCAGGTGTCAGACAGTCTCGGCTTCGAGTATTCCCAGCACTTCAGCCGTATGTTCAAGAAGCTCGAAGGCATCACTCCGACGGAGTATTGCCGGCGTTTTCGTTCCCGCTGAACAGGCTCTCGGCACTATTGGTACGTATATAAACAGCCGTGGCTGCAAGCACGAAGCCTACGGCCAGCCGTCTTTTGATGTTGTTTACACCCATGTTCGCGTGCCTGTGGTGGTTATTTCAATGACAGTTTAACCCTCACGTCGCCCTTGCCCAACGCCGCTTTAAGGTCGGCTTGCGAGGCGTTGTCTATGTGGCCGAGCCTCGTGAAGTTCCAAGAGTTGGTGTCGTAGTATATTACGAAGTTGTGCCCTTGGTACAGTATGAGGTCGCCCGGGCCCGTTGTCGTGGGCTTGTCGTTGCGCGGCAGGGTGATGCCGAGCGAGCCGACCTTCTCCATGTTGGCGTAATCCTCCATCTCTACGGTGATGTCTCCATTGGCGAGTTGTTCCGTAAGGGCTTGCGCCGACGAGTTGTTCTCTAACGTGGCGGTAAATGTCTTGCCGCCCTCGATGGTCAGTTTGATGGTGTTATGTTCCATTTTTGTTTTGTTTTGGTTGTTTGAAACTCTTTGTTGTGCGTGGGCTACCGCCAAGAAAGCGGCAAGCACCAGCACAGGTATTGTGTAAAGTATTTTCCTTGTCATGGCTGTTTGTCTTTATTTTTCTCGTTTTTATGTACACGTTCACGCCTGTTTTCACTTGCCCATAACGTCCTTTACCTTTACCAAGAGGTTGGGAATGTCGAGATGTTGCGGGCACTTTGCCAGGCATTCTCCGCAGCCTACGCACGACGATGCAGGGTCGCCGCGCTGCACGGGAGACATGGATACGGTGTAGTCGGCCATGGCCCGTGCCTTGTTCTTGTGCATCAGGTAGTTGTTGTAGACGTAGGCGAAGATATAGCCGATGGCAACGTTGTGCGGGCATGGTATGCACTGGTAGCATCCCGTGCAGTCGATGTGCCCCGGCGCGTGGTGGTATGCTTGGATGGCCGCGCCCAGGGCTTCGCGCTCGGCGGGCGAAAGCATATTGGGACGGGCCTTTGCCGCATACTTCAGGTTGGCCTCTACGTCGGCCATGCTGCCCATGCCGCTCACGGCGACGCTTACCTCGGGTATGTCCCAAAGATAGTCCAAGGCCCACTCGGCGTCGGGCTTGTTGATGCCTGTCGAGGCAAGGGCTTCGCGCATAGCTTGCGGCAGGTTGGCCAAGAACCCTGTGCGCACGGGCTTCATCACGGCCAGTCCCATGCCGTTGGCGGCTGCATACTTAGGCCCGAGCACGCCGGCCTCGTACTCATAGTCAAGGTAGTTGTGCTGGATTAGGCAGAAGTCCCACGCCGGGGTGTATTCAACCACCTTCTTGAACAGTTGCAGACTGTCGTGGAACGAGAAGCCCATGAAGCGTATCTTGCCCTGCGCCTTCAGGCGTTCCATTTTCTCTATGAGCTTGTAGGGCAGCACATAGTCATTCCATGCGCGGTGCATTATCATGTGGATGTGGTAGAAGTCGATGACGTCCGTGCCGATGGCGCGGCGCGACTGGTCAAAGAACTTCTCGAAGTCGTCGGCCGACTGCATCTCCCACCACGGCATCTTCGATGTCACGTAAACACGGTCGCGCCACCCTCCGGCAAGGGCCTTGCCGACGGCCAGTTCGCTTTCGCCGCCCATGTAGACGCGCCCCGTGTCGATATAGTTCACCCCGCCCTCGATGGCACGGTGCACCATGGGCGTCGTTTGGTCGAAGTCGACGTGCCCGCCTTTCATCGGAAGGCGCAGCATTCCGAAGCCCAATGCCGACACGTTGACGCCGGTGCGCCCCATGGGGCGGTACTGCATTTGCGGATTATAGTTGAGGATGTCTTTCGACAGCTGTTCCCTCGCAACCTTTTTTTCGGCCTCGCGCGCAATGGCCTTGGGCCCCGTGATGGCCCCTACCGCTGCGGCAAGGAGTCCACTCTTGATGAAATTACGTCTGTCCATATCTTTAATACTTAACTCCCACGAGCCATGCAGGGTTACGGCGGACAAGAAGGTCGATGTCGCTTTGTGCCACCCCTGCCTTCAGCAGTTTTACGATGCAGTCTCTCATGCCGTCGATGGGGTGGGGCATTACCGCCTGTCCCAAGTCTGTCGAGATGAAGCTGCGCGAC
The DNA here is from genome assembly GCA_944319815.1 of uncultured Prevotella sp. Taxonomy (GTDB): domain Bacteria; phylum Bacteroidota; class Bacteroidia; order Bacteroidales; family Bacteroidaceae; genus Prevotella. The sequence continues at coordinate 4,658 of CALUEX010000033.1, read as the reverse complement.
GGGTCGATGCTTACGAACGATGCAAACTCATCTATTGTTTGCCGTTTGTATTGCGGCATCTTAGTGCCTTCGCCCCAAAGGCACGGCAGGTAGCAGTATTCGATGAACGCGCCGAGGTCTATGCATTGCTTAATTTGGTCGGCCGTCAGTGTCCAGATGTACGAGTTTGCGTGGGTTACGACGATGCGCTTCACGCCTACCTCGTGCGCCTTGCGTACCAGCGCGATGCTTTCGTCGGGCGAAGAGTGCCCCGTGGCAAAGATGATGTCGGCTTCGGCGCAGACTTCCATGACCTTGATTACTTCGGGAAGGACTTGCCCGTTGCCGTCCAACACGGGTATGCCTTGCTCTTTACGCTTTTCATATTGATACTGGTATGCGGCATCCAGGGTAGGCATCCAGATGCAGCGGCACAGTCCTCCGCTTGTCTCGACGGCCTTGTGCGCCGCGAACGGGTTAACCCTGTCGCCGTGCACGCGGTTCATGCAGAAGCTGCCGAAGCATTCGGCCTTGGGCAATGCCTGGCGGATTACGTAGGCACGGTCGTGGCAGCTGAAGTCGTTTGACTTGAACATGACGGCGCGATACCCTGCCACCATTGCCTCCTTGGTGAACGTAAACTCGTCAACCGACCGCTCGCGCGAGTCGGGACGGCAGTGAAGGTGGATGTCGCATACGCCTTTCAGCAACGGGTCTGTTGCTGTCTCGACGTTCCCGTTAGGTTCTTGCAATAAGTTCATAGCCTGTATCGGGGCGGCTGTGGCGGCAAGAAGTGTGCCACCCGCCATGACGGAGGTCTTGATAAAGCTCCTCCTGCTGATTTCGGTTTTATTGTCCATGACGTTTCTTTTTATGAATATCCGCAAACAGTTATACTAACGTTAATCAGAAAAGGCATCCCCACCCAGCCTCCCCGAAGTCCCTCCCAACCTCCCCAAGGGGAGGGGAATGAATGAAAAGGTAGCCCCCTCCCAGCCTCCCCGAGGGGAGGAGATAGGTAAAAGGCAGCCCACTCCCGACCTCCCCGAAGCCCCTCCCAACCTCCCCAAGGGGAGGGGAATGAATGAAAAAGGCTAATGTCTTAACTCCTTAACTATATAACTCCTTAACTCCTAAAGAAAAAGGCTATTGTCTTTAACTCCTTAGCGAGTGAAACGAGCGATAACTCCTTTTACTCCTTTAACTCCAGAAGAAGTCTCCTTTAACTCCAGAAGAAGTCTCCTTTAACTTTTGGAGAAGCCCCCTTTTACTCCAGAAGGATGTGAGCTTTGTGCCCATTCGTTCTCTTTTTTTGCAAAGATAGTGCTGCACGGCGTAAACCCGTGTAGCAAATTTACGGTGATTTGTGATGTTTTTACTGATTGTTTCCCGTCGGCTGAATTGTTTGTGCCCCCTTTGTGGCAGGTGCTTACGGTTTGTTGCATTTTAATAGGCTTTTGTTACGGTTTTCGCTTGCCTTCGGTAAGCCTGCAAAAGGCATCCTTTTATGGCGTAATAGGTGGTCTTTCATGATGCGAAAGGCCATGTCTTACAAGTAGGAATGACGCCATTTAAAACAGTAACTGTCGCCGTGCCATCCGGATAATTCCGCCAACGGCTTGATTGTTGTCGGCGTATTGCAAACGACGGTCAATGGGTTTTGTGCGAAAATAACAGGCTTGGATGCCCGAAATGACGGAAAAACCTTGTATTTTTGTATCCGTTACGTGGGCAAGTTACGCCGTGTCGCCTTGCGTTTGCCGTGCGGCCGGTGCCTTTAGAAACTGTTTTGATTTTTTTGTTCGATGTTTTTATATGTATTATCGAGACGTTTCCGTTTGCTTTTTGAAAAAGTTTAGCGGGCTAAACGTCGAAAAAAACAAATGGCAACGTCACGGTAAGACGCTAAAAACACGGACAAAGGATGTCTCTTAATAAAGAATATGCCAGTCCTGTAAAAAATCAAAACAGTTTCTTAGTCCTGCTGATGACTGTAAAACTTGAAACTATGGATTGTACTATATATGAATGTTCGCTTGGCGTGGCACTGGTGCTGATGTTGTTCTTCGCCGTATATTTCCTTACGGCCAAGACCCCTGACAGGCCCATTTTCGCCAACTATGTACGTTCGCGCCGCATTATGGGCGTGGCGCTCCTTGTGCTCTCGGTTAATTACGCTGTTCATTTGTTTTTCGGGTTGCGCTTCTCGCGTCCTGGTGCGGCTATACTGATGAACCTGTCTACATATTTCCTTTCTTACTGGTTGTTCAGCTCGGCTCTCACGGCCCTGCTTGACCGCTTCTACCTCACCAGGCAACGCTTTTTGCGCCACGTTATTTATTGGCTGGCGTTTACTGCCATTTCAGGGAGCATCCTCCGGCTTGTGCCCAAGGGGGCGTGGCAGTATGCCGGGCTGTTCCTCATGGCCTCGTGGCTGCTCGCTTATGGCGTTTGGTTGGCTCGCAGGCTCATACAGACTTACCGTCGTGCCGTCAGCCTGTTCGATGATACCCATTCCGAGCACATCGCGGCCTACATCAGGTGGATGTCAATATTTACTTGGTGGGCTGTGGTCTATGGCATTAGTTGCGGACTGCTGACGTTCCTGCCTGAAAGGTATGTGTTCTTGTGGGTTCTTTCTTCCGTTCCTTTCTACATTTACCTCTATTGCTCTTATATGAACTACCTGCTTTTTTACGAGCGTGTGGAAAGCATTTTGGAGCAGGAGACGCCGGAAATAATCGGGGGGGGGTAAAATTGGAACTGGAGCTGAAACTGCGCCGTATGAGGCTCCGGCCTATTATGCAAGCATCGGGGGAAAGCTGGATGGATGGGTCGGTAATGACGGATATACAAGGCAGGGCTTGACCATCGAGGAACTGGCCGGCGAACTCGGCACAAACCGCACCTACCTGTCCGCTTACATCAAGTCTACTTACCATGTTTCGTTCCGTGAATGGATTGCGGGGCTGCGTATTGAATATGCCAAGCGGATGTTTGGGCAGTATCCGGGGATGACCGTGTCGGCCGTCTCGGAAGCGTCGGGGTTCATGTCGTTGAGCTATTTCACAAAAATCTTCACGGAGAAGGAGGGGTGTTCGCCGTCAATATGGAGAAAGCAAACAGCCAAATGAGGTAATATAACGTCAGTTCGACGTAAGGTTTACGCCGACCCTGCGGTAAAAATATCGGGCATCATCATCGGGAATAATGCCCATCCACGTAGGGACGCTCGGTCGGAGCGCCCGGGTAACTATGAAAACAGCCAACGGTTACCATGCGAAACGCCAACGGCTATCTGTTCACGACATTACCCGGACGCTCAGACCGAGCGTCCCTACTTTAAGTTTGCAGAGAAAAAACAATATACCACAAATGGAAATAAAAGTTAATGTTTACACGTGGATGGCAACGTGGCGGAGGATGAGTGCCGTGTTTTATCGGCGTTTACGGGGCTAAACTTGGAATGTCCTGCATCTGTCTTATACCGAACTCGCGTTAATATCGGCTGTCCTTTTCTTTGCTCTATCCACAAAATTTGCTCTATCCACAAAACTTGTCGTTGCCGTAACGACAAGTTTTTGCTGTATCGGCAAAAGCCGTTGCATTTCAATGTCTTGGGCTTTGAAATGTGTGGATTTTATGTTTATTTTGTAAGGTGGCATTCTACCTTGGAAACATCAAATCTGTTACGGAAATGAACATAAAACTAAAGATTTCTTTTGTTGTGGCTTTGCTTTTTCTCGCAATATGCCCATTAGTTGCGCAAGAGAAAGCGGACACCACCTACACCTTCCGTTTCGTACCACAGAAGGATATGTTCTATGTGCCGCTTGACGGCAACGACCGGGAACTTGCCCGGCTGCTGGAATGCGTGCGCCGGAACAAGGACAGCATACTCGGCGGCAGTCTTCCGCTCTATGTGGACGGCTACTGCAATTCCCTTGACAGTGAAAGGGAAAACTTGCGGATGGCCGCCATCCGTTCCAACCGGGTGAAGTCGGAACTCATTGTGCGCGGCGGAATTACGGAAGAATGTTTCGTCACAAAGAACCATGCTGCCGACGGTCTGGACTGTGTGGTGGTGACGATAAGAGTCGCCCCTAACATCACGCATGATGTGGAGGCCAACGACAGTCAGCACACTGATGGCGAAAAAGGGCACACGGAAGTCCTCATGACAGAAAGGGCGGATAAGCCGGTAGCGCATGATGCCGCAACGGGGCAACAGGCGATGGGTGCCGCTACCCACGAAGCAAGCCCAAGCCTCCCTTCGGGGGAGGTCGGAGGGGCTCATGCTTCTCTTTCCCTGCGTGCCAATCTGCTGCGTTGGGCGACACTCACCCCCGACTTGGGATTGGAGTGGCGCGTCCATCCCTCGTGGGGAATCCTCGTAAACGGCTCATGGACTTCTTGGACGTGGAGCGACAAAGACCGCCGCTATGCACTCTGGGAAGTGGCTCCGGAAGTGCGTTACTACATGGGCGAGAAGAAAGCCTGGTATCTGGGTGCTATGTTCAAGGCCGGACAGTTCAACTACAAGCTCTCCGAAACAGGCAAGCAGGGCGACCTGATGGGTGGCGGCATCACTGCCGGCTACCAGCTGCGGCTGAACAAGGCATTAGATCTTGATTTCAACCTCGGCTTGGGCTACCTGAATGCCGACTATGAGAAATATG
>CALUEX010000032.1 GCA_944319815.1 uncultured Prevotella sp. | reverse complement strand
TCGCAATACGTTAACTATATTAATAACAAGCCTATTGGCAGAATTAAATACGCACTAATTTAATTCCGCCAACGGGTAAGAGCTTTAACTACCGACAGAAATGAAACGATTGATATTGCCGGCGCTGCTTTTCGCCATGACGGCCAGCGCCCAAACATTCGAAAATAAATATACAAGACCGCTTGGCGACGTGCTCAACGACGTGTCAAGACGCTTCGGCGTAAGGCTGAAGTATAACGTTGACACCACAGGACTGAAGCTGGCTTATGCCGACTTCCGCATCCGTCCGTACTCAATCGAGGAGACTTTGACAAACATACTCGCCCCGTTTGATTTCAAGGCCGTTAAGCAAAACGACAAGCTCTACAAGGTTAAACCATACGAGTATCCGCGCCGCCAGCCCGAAGACGGCATGAAGTTGATACCCTACCTGTCATCGCTTTATGCAGACAAGGCTGCTTGGGAGGCAAGGAAAGACACGCTACGTCCAGAGGTCAGGCAGCGTCTCGGCATAGACAAGCTGCTTCCCCTGTGCTCAAACGAAGCTCCCGAATATGGCAAAATACGGAAATTCGACGGCTATACGGTGCAGAACTTCCGCCTGAAAACAGTCAATGGACACACCGTTTGCGGCTCTATCTACGCCCCGAGAAGTAAGGGGAAACACCCTCTTATAATATGTCCTAACGGGCATTTCAGCAACGGACGTTACGGCGAAGTGCAGCAACAGAGGCTCGGAACGCTGGCCCGTATGGGTGCGATTTGTGTTGACTATGACCTTTGGGGATGGGGGGAATCGGCCGACGAGGTAGGCTCTAAAGCCCACCAAACACCTGAAGCCCACGTAATGCAGGCCCTGAACGGCATACGGATACTTGACTGGATAATCCAGCGCAAGGATGTTGACACTACCCGGATAGGCGTAAACGGAGGTTCTGGAGGCGGCACACAGGCCGTGCTCCTGAGCGTCCTTGACGACCGTTACACGGCAAGTTGCCCCGTGGTAAGTATGTCGTCATGGTTTGACGGCGGCTGTCCTTGCGAAAGCGGGATGCCCATACAGCTGGCCGGAGGCGGCACTTGCAACGCAGAGCTGGCAGCGATGTTCGCCCCGAAGCCCATGATGGTGGTGAGCGACGGCGGCGACTGGACCTCAACAACGCCCGAACTTGAGTTCCCGTACCTGCAAAGAATTTACGGTTTTTACGGCAAGACGGACAACGTGAAAAACATTCACCTGCCCAACGAGCGGCACGACTTCGGGCCGAACAAGCGCAACGCAGTGTACAAGTTCTTCATCGAGACGTTTAATCTCGATGCCTCAAAACTCGACGAAAGCAAAGTTACGATTGAAGACGAAAACGCTTTAAGATTTACACCCAAGACAAGATGACAAAGAAGATACTTTCAGCGGCATTATTCGCAATGACGCTTTACCCGGCGTATGCCTCCGCAGCGACGGACAACAGCCACATATTGTGGTACGACAGGCCCGCCGCAACATGGACGGAAGCCCTGCCCATAGGCAACAGCCGCCTTGGCGCAATGGTGTTCGGCTCGCCTTCTGCGGAGAGACTGCAACTCAACGAGGAGACAATCTGGGCCGGACGCCCCAACAACAACGCCAACCCGGAGGCTTTGGAGTACCTACCCAAGGTGCGCCAGCTCGTTTGGGAAGGCAAGTACAAGGAAGCCCAAGACCTCGCCACGGCACACGTACAGGCCAAGACGAACAGCGGTATGCCCTACCAACCATTCGGAGACCTGTACATCAACTTCCCGAACGTAGGCAAGTACACCGGCTATTACCGCGAGCTAAGCCTCGACTCGGCCCGCGCCGTAACGCAATACACCGCCGACGGCGTGACCTACCGGCGCGAATACATATCCTCGTTAGCCGACAACGTGATACTGGTACACCTGACGGCGAGCAAGCCCGGCATGATAACCTGCAATGCCCAGATGACCTCGCCGCAGCAAGACGTGACCATAAAGAGCGAGGGCGACGAGATTGTATTGAGCGGAATAAGCGGCTGGCACGAAGGACTGAAGGGCAAGGTGACCTTCACCGGGCGTGCATCGGCCAAGGTCAAGGGCGGCACAATGTGCAGCCAAGACGGCGTGCTGCAAATAAACGGAGCCGACGAAGCTACAATCTACCTTACCATTGCCACCAACTTCAAGCACTACGACGACATCAGCGGCAACGACACGTTGCGCTCGGAGGAGACGCTGGAGCAAGCGATGCTCAAGGACTTCAAGGCTATCAAAGCGGCGCACGTGGCCAAGTACAAGTCACAATACGACCGCGTGAAGCTCGACTTGGGCGAAGATGCGTTCGCTAACATGACCACCGACAGGCGCGTGGAGACATTCAAGACGCACGTAGACCTGCACATGGTGGAGACATACTTCCAGTTTGGCCGCTACCTGCTCATCTGCACGTCGCAGCCGGGCACGCAGCCGCCAACGCTGCAAGGCATCTGGAACGACAAGATGCTGCCGTCGTGGGACAGCAAGTACACCTGCAACATCAATCTCGAGATGAACTACTGGCCGGCTGAGCTGACAAACCTGACCGAACTGAACGAACCGCTGTTCAGTCTCATCAAGGACGTGAGCGAGACCGGGCACGAGTCGGCACGCATAATGTACGGGGCGGACGGATGGGTGCTCCACCACAACACCGACATCTGGCGCGTAACGGGAGCCATCGACAAGGCACCGTCGGGCCTGTGGCCTACGGGCGGGGCGTGGATGTGCCAACACTTGTGGGAGCACTACCTCTACACGGGCGACAAGAAGTTCCTCGCCGAGGTTTATCCCATCATGGAAAGCGCAGCAAGGTTCCTCAACCAAATAATGGTGCAGAACCCCTCGAAGAAATATTGGCTAATCTGCCCCAGCCTGTCGCCCGAAAACCAGCACAGGCACAAGGCCACCACGGCAGCCGGAGTTACGATGGACAACCAGTTAATCTACGACCTGTTCAACCACGTAATCGACGCCAACGACATCCTCGGCAAGACCGACGCCACGGCGTTCACCGACAGCCTGAAGGCCAAGCTCGCCATGCTGCCGCCAATGCAGACGGGCAGCTGGGGACAGCTGCAGGAGTGGAAGGACGACTGGGACAACCCTGACGACACTCACCGCCACGTGTCCCACCTCTATGGCCTGTACCCAAGCAACCAGATTTCACCGTTCCGCACACCCGAGCTTGCCGCCGCAGCACGCACGTCGCTCGTCCACCGCGGCGACCCATCGACAGGATGGAGCATGGGATGGAAGGTTTGCCTATGGTCACGACTGCTCGACGGCAACCACGCATGGAAACTCATCGGCGACCAGCTCACCCTCGTGCGCAACGAGAAAAAGAAGGGCGGCACCTACCCCAACCTCTTCGACGCACACCCGCCATTCCAGATTGACGGCAACTTCGGCTGCGCCGCCGGCATTGGCGAGATGCTCCTGCAGAGCCACGACGGCTTCGTCTACCTGTTGCCCGCCCTGCCCGACGACTGGAAAGACGGCCACGTAAGCGGCCTGAAGGCACGCGGAGGCTTCGAGGTGAGCATCGACTGGAAAGACAACAAGGTGGCCACGGCAACCATCAAGTCGGCGCTTGCCGGCAACCTGCGCATCCGCTCGGCCGTGCCCCTTACAGGCAAGGGCGTCAAGAAGGCCAAGGGCGAGAACGACAACGCGCTCTACGACGTGCCGACAGACGTGAAGCAGCAAATCAACGCGCCCGACGCAATAGAGCCGCTGCCCGCCCTCAAGGAAACATACCTCTACGACATAAAGACCAAGAAGGGCGAGACCGTCACCCTCAAGGCTCTTTAATAAAAGACCAACGAGCAGACAAGCCGACAGGGCACGAGCCCTGCCAGTTTGCCTGTTCGTCGTTTTTCAGGCTTGGCATATAAGCCTTGACAAAGATACGGATGCTGCAAACTTGCCGGACTTGGCATCGGCCACGTAAAGTCCTGACACCCAACAGGTTGCAAAAGGCCGTCTTTTACATTGCAAAAGATGGCCTTCCAGGGCTCAAAAAGCGGCCTTTTAGCGCACGAAAGACGGCCTTCCGCAAAGGCTACGGCCACACGCCACATTCAGGCCACGCCCAGGAAGCACGCCGACAGACTAAAAAATAAACATTAATAATCATAACTAACAACAATGAAGAAGAAGCACTTAATCTTTACCTTGGCGTTGTTGCTCGCCGCAACGGCAGTCAACGCCGCAAGCAAAATCTACAAACCGTGGAGCAACGGGCGGCTCGTCGTTTCGGAAAACAACCGCTACTTAGTCCACGAGAACGGCACGCCGTTCTTCTGGCTCGGCAACACGGCGTGGCTGCTGCCCGAAAGGCTCAACCGCGACGAAGTGGAATACTTCCTCAACTACGAGCGCACGGCCGGCTACAACGTTGAGCAAATACAGGTGCTCAACGCCATACCGACGTTCAACGTCTACGGCCACGCCGCCAACAACGCCGAGTTCGACTTCAGCGAAGTGTCAAAGCCCGGCGTGTATGGCTACTGGGAACACCTCGACTACATCGTTGACGTGGCCGAGCGCAACGGCATCTACATCGCCATGGACTGCATCTGGGGCTCCATGATTGACCAGATGGACACGAAGAAGGCAGCCGCCCTCGGCACGTTCCTCGCCGAAAGGTACAAGGACAAGCCGAACATCATCTGGCTGATTGGCGGCGACATCATGGGCGACAAGAAGCCCGAGGTGTGGGACGCCATGGCCCGCGCCATCAAGAAAATAGACAAGGTGCACGTCATGACCTTCCACCCGAGGGGACGCACGACGTCAGCCTGGTGGTACAACGACCGCGAGTGGATGGACTTCAATATGTTCCAGAGCGGACACCGCCGCTACGGCCAGCGCAACGGCGACGGCGACTACACCATCAAGGACAACACCGAGGAGGACAACTGGCGCTACGTTGACATGAGCGTCGAGAAGAAACCGCTGCGCCCCGTGATTGACGGTGAGCCGAGCTACGAGGACATTCCGCAGGGACTTCACGACTTCTCCGCCCCCCGCTGGCAAGACTACGACGTGCGCCGCTACGCCTACTGGGCCGTGTTCGGCGGTGCTTTCGGCCACACCTACGGCCACAACTCCGTGATGCAGTTCATCCGTCCGGGCCTCATGGCGTCGTTCGGAGCCGAAAAACCGTGGTGGGAAGCGATGAAAGACCCCGGCTACAACCAGATGAAATACCTCAAGTGGCTCATCCTCAACTTCCCGTTCACAGAGCGCGTGGCTGACCAAAGCGTCATAGCCGGGCAGAACGGCGAACGCTACGACCGCGTAATTGCCACTCGCGGCGAGGACTACCTGCTCGTCTACAACTACAGCGGCAAGCCAATGAGCATCGACCTCACCAAAATAAGCGGTGCCAAGAAAAACGTATGGTGGATGAACCCGGCAAACGGCGAACTTACATATCTTGGCGAGTTTGACAGCAAGGTGACCGAGTTCACCTACGACGCGGCCTACCTGCGCGGCAACGACCGCGTGCTCATAGCCGTTGACTCAAGCAAGAGCTACATTAGCAAAACCGACAAACAAATACCTGAAAAAGAATGATACGCAAAGTTTTAATGTCGGCATTGGCGCTATGCCTTTGCCTGAATGCCGGTGCGGCCAAGAAGAAGACGACGCAGAAAACGTCGTTCCCCGTGGCCGTGACCAACCTGAAGACCGAGCGGATGGACAACCCGATGAGCGTAGACACGCCACGTCCGCGCCTCGGCTGGCAGCTAACGTCCAACAAGCAGGACGTCATGCAGACGTCTTACCACATCATCGTGGCATCTACCAAGGCGAAGGCTGACAGCCTCATTGGCGACCTCTGGGACGCAACCGTCAACAGCGACCAGTCGCAATGGATTGAATACGCCGGCAAGGAGCTGCGCAGCAACACGCCGTGCTACTGGCGCGTGAAGGTAAACACCACGCAGGGAGAGTCTGACTGGAGCCCAACGGCAATGTGGAACGTTGGCCTGCTGAACGAAGCCGACTGGAGCGGACGCTGGATAGGACTTGACAAGGCCATGCCCTGGGACGTGGAGACGGAGCACAGCCAGCTATCGGCACGCTACCTTCGTACAGAGTTCAAGGTAGAAAAGCCCGTGCGCCGCGCCACGCTCTACATCAGCGGTCTTGGTATGTACGAGGCTTACATCAACGGCAAGAAGGTGGGCGACCAGGTGCTTGCACCCGCCCCGACCGACTACCGTAGGACAATTCTTTACAATGCGTTCGACGTTACGTCGATGCTTGCCGCCGACAACGCCATTGGCGTAACCCTCGGCAACGGCCGTTACTACACGATGCAGCAAAACAAGAAGCCCTACAAAATCACCAACTTCGGCTATCCCAAGCTCCGCCTGAACCTCGTAATCGAGTATGCCGACGGGTCGAAGCAGACCGTTTCGTCGAACGAAAAGTGGAAACTGAACCCCGACGGAGCCATACGCTCCAACAACGAGTACGACGGCGAAATATACGATGCACGCAAGGAGTTCGGCTCATGGACTACGGTTGACTACGACGACAGCGCATGGATGACGGCCGAGCGCGTGGCCATACCCACCGGGACATTGCGCGGAGCAATGGCTCCGAACATGAAAGTACTGAAGACCATCAAGCCCGTAAGCGTCAAGAAACGTGGAGACAGCTACATAGTCGACATGGGACAGAACATGGCCGGATGGCTCAAGACGCGCATCGAGGGCGTTGCCGCAGGCGACACGGTGAGCATCATATTCTCAGAAAACATCAACCCCGACGGCAGCCTCAACCGTGCCAACTTCCGCCACGCCTACTCTACCGATAAATACGTGGCCGACGGCAAGGAGCAAGGCCGCTGGTGGTCGCCCACTTTCGTGTACCACGGCTTCCGTTACGCCGAAATCAAGGGCATGAAAGACCTCGACGCAGACGACCTTATAGGTGAAGTAGTCAGCGACGAGATGGCCGTAACGGGCACGTTCGAGTCGTGCGACACCATCGTGAACAAAGTTTACAAGAACGCATATTGGGGCATTCTCGGCAACTACAAGGGTATGCCGGTAGACTGTCCGCAACGTGACGAACGCCAGCCGTGGCTCGGCGACCGTGCACGCGGATGCTTCGGCGAGGCCTTTATCTTCGACAACAACAACCTTTACGCCAAGTGGGCGCGCGACATTGTTGAGTCGCAGCGTGAAGACGGGTGCATACCTGACGTGGCACCGGCCTTCTGGAACTATTACTCCGACATCATAACATGGCCCGCCGCGCTGCCTTTCTCTCTTGAAATGCTCTACAACCAGTATGGCGACGACAAGCCCCTGCGCCTGTATTACCCCGCAGTGAAGAAGTGGCTCGCCCACATGAAGTACCAGTACAAGAAAGACGGACTGATGCCGCGCGACAAGTTTGCCGACTGGTGCCTGCCTCCTACTGACGAGAAGACCATCCACTGCCGCGACCCGAAGCGCGTAACCGACGGCACGTTAATCGCCACTGCCTATTATTACCAGCTCAACAAGCTCATGGAACGCTTCGCCAAGGTGCTATCAAAGGATGCCGATGCCACTGAATACGCAGCCGAGGCAGCCGAAGTGAAGGAAGCATTCAACAAGAAGTTCCTCACCGTCAACCGTGGCACAAGCCCCGTTCCGGGCCGCCTGCACTATCCCGACAGCACGTTCTACGGCAACAACACCGTGACGGCCAACCTGCTGCCGCTGGCATTCGGAATGATTGACGACGACTATGTACGCGGAGAGGTGGAGAAAAACATCATCACCAACATCATCGAGACGAACAAGGGACTGATGCCCTGCGGCATAATCGGCGGACAATGGCTCATGCACGGACTGACAGACATGGGCCGTGCAGACATGGCTTGGCTGCTGGCCACCAACAAGAAGTACCCCAGCTGGGGCTACATGACGGAGAAAGGAGCCACCACGATATGGGAACTCTGGAACGGAGACACGGCCAACCCCAAGATGAACAGCGCCAACCACGTGATGCAGTTGGGCGACCTTGTGTCATGGCTGTATGAAGACGTGGCCGGCATCAGTGCCGACCCGAACCGCCCGGGCTTCAAGCACATCATCATGAAGCCCGACTTCTCCGTAGAAGAAATGGACGACATAAAGGCTTCCTACAAGTCAATCTACGGCGACATCGTAAGCCGCTGGCACAAGGACGGAGGCAAGCTGTACTGGCACGTGGAAATCCCAGCCAACACGACGGCCGAGGTTCACCTGCCCGACGGCACCGTAAAGAACATCGGTTCAGGCTCATACGACTTCACCGTGACGCTCCCAATACGCGACAAGGCTATCATCACAAACGAGTTCCTTTACAGGAACGCTTCGTTCCCCGAGTGCCATTCGGCCACGATTGAAGAGCTCGACAACGGTGACTTGGTGGCAACTTACTTCGGCGGAACCAAGGAACGCAACCCAGACGTGTGCATCTGGGTGAGCCGCAAGCCTAAAGGCAGCGACAAGTGGCTTGAACCGCAACTCGTGGCCGACGGCGTTTTCAAGACCGGAAGTGAGGAAGCGAAGCTCGCCGGACTGTCCGGGCTTGACAGCACGAACGTTGCCGCAGCCAAAGGCCCCATCCTCGACAAGAAAGTGCGCAACAACCCGGAGGGCTGGCAACGCAAGGCTTGCTGGAACCCGGTGGTCTACCAAATCCCCGGAGGCGACCTCGTAATCTATTTCAAGATAGGAAACAAGGTGGCCGACTGGACCGGATGGATGGTACGCTCAAAGGACGGAGGCAAGACTTGGAGCAAGCGCGAACCACTGCAGGAGGGCTTCCTCGGCCCAATCAAGAACAAGCCAATCTTCAACAAGGGACGTATCATTGCACCCACCAGCATCGAGGAAGGCGGCTGGAGACTGTATTTCGAGTATTCTGACGACATGGGCAAGACGTGGAAACGCACCGACTATGTAACCATGGACGAAGGAATAAAGATAATACAGCCCGCCATCATGAAGCTGAGCGACGGTCGCCTGGCAGCCGTGGCACGCACCCGCAACGAACACGTGGGCATGACCTACAGCTCGGACAACGGCGAAACGTGGTCGAAGATACAGCTGATTGACGTGCCGAATAACAACAGCGGACTCGACGTCGTTACCCTGAAAGACGGTCGCCACGCCATGATATGCAACGACAAGCCCGTGCCAAAGGGCATAAAGAACGGCAAGGGGCCGCGCACGCCGCTGTCCGTGCTCATATCTGACGACGGCTTGAACTGGCGCCACTGGGTAACGCTTGAAGACTCGCCCATAAGCCAATACTCCTACCCATCAATCATCCAGACCGAAGACGGCAACCTGCACTGCATCTACACATGGCGCAGGCAGAGGATAAAGCACGTGGTGCTGGATATTAATTCATTAAACAAATAATACAGGGAGTTAAGGAGGTATGTAGTTAAGGAGTTAAGACAAATGCATAAACGGGGATAACCCAACCAACTAATACTAACAAAATATTGTCTTAACTCCTTAACTCCATAACTTCTTAACTCCTTAAAAACTACCTCCATGAAGAAACTATTTTTCCTTTTATCATTGTTCGTATCGCTCGCAGCCGCAGCCGCCGACTCCTATTCAGTGGCCGGACTGTTCCCATTGCAGGGAAGCGGGCGCATAATCTACAACTTCAACCAAGGCTGGCGCTTCCACTTAGGCGACGCACAGGGAGCCGAAGCCGCCGACTACGACGACAGCCGGTGGCAGGTTGTATGCGCACCGCACAGCGTAAGGCTTGAACCTGCCGCTGCGAGTGGTGGCCGCAACTACCAGGGCGTTGCCTGGTACCGCAAGCACTTCACCGTCCCCACCGATATGCAGGGCAAGAACGTCACCGTGCATTTTGAGGCAATAATGGGCAAGCAGGACATCTTCGTCAACGGCAAGAAGGTGAAAAGCCACATCGGAGGCTATCTCCCGATAACCATCGACCTCACGGCGTGCGGCGTGAAGGCCGGCGACAAGTGCCTGATAGCCGTGAAAGCCGACAACAGCGACGACAAAAACTACCCTCCGGGCAAGAAACAGTCGGCCCTTGACTTCTGCTACCATGGCGGAATGTACCGCGACGTGTGGCTCATTGGCAAGTCGCCCGTGGCAATAACCGACGCCATCGAGGCAAACAAGGTGGCCGGCGGAGGCGTGTTCCTGCACTATGACAACATCTCGGAACAGAGTGCCGACGTGTTCGTCAACGTAGAAATAGGCAACGCTTCACGCTCTGCCGCCCAGCCCACGGTTACCGCCGTGGTAAAAGACGACGGCGGAAATACCGTATGCTCCGTGTCGAAAAAAATAAAGGTAAAGGCCGGAAAAGACAACACGGCTTACCTTGCGATGAAGATGAAGCAACCAAGGCTCTGGTCGCCCGAAAGCCCTTATTTATATAATGTGGAAATCATCGTCAGCGAAGACGGCAAGAACGTTGACGGCGGCATGGTGCGCATGGGCATACGCAAGGCCGAGTTCAGGGGCAACGACGGCTTCTGGCTCAACGGCAAGCCTTATCACCAGCTCATCGGCGGCAACCGCCACCAAGACTTCGCCTACGTAGGCAACGCCGTGCCCAACAGCCAGCAGTGGCGCGACGCCAAGCGACTGAAGGATGCGGGCATGACCATCGTGCGCTGCGCCCACTACCCCATGGACCCGTCGTTCATGGAGGCGTGCGACGAGCTGGGCCTTTTCATCATCGTGCCCACGCCGGGATGGCAATACTGGAACAAGGACCCGCGCTTCGGCGAACTTGTACACGAGAACACGCGGCAGATAATCCGCCGCGACCGCAACCACTGTTCGGTGTTGCTCTGGGAGCCCATACTCAACGAGACGCGCTACCCCGAGGACTTCGCGCTGAAAGCCTTGCAAATCACGCGCGACGAGTTCCCCTACCCCGGGCGTCCCGGGGCGGTGGCCGATATGCCGTCTGCCGGCGTGGCCGACAACTACGACGTAGTGTACGACTGGCCGGAGAACATCGGCAAGCCCACAACCGTAAAGGACAAGTGCGTCTTCACGCGCGAGTTCGGCGAGATGGTTGACGACTGGTATGCCCACAACTGCCTCAACCGTGCAGCCCGTGCTTGGGGCGAACGGCCTATGCTCGTCGCCGCGCAGTCGCTCTGCGACACCTACGGCACGATGTTCCACGGCCAGCGCCAGTTCATCGGCGGATGCCAGTGGCACCCGTTCGACCACCAGCGCGGCTACCATCCCGACCCCTACTACGGCGGCATATACGACGCCTTCCGCCAAAAGAAGTACGCCTTCGAGATGTTCCGCTCGCAGGTGGTTGACGGCGAGCCCATGGTGTTCATAGCCAACGAGATGACACAGTTCTCCGACCCTGACGTGACCGTCTACTCCAACTGCGACAGCGTGCGCCTTACCGTCTTCGGCGAGAAGAGCCTGACGCTGCCCGTAAAGCACGACCCCGCCGGCGTGCAGTCGGCCCCCGTCGTGTTCAAGGGCTTCTGGGACTTCTGGCAGGCACGCGAATACAGCTACAAGCAGCGCAACTGGCAGCGCGTGACGCTCCTTGCCGAAGGCATACGCGACGGCAAGGTAGTGGCTACGGAGAAGAAGATGCCGTCGCGCCGCTCGACGAAGCTGCGCCTCTACGTTGACGAGATGGGCAAGAAGCTGACGGCCGACGGCAGCGACTTCATCGTCGTAGTGGCCGAGGTTACAGACGACAACGGCAACGTAAAGAGGCTCGCCACCGACGACATCCGCTTCACCGTAAGCGGCGAGGGCCGCATCATCGGCGACGGCGAACAAATAATGGCCAACCCGCGCCGCGTTGAATGGGGCAGCGCGCCCGTGCTAATACAGGCCACCGACAAGCCCGGCAAAATCACCATCACGGCCACATCGGCCTACGAAGGCACTTACGCCCCCACCCCGGCCACGCTGACTATCGAGAGCGTTGCGCCCACGCTACCCTCATGCTACACCGACAAGCCTAACTACGGGGCACCGCAATCAGCGGTGACGAGCCGCACAGGCGCACAGCAGACCATGACCGAGGAGGAGCGCCAGCGCACGCTGGAGGAGGTAAACCGCCAGCAGGCCGACTTCGGCGTGCAGCAATGACGGGCCGAATGCGCACAACGAGCGCGACGGACGTAACACGTTGAACGTCAACTTATTACACAACACCTTGCAAAAGGGCATCTTTCACGTTGTGAAAGATGCCCTTTTATCGTATAATATGCCACATATCGCAACGCCGTTAGCCACACTTCACGAAGAAAGCAAAAATAGACGGGACGTTGAGAAACTGTTTTTATTTTTACGGAACTCGTTTTTAAGTGGGAACTGTTTCTTCCTTGTCAATGCCTTGAGCGTCTTTTCGGTTGTTTTTGATTGCTATTTTCTACGTTTAGCCCACTAAACTCACGTAAACGACAATCAAAAACGCCTCGAAAATACATCTCAATCCATTTAACAAAAAAATCAAAACAGTTTCTAAAAATACGGCAGCAAAAAAACAAAAATTCAAAAAAAAACATTACCTTTGTGTTCGATGGAAACACGTTACCTTTGGTTCAAGTCACTGATGCTTGCCGTGCTGCTCTTGGCAGCATGGCCTGTGGCCTTGTCGGCCCAGCCAGACATGATTGTCGAGCACTACACAAAGGAGGACGGCCTGCCCAGCAACGTGGTCTACAGTGCACTGAAAGACCGCGACAGCTTCGTCTGGTTCGGCACGTGGCACGGCCTCTGCACGTTCGACGGCTTGAACTTCAGGCCATACACCACACGCCCCAACCACGTCTCCGACGTACCGCCGCAGAAAGTAAGGAACATGGTCGAGGACAAGGACGGATACCTATGGGTGCGCAACACCGACAACCACCTCTACGTTTTCAACAAGGTCACGGAGTCGTACCACTACATCTACAACGAACTGAAACGGCTTTCGCCCAACGTGCAGGTCATCAAAATCCAGCGCACGGGCGGTGGGCGGATGCTCGTGCTGACACGCAACAAAAACATATTCGAGGCCCGCGTAGGCAAGGACGGCAAGGTGGTAATAGACAAAATCTTCGACTCCAAGGGGCACATCGACGCCCCCACGATGAGACTTCGCCACAACGTGCTCGGCGAAACGTCGAAATACGTCTACTGGCTGAGCACCCACCTGAACATAAGCGTAATCGAGAAGAAAAGCGCCAAGCGTATGCTGTCAGGCATACGGAGGGGTGAAACGTTCACAGCCTTCAAGCACACAGGGCAATACATCTGTGCCGGCACGTCCAAGGGCACCATCTACATAATCGACACCAACAGCGGACGGACGAGCCACCACCAGCCCGACGGCATCAGCACGCCCATATCCACCATCAACATCATGGGCGGCACGCTCTACTTCACAACATCGTCAGGCCTGTACGCCATGGCGAAAAACGGCCGGGCAAGCCTCATTACGGCACAAGCCTCGGGCGTGTTCGACTCCTTCGCCGACCAATACGGCAAGCTCTGGCTGTGCACCGGCAACGACCTCATGATATGCCATGACCCACGCACGTCATCCCAACAGACATACGTCTTGCCGAGCGACAGCCTGTTCGCGGAGATGAAATTCAAGGACGCCGGCGCCAACGGCCTGTTCATCCTGCAGCGCAACGGTGACGTATGGCGGTACGACCACCACTCGAAGACTATGCAGAACGTCAACGACATGAAACAGTTTGACGATGACTTCATAGCCCCCAACTTCTTCGACATAGACATTGACGACGACGGAACGATGTGGCTGTCGTCCACGACCAACGGCGTCTACAAGGTGCGCTTCCCCAAATACAACTTCAAGTTCTTGTTCCCCAGCTTGCTTGAGCCAAGCAAGGCCCCCAACGACAACGACGGCGTGCGAGCCGTTTACCAAGCACGCAACGGCGACCTTTGGGTCGGGACACGCGAGGGCAACCTCTACTGCCTCGACATAAGGACAAAAGCCGTGAAACGGAAGTTCGGGATGGCCGATGTAGGAGCTGTCTACAACATAATGGAAGACCGTGCCGGCAACTTTTGGTTCTCAACCAAAGGCTCCGGCCTCGTAAAGGGTACGCCCGACGCCTTGGCACCGCAGGGACTGCGCCTGACGAGATATGCCAACCGGCGTGACGACCCAACGTCGCTCAGCAGCAACCGAGTCTACTACACTTACCAGGACAGCCACGGGCGCATCTGGGTGTGCACGTTCTACGGCGGACTGAACCTCATCGAGGAGCAAGACGGCAAGACCGTGTTCAGGAACAAGCGCAACGGACTAAGGACATATCCGCAATACGAGCTTTACACGGACGTTAGGGCCATGGCCGAAGACCGCGAGGGCCGCCTCTGGGTGGCAACGACCGACGGACTGATGTCGTTCGACGGCAATTTCAGTAACGTGGCAGACATCAAGTTCGAGACATACCGCGGACAAAACAACTCCGGAGCCACAAGCAACGACATCTCGACAATCTACAAGGACAGCAAAGGCAACATCTGGATGGGTATTTTCGGCAACGGCCTGAACCTCCTCGAATACTATGACAAGAAAAAACACAAGCCCGTGTTAAAGTCGTTCGCCGTGAACGAAAAGCAGGACGGCAACGTCATCACGTCGATTACCGAAGACAAGGAACAATGCCTTTGGATAAGCACGGAGAACGGTGTGGCAAGCCTGGCGAAGGGCTCGTTGTTCATGAAAATATACGACAGGTTCGCCGGTTTCCCCGACATCACGATGGAAGACAATACGGCCGAATGCCTGCAAGACGGGCGCATACTCATGGGAAGCAAGCAGGGGTTGCTGTCTTTCAACCCTTCCGCCGTGAGGAGCGACAACGACATAAAGTTCAACACGTTCATTGTGGACTTCAAGGTGATGAACCGCGACCTCGAAGACTTTACTCCCCCAATCTACGAAGGCTCCGTAAAATACGCACGGAAAATAGTGCTCCGCCACGACCAAAACACTTTCACGATAGAGTTTACGTCGCCACACTACGCCGACAACACCCTCATCCCCTACACATACATCCTCGACGGATACGAAGACCAATGGCACAACAGCGGCAGCAACCGCATAGCCTCCTACTCGAACGTGCCGCCCGGACACTACAAGTTCAGGGTGAAGGCCAACGACAACAACTCGCCCGAGCGCGTGCTCGAGGTCGTGATACTGCCGCCGTGGTGGGCAACGTGGTGGGCTTACGCCATCTACACCGTGCTTGCAGTTCTCGCTTTCTACGGCATATCACGCACCGTGATGTACGTAATCAGGATGCGCAACGAGGTCTACATCAACGACCGGCTGGCCGAACTGAAAATCCGCTT
>CALUEX010000031.1 GCA_944319815.1 uncultured Prevotella sp. | reverse complement strand
TGCCCCTCGACTTGCATGTGTTAAGCCTGTAGCTAGCGTTCATCCTGAGCCAGGATCAAACTCTACATTGTATAATTTTTTTAATAACTTGTACTTTCAAGAACATTCTTTATCGTTCCAAGAATGGAACCGAAGAATGCCTCATGCTGCCTCTTGCCTGTGTCAATCTTTCAAAGAACTTTTTTACTTGCTCAGGGGCAACCCCTGAAAAGCGGATGCAAAAGTACACACTTTACACTTAACCACCAAACTTTCGCATAAGAAAATCGCGAAATATGCATCATTTTAACGTATGTTTACATTTAAACACCGTTTTCACATTATATATAAGCACATTGGGCAAAAAGCGTGGGCGCATACAATGGCTAAAAGAAAGGCCTTGAACACCCCGTTCGGGGAGGGTCTGAAAGCAAAACGTGCCCTTTTACCGTGCGAAAGGGCACGTTTCACGATGCAAAATGTGCCTTTCGGCAACGCAAAAGGGCACATTTCGCAATGCGGCACACAAGCAGGCACGTTACGGCCGAATATGCACGGCCTGGCAAGACACGGGCACGAGGCGGGCTACACCTATTATATAATAGCGCCATAGTTTTTCAAAATCACGACGCTTTTATTTTGATTTTCCCACTATTTGCATTACCTTTGCATAAGACAAGCTGCGCCGGGAATGGCGAAAGACGGTTCCCATCGCACCGGGATGCGCCGTCTTAACACACCGGCAAGGGACAAACACAACGAAAACGTCACGCCAAATGCAAACGAAATGCCATCTTTCGGTGCTCATCCACGAGCAAGCGAAGAAGTATGACAAGCGCCGCGCGATAATCTACCGCGACTTCGGCGGCGCGGAATGGAAGTCGGCCACTTGGCGCGACTTCTCGCGCAAGGTGCGCCACGTGTCGAACGCCCTGCTCAACATCGGCGTAAAGGTGCAGGAGAACGTCGGGGTGTTCTCGCAGAACTGCGCGGAATACCTCTACACCGACTTCGGCGCGTTCGGCATCCGTGCCGTGACCGTGCCGTTCTACGCCACGAGCAGCGAGCAGCAAATACAGTATATGCTCGACGACGCGCAAATCCGCGTGCTGTTCGTGGGCGAGCAGGAGCAGTACGACAAGGCGCGGCGCGTGTTCTCCCACTGCCACACGCTGGAGCGCATAATAATCTATGACCGCCGCGTGGCAATCAACCCGGCCGACAAGTCGTCAATCTACTTCGACGACTTCATGACCCTCGGCGAGAACAGTCCGCGGCAGTCGGAGGTGGAGAAGCTGTACGGCGAGGCCAACGACGACGACCTCTGCAACATCCTCTACACCAGCGGGACCACCGGCGACAGCAAGGGCGTGATGCTGACCTACGGCCAATACAGGGCCGCCCTGGAGGTAAACGGCAAAATAATACCCGTGGGCGAGACCGACAGGGTGATGGACTTCCTGCCCATGACGCACATATTCGAGCGCGCATGGCTGTTCCTCAGCATCAGCAAGGGTGCGGAAATAGTGGTGAACACCAACCCGAAGGACATACAGCAGGCCATGCGCGAGACGCGGCCCACGTGCATGAGCGCGGTGCCGAGGTTCTGGGAAAAGGTTTACGCCGAGGTCATCGACCGCATCGACCGCGCCACTCCGGCCCAGCAGAAGCTGTTGCGTAGGGCATGGGCGATAGGCCGCAAGCACAACATAGAGTACCTAAGCCGGGGCAAGCGCCCACCGCTGTCGCTCAGGATGAAGTATGCCCTGATGCACCGCACGCTGTTCAAAATCGTGCGCAACGAGCTTGGGCTCGACCATCCCAACATATTCCCCACGGCGGGGGCGACGGTTTCGCCCGAAATAGAGGAGTTTGTCCACTCCATCGGCATCGACATGATAGTAGGCTACGGGCTGACCGAGAGCCTCGCCACCGTGTCGGCCGACCTCAAGGGCAGGCCATTCACAGTGGGCTCGGTGGGCCGCCCCATCGAAGGACTTGACATAAAGTTCGGCGAGAACGACGAAATCCTGCTGAAAGGGCCTACCATCACGAAGGGCTACTACAAGCGCGACGCCCTCAACCGCGAGGCTTTCGACGCCGAGGGATACTTCCACACGGGCGACTCGGGCTACATCAAGAACGGCGAACTGTTCCTCAAGGAAAGGATAAAAGACCTGTTCAAGACGTCGAACGGCAAGTACATAGCCCCGCAGATGATAGAGTCGAAGCTGCTGGTAGACAAGTACATAGACCAGATAGCCGTCATTGCCGACCGCCGCAAGTTCGTCTCTGCCCTCATCATCCCCGACTACGCCCTGCTCGAGGAATACGCCCAGAAGAACGGCATAACGTACAACAGCCGCGAGGAGCTGTGTGCCGACGAGGCCGTCCACGGCATGATGGCAGAACGGATAGAGACCCTTCAGCAACAACTGGCCAGCTACGAGAAAATCAAGCGCTTCACCCTGCTGCCCAACCACTTCACGATGGAGCGCGGCGAGCTTACCAACACGCTGAAGATACGGCGCAAGGTGCTCTACAAGAACTACGCAAAGGAGATAGAGAAGATGTACGAGGAAGAGGATGACCAACAATCCCCACCCCCTAACACCCGCCCCAACCCTCCCGAAGGGATGGAGCTTGATTAGCATTGAGGGTTGTCGCACATGGTGCATCCGCCTTGTCCGCCGCATCAGTCCTATTCCCCAACCGCATAACCCCATAAACCCAAAACCGTATAACCGTTAAAATACAACCCTATAACCCAAAAACGCATAAGCGAAAATACAAATGATAACAGCAGAACAACTGAAAGACGTAATGGAGCGCGCCGACGCGCTGCACCGCTATCTTGACATAGACAAAAAGAAAATAGAACTCGAAGAGGAAGAGCTGCGCACCCAGGCGCCCGACTTCTGGGACGACCCCAAGGCCGCGCAGGAGCAGATGAAGAAGGTAAAAGACATCCGCCGATGGGTTGACGGGTATAAAGAGGTAAGGACGTTGGCCGACGAACTGCAGCTGGCTTTCGACTTCTACCATGACGACATGGTGACGGAGGATGAAGTTGACGACGACTACGACAAGGCCATACACGCCATTGAAGACCTCGAACTGAAGAATATGCTGCGCCAGAAGGAAGACCCGATGGACGCCGTCCTTAAGATAAACAGCGGCGCGGGGGGCACTGAGGCGCAAGACTGGGCGCAGATGCTGATGCGAATGTATATGCGCTGGGCCGAGGCCCACGGCCACAAAGTGACCATAAGCAACCTCCAGGATGGCGACGAAGCTGGCATAAAGAGCGTCACAATGGAAATAGAGGGCGGCGAATATGCCTACGGCTACCTGAAGAGCGAGAACGGGGTGCACCGCCTTGTGCGCGTGTCGCCGTTCAATGCACAGGGCAAACGCATGACGAGTTTTGCCAGCGTGTTCGTCAGTCCGTTGGTTGACGACACCATAGAGGTGTACGTTGACCCCTCGAAAGTAAGCTGGGACTTGTTCCGTTCGGGCGGTGCCGGCGGACAGAACGTCAACAAGGTAGAGACGGGAGTGCGCCTCCGATACCAATACGTAGACCCCGACACGGGCGAGGAAGAGGAAATATTGATTGAGAACACGGAAAGCCGAAAGCAGCTGGAGAACCGCAACAACGCCATGCGACTGCTCAAGTCGCAGCTGTATGACCGTGCGATGAAGAAGCGCCTTGAGGCCCAGGCCAAGATTGAGGCCGGCAAGAAGAAGATTGAATGGGGAAGCCAAATCCGCAGTTACGTCTTCGACGACCGCCGCGTAAAGGACCACCGCACCGGCTACCAGACAACCGACGTAGACGCAGTGATGAACGGCAAGATTGACGGTTTCATCAAGGCGTACCTCATGGAGTTCCCCGTGAACGAGGAAGAGTGATTTTTCTGGAGTTAAGGAGTTATGGAGTAAAGGAGTTAAGACATTTGCCTTGCCACTTGAAACACGACTCCGTGAATGACAGATATGAGCATTCAAAGACGCGAAACAAATGTCTTAACTCCTTTACTCCAGAACTCCTTTACTCCAGAAAGCAACAAAGATTGAAGAAAACAACCTTAACTTAAATAACAAACAACCATGAACCAGAAAAGCAAAGCGCGCCACGCACACCAGGAGGCGCAACAGGAGAAACAGGCAAAGAAAGTGATAACATGGATTTTCGCGGTGCTTATAGTGCTCGCGGTAGTGTTCCTTGCCATGGCAATGATGGAGTAACAAGGCATGAGCGGGATTGAAATTGAGCGCAAGTTCCTCGTCCACAAGGCCGGGAAGCCGTACCGCGAAGAAGCATACGCCAGCAGCCGGATAAGCCAAGGCTACATCTGCAGCGAGCGGGGGCGCACCGTCAGGGTGCGCATCCGCGACGGCCGCGGCTTCATCACAATCAAGGGACCGTCAGGCGCGGACGGGCTGGCACGGTATGAGTTCGAGAAAGAAATCACGCTCGACGAGGCCACGCACCTCATGGAGCTGTGCGAACCGGGACTGATAGACAAGACACGCTATTTGGTAAAGAGCGGACAGCACGTCTTCGAGGTAGACGAGTTCTATGGAGATAACGACGGACTGGTCGTTGCCGAGGTAGAGCTGCACAGCCCCGACGAGCCTTTCGACAAGCCCGAGTTCATCGCCGACGAGGTGACGGGCGACCGCCGCTTCTACAACTCGTCACTGATGAAGACGCCGTTCAGCCTCTGGCGCGATACCTTACCAGAAGAATTCCGATGACAGCAGCCAGCGTAGCGCCTACCGTGTTGGCAACAAAGTCGAGCCAATCGCCGCTACGCCGCCCACCCGTGCAATACGCCTGAAGCAACTCTATGAGGCCGCTCATCAACACTGGGGCAAGCCACGCCCAAAGGAACAGCCTCAACCTCGAGACAGACTTGTGCGACCTTAGGTACTCAATCCAGATTGCCGCACAAGTGCCGCCATACATCGCTATGTGCGTCCACTTGTCAATGAAGGCCACACCATCGAGAGGCGTATGCGGCGGAGTACAGAAACACAATATCCAGATAAGTGCCAAAAACAGGCAAGAAAACGGATATTTTCTTATCAAATGACCGTTAATCCTCATTTTTAATGTTATTTTGGTGCAAAAGTAAGATGTTTTTCTTACATTTGCAAGCGATTAACTGATTATCGTTACATATACGTTCGCCCAACGGGCTGACACCCGGTGCACAATGACATGACACCTGCGCAAACGCCCGAGGCGACCGAAAGGAGGAGAACAATGGCAAAACTTGAGAGAGCGAGCTTCGGCAGCAAGCTCGGTGTTATCCTCGCCACGGCAGGTTCAGCTGTCGGCTTGGGCAATGTTTGGAGGTTTCCGTACATGACGGGAGAGTACGGCGGCGCTGCGTTCATAATCATTTACATCGGCTGCGTGCTGCTGTTCGGCATACCATGCATGGTCAGCGAGTTCATAATAGGCCGCCACGCGGCGTCAAACACCGCCCGTGCCTACCACAGCCTGTCAGGAGGCACACCGTGGGCAGCCATCGGCTACTTCGGCGTTTTCACGGGAGTGCTCATCACGAGCTACTACGCCGTGGTGGCAGGCTGGTGCCTACAGTACATCATGGCATCGGCCCTTGGCCACCTGCAAGGCTCGCCGGAATTCTTTGCCGACTATTTCGCGACCTTCGAGCGCGACCCCTTCAAGCCCGTATTCTGGACGGTGGCCATAATCCTCGTCACCCATTACGTCATCGTGCACGGCATACGGGGCGGCATCGAGAAAGCCTCGAAGCTGATGATGCCCACACTTTTCGTCCTGCTGCTTATCGTCGTGGTGTCGGCCTGTATGCTGCCGGGCGCAATGAAGGGCGTCACCTTCCTGCTGAAGCCCGACCTCTCGAAGGTGGGCGGCGACGTGTTCCTCGGCGCATTAGGCCAGTCGTTCTACTCATTGAGCATCGGCATGGGCTGCCTCTGCACCTACGCATCTTACTTCAGCCGGCAGACCAACCTGATGAGGTCGGCCGTCCAAATCGGCGTAATAGACACTTCGGTGGCCATACTCGCAGGACTGATGATTTTCCCGGCGGCGTTTTCCGTCGGCATCAACCCCGACTCAGGCCCCTCCCTCGTATTTATCACCCTGCCAAACGTATTCCAGCAAGCCTTCGGCGGTATGCCAGCCGTAGGCTATGTCGTGTCCATAGCCTTCTACGCCCTGCTCGCCCTGGCTGCCCTCACGTCATTAATCTCGCTGCATGAGGTCAGCACGGCATTCGTCCACGAGGAGCTTCACACCACGCGCAAGCGTGCCGCCTGGGTGGTCACGGCCGTGTGCTCGGTTATCGGGGCTATATGTTCCCTGTCACTCGGCAAGTGGGACTTCATCAAAATAGGCGAACGCTCGCTGTTCGACTTCTTCGACTTCATCACAGGCCAGGTGATGCTTCCGCTTGGCGGCTTCCTCACCTGCCTGTTCGTTGGCTGGTACCTGCCACACAAGATGGTTCGCGACGAGTTTACCAACTGGGGCACGCTGCGCGGCAAGCTGTTCCACACCTACCTGTTCTTCATCAAGTTCGTCTGTCCAATCTGCATCCTTCTCATCTTCCTGCACCAGTTCGGACTGCTTTAAAGGTAAAAAAGTAAAACGGTAAAAAGGTAAAACTGCATAAGCCTAAAACAACCGCAACGCCCAATAACCCCAAAACCACAAGATCCAATAACCTCATAATCCAACGCCCCCACAACCGTATAACCCAATAACCCCAAAACCGCAAGACCCAATAACCTCATAACCCAACGACCGCACAACCGTATAACCTAACAACCCCACAACCGTATAACCCATAACCTCACAACCGTAAAACCCAATAACCGCATAACCCAATACCCATGAGATCCTTTTTCTACCTGCAACGCAGCGACCGCCGCACCATCCTGGCCATACTTGCCGTCATCGTCGCAGCCGTAGGCCTCACGATATATCTCGGTGGCGGCGGCAATACGGCTACGGCCATCGGCGGCGACACCACAGCCGTTGCCGACGGAAAGCGAAACCTTGACCGCAAGGGCGGGCAAGCCTACGGCTACTACGACACAGGCGAAAAACAGGCGGAGCTCTTCCCCTTCGACCCGAACACGGCCGACAGCACCCAACTGCTGCGCCTCGGCCTCGCCCCATGGCAGGTAAGGAGCATCTACCGATACCGCGCCAAGGGCGGCATATACCGCCAACCGCGCGACTTTGCCCGCCTCTACGGCCTCACGGCAGGGCAATACAGGCGGCTTGAGCCGTACATCCGCATCTCCGACGACTACCGCCCCGCAGCCGAGGCCTACCCCACAGAGCCGCACCCAGCCTACGTGCGCGACACGCTGAAATATCCCCTAAAGCTGAAACCGGGGCAGCACGTAAGCCTCAACACCGCCGACACCGCCCTGCTGAAGCGCGTGCCGGGCATCGGCAGCGGCTTCGCCCGCGCCATAGTACGCTACCGCGAACGTCTCGGCGGCTTCTACTCTGCGGAGCAACTGCGTGAAATAGACAATTTTCCGCCCTCCGCCCTGCCCTACTTCACGGCCGACGCAAGCCGTTGCCGCCGCCTCGACGTCAACCACCTTACGCTCAACCAGCTGCGCCGCCACCCCTACATAGGCTTCTACAGGGCAAAGACCATCACCGACCACCGCCGCCTGCACGGCCCGTTGCGCGGCCTCGACGACCTCCGGCTATACCGCGACTTCCCCCCGGAAGCCATCGAGCGGCTGAGCCACTACCTCAAGTTCTGACGCAAATCCTCACCGTTCTACATTTCATTGACAATCAACAACTTAGCAATATGCCACCTTTCGCCCTGCAAAACGTGGCATATCACACGATAAGAGGTCATCTTTCGCGTTGCAAAAGATGACCTCTTGAATTATATCCCGGTAAGTGTCGTCTACACGGCAATCATTGACGTTCAAACGTATAGCCACCAATAACCAACCTGCCCGTCGTCACATTAACCTCATAATCAACCCCGTCTTCAAACATCAGGCCGTACATCCCCGTCCAGACGAACTCAACATACCAGCGGTTTTCGTCTTTATCCTCGAAATAATCATACTCAAACGGATAGATGTCGAAACCGCCTTCGTCATACCAAGCCTCCACACGACCGGTGCCATCGGCTTGAAACACTATCTGCACAACGGCAGGTTTATCATTCACCGTTACGTGGCCGTAGAGCCATGTGCCAACAAGCGAACTGCCGTCCACGTCCGGCACGTCACTACCAGACCTACGCAAGACCATATCCTTGCCGTCGGTGTTGTAAATAGTGAAATATTCGTCGCCGTCGAGGAAATCGAACAGTCCTACCATATAATACGTCTTAACGGTAGGCTCTCCGTCAGCAAAGCCGTTAAAGGGGCTGTAATCTTCGCTGTTCCATGCGCTCACATCACTGTATCTCACCGTTATGACCATATCGGTGGAAACGGTGTAAGTGCCGTCGGCGGATATTTCAAAATACATCGAGCCAGAACGTCCGGATTGCCTGTATTCCACCTTGCTGTCCGAGGTGAACCTTATGCTTTCCGTTATATCCGTATTCTCGTTCATTACGGTATAGTAACCGGCAAGCAGGCTCGACCAGTCGGCATCCGCCTCATACTTCTCCAGCTCCATCCTGCCGTCCTGTCCGCCGTCCAGATACAGCTTGGCACCGCCTATGCCGTTGAACATTTCGGCATCATAAACAACGGTTCTGGCCACTCCATCGGCAAAACCGCCGTAAGAATCCGAACCATAAGAAGTGTAAACAGTACCGGGGTAATAGCCGATTTCCACCTTACCGTCGGTGATAAAATACGAACCGTCGAGGCTTATCGACACTTCACCACGGGCATCTTCTTTCACAAAACTGTATTTTATGGAACCGTCAGGCGTGAAGCGCAGACTCTCTTCCACCCCTTCGCTTTCCGACCTGTACACCCAAAAGCCTACGATTGAACTTTCCGTCACGGCCGTTCCGCCTCCAGATGGTTCGTCCCCGTCGTCCACTTGTCCCTGTCCGCCGCCGGGCAGGGGTTCCTCCTCATCATCGTCGCTGCTGCAAGACGACACGCAAAAAGCCAGCGTGACGGCCATAAATAGCATTGACGCAAACCTTAATGTTTTCATTTCGCTTTGTTTTTTATGATTAGCCATTAAATTCCAAATACCGCACTACCCCTCCGGCGGCCGCCTACATACGGCCCGTGCCGTGGCACTGGGTGCACGTAACGTGGCGATGCCCCGTAGAGCGCATGAACCATTGGCCGCACTCGCTGCACTTCTCCTTAGAGTCGAGGCCGAAGGTTGACACGTTAAAGTCTTTCACAATCCTGCCCGAGCCGTGGCACAAAGGGCATGAGCCGCCACTTGACGACGTTCCGCTTGAGCCGCTGTACGTAGAGCTTGACGTGCTTGTGCCAACAGTGCCACCCGTGTAAACGGGAGCGACGTAGCCGGTCGACGAACCGTCATAGGTGAACGACGTGGCCGGGAGCGGGTCTACGACGAACGAGCCGCCCGTATATGTTGAACCGCCTGTGCCAGCATAGCCTGACGGATAAGACGGATAGCTGTCCAAGCCGCCAAGGCCCGCCGCCATGCCTTGCAGGAAACTGCTGTTGCATGACGACAGGCCTGCAACCAACACAATACTAATCACTGCCGTAAATATCTTGTTCATTCTCATAATTCGGATATACACTTGGTTTGTGTCGTGCGCAACTTTTAGTTATTTTACCATTTATCGTCCTGCCTAAGGTGAACGCCTGCTAACAGCCTCATACCCAGGCACTCCGCAATATGCCTCCTTTCAGCCCGTAAAACGTGCCCTTTTGCCGCGTAAAAGGGCATCTATTGCACGGCGATTTGCGCCATTTCACATAGGCAAAGGCTGAACGCCTACACACGGGATGTTGTTTCAAGGTAAAGCTCCAGCCTCCGTCCGTCATACAAACCCATCTGCGGCACCATGCCTTTCGTTAAATCCATAAGTGCATTAAAAATAAGGCCATTCCGTGTTTACGTAGTCTTTCAGGTATTCAAAATGTTCCTTAAAGACGAAAGGCGGCCTCTACAACACGCAAAAGACCGCCCTTCTCGACTAAAATATTGATTGTCTGTTAAAATATAAATGCTTACAAA
The DNA here is from genome assembly GCA_944319815.1 of uncultured Prevotella sp. Lineage (GTDB taxonomy): Bacteria > Bacteroidota > Bacteroidia > Bacteroidales > Bacteroidaceae > Prevotella. Next base: position 7,755 of record CALUEX010000031.1, on the reverse strand, counting down.
AAAGTCTTTACCACCTTATCTCTTCGTAAACACATAAGAAGCTGAACTATTTGAAAGCATCAACTTCGTAGACATCACGTTCACAGACCACGTTCCCTCAAGCTGGGTGTTACCTATTACCACAAGAGTTCCATCTGTAGTGTTATAATCATATTCGAAGAATTCGGTTTCGTTACCTGTCGGGACATCATTGCTGTCATAATAAGTATAAGTGACCGAACCTTGCTTATTTGAATTAAATGTGACCGTTATTTCCGTTCCATAGCTATTGGTTTGCTCCCATGACCCCACTATAGACGGGCGTGAACCACCATCATCGTCGTCATCGTCGCTGCAAGCGGTGAAAGAGAGGCTGAGCATGGCCACGAACAAGGCCATTGCCATGTACTTCAAGTTGTTAAAGTGTCTCATTTTTGTTTACGTTTTAAGTTATTAATAAAATTTAATTGATTTCCATCTGCAAAATTAAATACTTAAAACGTAACGGCAACCGTCGGCGTATAAGGCAAAAATATACGGATGTGTCACATTTCGTTTGTCACGTCTTGGCTGGCCATATCGTCCGACAGGTCCTTGAAGAAGTCATGCCCGAGGATGCCGGATATGCGGCGGAGCAGTGTGGTGTCGATGCTCTCGCGCTTGAAGATGTCGTAAACGTTCTGTCGGTTGCAGTAGAGCTTTCGGGCGAACCACGCCACCGTGCGCTCCTGCCGCCGCAACTCAGCCTCAATCTTGCTGCCGATATGATACATGGCGGTCACATATTTATATATAAAGAGAGCCGAACCGCCCAAGCCCTCAAGGTTGAACAAATGTCCCGACAGGCATGAAGACGTGGGATTCTGACCTGCATATCCCGCCTTTAGGCCTTCGCACTGCCCTCACAAGTAGATAAGCCTATCAGACAGCCCACGCCCATGCCATATCCATCGGTACGCGGCAGCTGAGGCCTTGCCGCCCTCCTGGGCCGGCAAGTACCTGCTGCGCGCCAATGTCTACGCGCTTATGGGCGTCGCCGCGTGCTTTATCCCTCTCGTGACGTTGAATGTGCGAAGTTCAAAGACGAAAGATATTGCGCCGGTAACGCCTTGTTTTCATTCCATGATGTCTGTCGGAAACGGGAGCCGCCGCCCACCGTTCGGACGCTGCAAAAGTATATCTTTTTTTTCAAAACGCCTTGCCTTTTTGATTACTTTTAACCCAAATAGGGATTAACTCGCAAATGCAAGCCCATGGAAGCGAGGCCACGGCCACCCGCCATGTTGCCATCCGCGGGGTTGGGACGCTCGGTCGGAGCGTCCGGGTAATGTCGTTAGCGTATAGTCGTTGGCGTTTCGCATGGCAACCGTTTACCGTTTTCATGGTTACCCGGACGCTCCGACCGGGCATCCCTACCCGCGGATAGACATTATTCACGATGACGATGCCCGATATTTTTACCTCCGGGTCGGCATAAACCTTATGCCGCATGGCAAAAAACACGGTCTGGCAAAGACTGGTTGCTTATACCTGACTAACGTAAAGCATAGTAAGCGGCAGCGGCATGGGAAGCCGTCGGCGGCAAACAGGATGCCGCTCCGTACATCCCTGACTGTCAACAGCTTAGCGATATGCCACCTTTCGCCCTGCAAAACGTGGCATATCGCACGGTAAGAGGGCATCTTTTGCAACGCGAAAGATGCCCTCTTAAATTATGGAAAGGTGCAAGGCGGGCATCATGCGCAGTACGACAAAACCGGGCGAAAGTGACAACATGACGGCAAAAAGATGCAAAAATAGCTGCCGAAAGCCTTGTTTGCGCACACAGGCCGCTACATGGTAAAAGAGTAATGCAAAGTTACAATTTGACATTAAAACAGCGTTTAAACTTAACCGAACATATCTTTATGTCACAAAATACGGACATATACTTAATTAATGCTACGCGCCGAGGGCAAAAATAAAATATTGTACACCAAGAAACAAAGATTTATTAAAAAACATTTTGTCATTTCAATAATCTTTACGAACTTTGCAAAATGCAACAACGGATACCGCCGTACTGCACGCGCACGGCCGCGCAGACGTACCCGCGGGCTCCGGCAACGATGAAAAACAAGAGCATATCAATCTAAAGCTAAATACACTTATTTTATGGCAGAAGAATTGGAAGTAAAGGAATTGGATGATGTCGTAGTGCGTTTCTCGGGCGACTCGGGCGACGGTATGCAGCTGGCGGGCAACATTTTCTCGACAGTGTCGGCTACGATAGGTAACGGTATCTCGACGTTCCCCGACTACCCGGCGGACATCCGCGCCCCGCAAGGGTCGCTCACGGGCGTGTCAGGTTTCCAGGTACACATCGCAAGCGGCCGCGCCTACACGCCGGGCGACAAGTGCGACGTGCTCGTGGCAATGAACGCCGCGGCCCTGAAGACGCAGTACAGGTTTGCCAAGCCACAGGCAACCATCATCATCGACACCGACAGTTTCGGCCCGAAAGACCTTGAGCGGGCAGAGTTCAAGACGCAAGACTACCTCGGCGAGATGGGCATCGACCCCGACCGCGTGGTAGCCTGCCCCATCACGCAGATGGTGAAGGACTGCCTGGCCGACAGCGGCATGGACAACAAGGCCGTGCTGAAGTGCCGCAATATGTTCGCCCTGGGCATCGTGTGCTGGCTGTTCAACCGCGACATAAAGTTCGTCGAGGCCTTCTTGCGCGAGAAGTTCGACAAGAAGCCAATCATCGCCGAAAATAACATAAAGGTGGTGAACGCGGGTTACGACTACGGGCACAACGTGCACGCCAGCGTGCCGGCTACATACCGCATAGAGTCGAAGAACAAGGTGAAAGGCCGCTACATGGACATCACCGGCAACAAGGCCACGGCCTACGGCCTCATCGCCGCTGCCGAGAAAGCTGGCCTGAAGCTATACTTGGGCTCTTACCCCATCACCCCCGCAACCGACATACTGCACGAGCTGGCCAAGCACAAGTCGCTGGGCGTAGTGACAGTGCAGTGTGAAGACGAAATATCAGGCTGCGCAAGCGCAATAGGCGCATCGTTCGCCGGCGCACTGGCAGCCACTTCCACTTCCGGCCCCGGCATCTGCCTCAAGTCGGAGGCAATGAACCTCGCCGTAATCGACGAGCTTCCCCTCGTCGTAATCGACGTGCAGCGCGGCGGCCCGTCAACGGGACTGCCCACAAAGAGCGAACAGACCGACCTGCTGCAGGCCCTCTTCGGGCGCAACGGCGAGTCGCCGATGCCTGTAATCGCAGCCACAAGCCCGACCAACTGCTTCGACGCAGTGTACGCCGCGGCAAAAATAGCCCTTGAGCACCTGACACCCGTCGTGCTGCTCACCGACGCATTCGTGGCCAACGGCTCTGCGGCATGGAAACTGCCAAACATCGACGAACTGCCGGAAATCCACCCGCACTACGTAACTCCTGAACAGAAAGGGCATTACACACCTTACCAGCGCGACCCGGAAAGCGGCGCACGCTACTGGGCGATACCCGGACAGGAGGGCTACGAGCACATATTGGGCGGCCTTGAGAAGGACGGCAACACGGGAGCAATATCAACCGACCCGGAGAACCACGACAAGATGTGCCACCTGCGCGCCCTCAAGGTGTTCAAAATCCCCGTGCCCGACGTTGAGGTACTGGGCGACGCCGACGACGCCGACCTGCTGATTGTCGGCTTCGGAGGAACGTTCGGCCACCTGTATTCAGCCATGACGAGCATGAGGGAGGCAGGCCACAAGGTTGCCCTGGCCCACTTCAGCTACATCAACCCGCTGCCGAAAAACACCGCCGCGGTGCTGACTAAATACAAGAAGGTAGTAGTGGCAGAGCAGAACCTCGGCCAGTTTGCCGGATACCTGCGCATGAAGATTGACAACTTCGCGCCATACCAATTCAACCAAGTGAAGGGACAACCCTTCGTCGTGGCAGAACTCGTAAAGGCGTTCACCAAGATAATTAAGAGTTAAGAGTAAAAAAGGAGTAAAGGAGAGAAGGAGTAGAGGAGTAAGTAGAAACGACTTCAAGCCACGGTCTTGACTTATCGGCCTTATCCGGCTTATTGGTCTTATAGGCAAAAACGCTTGGCAAAGGTATCGTCCTTAACTACTTTAACTGCCATAACTTCTTTAACTACTAAAAAAATACAAGCAATGAACTACACAGCTCAAGATTATAAGAAGGGACAACCGCGCTGGTGTCCCGGCTGCGGAGACCATTTCTTCCTGGCTTCGCTGCACAAGGCAATGGCTGAAATAGGCGTACCGCCGTACCAGACAGCCGTAATTTCAGGTATCGGATGCTCAAGCCGACTGCCGTATTACGTCAACACATACGCAATGCAGACCATACACGGGCGCGCTGCAGCCATAGCCACGGGCGCAAAGGTTGCCAACCCCGACCTCTCCATCTGGCAAATCAGCGGCGACGGCGACGGCCTTGCCATCGGCGGCAACCACTTCATCCACGCCATGAGGCGCAACATCGACATCAACATGATTCTCCTGAACAACCGCATCTACGGCCTGACGAAGGGACAATACTCGCCTACGTCACCGCGCGGGTTCGTCAGCAAGTCGTCTCCTTACGGCACCGTGGAAGACCCGTTCCTGCCTGCCGAGCTCTGCTTCGGCGCAAGGGGGCACTTCTTCGCACGCGCCGTGGCCACCGACGCTGAAGGAACGGTTGAAATCCTGAAGGCCGCCCACAAGCACAAGGGAGCCTCGGTATGCGAGATTTTGCAGAACTGCGTCATCTTCAACAACGGTTGCTACGACTCCATCTACAAGAAGGAGGGACGCGCGAAGAACGCAATCTACGTTCGCCACGGCCAGCCTCTCGTGTTCGGCGAGAACAACGAATATGGCCTGATGCAGGAAGGCTTCGGCCTGAAGGTTGTGAAAATCGGCGAGAACGGCGTGACATTGGACGACATCCTCGTGCACGACGCACACTGCATGGACAACACCCTGCAGCTGAAACTTGCCATGATGGACAACGAGCACGGCTTCCCCGTAGCTCTCGGCGTCATCCGCGACGTGGAAGCGCCTACTTACGAAACAGCCGTAGCCGAACAAATCGAAGAGGTGAAGGACAAGAAGAAGTACCACAACTTCATGGAACTGCTCGAGACCAACGACACCTGGGAAGTGAAATAGGAATTGAACATCCAACACCCTGACACCTGACACCCACCCCAGCCCTCCCGAAGGGAGGGAGCTTGATTGCCTTTGTGGGGTAACACAGGCAAGGTGAAAACATTAAAAATGCCGTCCAAGCATTGCGCTTGGGCGGCATTTGTTTTTACATACGAAGATGTAAAATGCCAATAGTTAAACATCTAATTAACACAAAAGCATACAACTTTTGCCCACTTCCTTATCCGACACAGCATTCTAAGCTCCCTCCCTTCGGGAGGGTTGGGGTGGGTGTCAGGTGCCCGGGTTGTGGCGGGGGCTATATCCCCTGCCCATCGAGCAGCTCGATGTACGTCTTTATCGCGTCGTCTATCTCCTTAATATATATGAACTCGTCGGCCGAGTGGGAACGGGCCGACTGCCCCGGCCCCATCTTCAGCGAGGGGAAAGGCATCAGGGCCTGGTCAGACAGCGTCGGCGAACCGAACGGCGTCTTGCCCATCGCTACGCAACGGCTCACCACGGGGTTGCCCATGTCGATGCCGGACGACGACAGGCGGAACGAGCGCGCCTTGATTTCGCTCTTCAACTTGGTCTTCAAGAACTCGAACACCTCCTCATTCTTATACAGTTCGTTGGTGCGGACGTCGATGACGAAGCGGCATTCATCGGGCACTACGTTGTGCTGCGTGCCGGCGTTCAGCACGGTGACGGTGGCCAGCGTGTGGCCAAGCAACGGACTGACGCGCCCGAAACGGTAAGAGCGCAGGAAGCACAAATCGTCCAAGGCCTCGTAAATGGCGTTGATGCCCTCGCCCCGCGCGGCGTGCCCCGACCGTCCGCGGGCCGTGCCGTCGATGACCATCAGCCCCTTTTCGGCCACGGCGGGCTGCATCCCCGTAGGCTCGCCGACAATCGCAAGGCTTATGCCGGGCAGACGGGTGAGGGCAAGGCTTATGCCGTTTTGCCCCGAAACTTCCTCTTCGGCAGAGGCAAGATAAATGAGGTTATATGGCTGTTCGCGCCGCGAGAGGTGGCGGAACGCCTGAAGAAGGGCCACGAGGCCGCCGCCGCAGTCGTTGCTGCCGAGGCCGTAAAGCGCGCCGTCAACCACGTCGGGCGAGAAGGGGTCGCGCGTCCACGAAGCCACGGGCTTCACTGTGTCGATGTGCGCGTTGAGCAGCAGCGTGGGTTTGTCACCGTCAAAATACGGGCTTACGGCCCACACGTTGTTGGCCTCGCGGTGCGGCGACAGGCCGCAAGAGCGCATCGCCTCCTCCATGACGTCGGCCGCCCGCGCCTCGTCACGACTCACCGACGGCGTTGATATGAGCCGTCGGAGCAGGCCGACGGCATGGTCGAGATAATCGTTATGTTCCATAATGCGTAGGCAAAGATACGCAAAAATATTGATGAATGTCCGTAAAGTTCCTATTCATTAGTAGTTAAAGGAGTTAAAGTAGTTAATCGCCCGCTGTGCGGGCTTAGTAGTTAAAGACATTTGCCTTGTTGGAAAAGTCCACTAAAAAGCGGATAGGGGTGATTGCGGACATTCATAAAATATTTTAAAAGCCAACCCAAACCTTTCCGAAGATATGGCCGGAGAAAGGCTCTAAACTGCTAACATCATATTATATTTTCTTATATAATGTTAAATTTTCGGGGGGGGTAATGGTAAAATCCCTATTTTTGTAAAACATTACAGGCAGCGTCCGTTCCCATTTGGGACATTATGATGTGTAAACTTTATGTCTAACCTTAATAAAACAAGACCCTTATGTTTAAGAAATCAAGAATTTTATTGTTGGCCTTAGCGGCCCTGGTGATGGCGTCATGCGGAGACATGGCTTCCAAACTTGGCGGAATGAAGACTGATTCGCCTGACGTTTTAGAGAAGGCAAAAGAGCTGGTCAAGGCGAACTTCGACCCTGCCCAGTGGAAAGTAGTGTCGGTAGACTGGAGCGAAGGTGCCGGGCAAGACGAGCTTACGGGCGAGGTAGCGTCAGTGCGCTTCTACATGATTGACAAGGACGGCAAGGCATGGCAGCAGTCATTCCACCCCTCTTTGGGATGGAAAGCCTCTGACCTTGACGACACCAGCTTCGCAGAAGGCGACAAGTATGACGACCCGAAGGAGTATCCGGCACTCGAGCTTGACAAACTCGACGCGGCGAAATACACTAAGATAATAGAAGACGCCAAAGCACTCATCCCGAAGGGGTACACTTACAAATCTATGGAGAGCTTCGAGATGAACACCTTTGACAAAAAACCGATGGAGCTGGTGTTCAACGTCGTGGAGGAAGGCAAGGAAACGGTGACTAACGCCGGGAAGACTTCGACCGTGTACTACCAGCTCAGATATTCGGTAAGCGACGACGGCAAGGTCAAGTTTGAGGGGGCGATTTAGGCCACGCACGGCACGCGGTGCGCAACCATTTGGTACTCAACACATTACGAAAGGGGACGTTTTGCATTGCAAAACGTCCCCTTTTACGTTGCAAAAGGTGGCCTTTTAGCACACAATATGACCTTTCCTGAAATTAGTTGACAGTTATGTTGGTTAATAACAGTCTTTGTTTACAATATCAGGTGTTATTCCTT
>CALUEX010000030.1 GCA_944319815.1 uncultured Prevotella sp. | reverse complement strand
GGCAGCGAAAGCGGGTAATCATAATTATCAATTCCCAACTTTCAACTCTCAATTCCCAACCGATTGGGCAGCGGAAGGGGTAATCATAATTATCAATTCCCAATTATCAATTCTCAACTGAAAACCGAAAGACTATGTGTGGAATAGTTGCAATATTCGATATTGGCTGCCAGACGGCGGCCTTGAGGCAAAAGGCGTTGCGCATGAGCGGCAAAATCCGCCACCGCGGACCTGACTGGAGCGGCATCTATTGCGGCGGTTCGGCAATACTGGCGCACGAGCGCCTTGCCATAGTTGACCCCGAGTCGGGGCGGCAGCCGCTGTTCAGCGAAGACCGGCAACAGGTGCTCGCCGTCAACGGCGAAATCTACAACCACCAGGAGTTGCGCCGCCGCTACGCCGGGTGTTACACGTTCATGACTAGCAGCGACTGCGAGGTAATCCTTGCTCTCTACCGCGACAAGGGCGACAAGTTCCTCGACGAGCTTGACGGAATATTCGCCTTCGCCCTTTACGACGCCGTGCGCGACGACTACCTCATAGCCCGCGACCCCATCGGCGTCATCCCCCTCTACTACGGGCGCGACCGCGACGGACTGCTCTACGTGGCCAGCGAGCTGAAGGCCCTTGAGGGCTTCTGCGACACGTACCAGCCTTTCCCGCCGGGCCACGTGCTCACCAAGGCCGATGCCGAGCCGCGCCGTTACTACGAGCGCGACTGGTTCAGCTATGACAGCGTGAAGGACAACGCCGCCGACCCTGCCACGCTGCGCGACGCCCTGCAGGCCGCCGTGCGGCGCCAGATGATGAGCGACGTGCCCTACGGCGTGCTCCTGAGCGGCGGTCTCGACTCGTCTGTCATCAGCGCCGTGGCCGCGCGCTATGCCGGCAGCCGCGTTGAGAGCGGCGGGCGCGAGGCTGCCTGGTGGCCGAGGCTCCACTCCTTCGCCGTAGGCCTGCGCGGCGCTCCCGACTTGGAGAAGGCGCGCGTCGTGGCAGGGCACATCGGCACCGTGCACCACGAAATCAACTATACCATACAGGAGGGGCTCGACGCCCTAAGCGACGTAATCTATTACACCGAGACCTACGACGTTACGACCGTGCGCGCGTCAACGCCCATGTACCTCCTGGCGCGCGTAATAAAGAGCATGGGCATAAAGATGGTGCTCTCGGGCGAGGGCGCCGACGAGGTGTTCGGCGGCTACCTCTACTTCCACAAGGCACCGTCGGCGCGCGCTTTCCACGACGAGACCGTGCGCAAGCTGTCGCGGCTGTACCAGTATGACTGCCTGCGTGCCAACAAGAGCCTGGCCGCCTGGGGCGTGGAAGGCCGCGTGCCGTTCCTCGACACCGAGTTTCTCGACGTTGCCATGCGCCTGAACCCGGAGGCCAAGATGTGTCCCGGCACTAAAATAGAGAAGGACATACTGCGCCGCGCCTTTGCCGACATACTGCCCGCCGAGGTGGCTTGGAGGCAGAAGGAGCAGTTCTCCGACGGCGTTGGCTACTCGTGGATTGACACGCTGAAGCGCATAACCACGGAGAGCGTCACCGACGACGAGATGGCGCACGCCGCCCAGCGCTTCCCCGTAAACCCGCCGCAGAGCAAGGAGGAATATTTCTACCGTTCAATCTTCGCCTCGCATTTCCCCAGTCGCAGCGCGGCCATGTCCGTGCCCAGCGTGCCCAGCGTGGCGTGCAGCACGGCCGAGGCGCTGGCGTGGGACGCATCGTTCAGCGGCATGAACGACCCCAGCGGGCGTGCCGTGAGCGGCGTGCACGAGCAGGCTTACCGTGAGGCGTAAGGCTGAAAGTAAATGAAAAGCACGGCAAGTAATTCTGAAATCGTAAAGCCTTGATAATCAATACGTATGCGATAGGGCACGTTTCACCGCACGAAACGTGCCCTTTTAGCGCATGAAACGTGTCCTTTTGCATCGCAAAACGTGCCCTTTTACGGTTTAATGTAGCCCCTCCTGACCTCCCCGAGCATGAAAAGGCAGCCCCCTCCCAACCTCCCCGAGCATGAAAAGGCAGCCCCCTCCCGACCTCCCCGAGGGGAGGAGTATGAATGAAAAGACTAATGTCTTAACTCCTTTACTACATAACTCCTTAACTCCTAAAGAAAAAGCTATTGTCTTTAACTCCTTAGCGAACGTAGTGAGCGATAACTTCCTTAACTACTTTAACTACTAATGAATGGGAGCTTTGCGGACATTCATTTTAAAATAGTTACTCCTTTAACTACTTAATTTAGCTCGTATTTATTTTGCATTTCACTCTACTTGCACTATCTTTGCAATAACATTTCACGCCGGTGGGCCAAATAACAACACGTGAGGCCCGTGAAGCGCGCGGCGGATGCGGCGCAATGACAAGGGTTGTGGGATGTACATGGGATATAAAGGCGTTTGTCTACGCTATGTCCTTGGCGCACTGGAATCTCGCAAATTCACGGTTATCAGTCAAGAACATTGCAACGGCGGATGTCCGCGTGATGTGTATGCCTATACACATCTGGTATCACCGTAGGTGCATGGCAGTGTCAGGCCATGCACCTGTAGGTGGTGTCTCAGATGCGTTTTTTCATACCGGCGTGGAGCTGCACGTTGTCCGTTCTACTGATAAAGGCAATGCGAGAGCCTCAGTGCGTGGAACGACAGCGGGCAAGTTTTCCACGCTTTTTTTTCCACATGACAACCTTTTGGATACACATTTGCGCTTGGCAAGGAAAACACAAGCGCGCAACTTTTTAGCGAATGGCGCATACAGGAACTAAATTGCACTTGGGCGTCTACGGAGAGTTGTACGTCATCGACCTTGACAGCATACTTTACCTTGAAGCCGATGACCATTACACCCACGTACACTATACGTCGGGCACGCATTTCATGGTGCCTTTCGGCATGGCCAAGGTTGAGGCCGCCGTGGCAGGAAGGCTTGGCGACGACAGGTTCATCATCCGCCTCGGCCGCAAGTACATGGTCAACACGAGGCGCATCTTCCACATCAACACCATAAAGCAGGTGGCAGTGCTGGCCGACGACCATGGCTCAAGCGTCACCCTCCACCTGCCCAAGCACGTGCTGCGCGCGCTCATCGACACCCTTGGCGGCGTTGACGGGGATGGGCGTGCTTGAGGAGTCGTCGGGCTTTGGCGTGGGAGGCATTGATTAAATGAATGGGGAAGTCGCTCTTTTTACCGCATGGCCGGCGTAAACTTTGCGTTGAACTGACGTTTTTTAAGGTATGTAAACCAATTGGCTACAACGGCGTTCTGTTCACGAAAAGAATGGCATGGTTCACGAATAACACGACGAAACAACTGTGAAAAGCCAAGCATTCATCGTAATTTTGGACGTAAAAACAATCGCCGCACACCGCGTGCAAACATCCCACAACCCAGTGGCGTGGCGGCGGTTGAAGAGACGGACAATGATAATTAAAGTATAACAGAACTAAAACATTGGTAATTATGAGAAAGAATGTACTTGTTTCCATTCTTGCGATGACCTCTGCCACCCCGTTGACGGCACTTGCCAACGCAAACTTGGACAACATCAAGGCCGATGAAAGCTCTTGGGGCATTGAGTCCTCAACCACCGTCGGCATTGAGAACGGGCTGCTCGTGTCTACCGACGGCACGCCCGTATCCCAGGCAATAGGCTCGCTTGTACCCGGAAAATACAAGCTGACGGGCGACCTGACGAACGCCAAAATCCTTGTCAACGGCGATGAGCTTGACGCCAACTCGCAGTTTGAGCTGAAGGCAACGACCGATGTTACCGTTACCATCGAGGCCGTGGTGACGGGGCAACAGTATTCTGCCGGCAACCTGAAGCTCGAGCTTGTCTACGACTTCGTTGCCAGCCGTGAGTCATTAAGCCAGGCCCTCGCCGAGGTGACCAACCTTATTTATAATGGCGAAAGCAAGGACGAGAGCCTAATCTCGGAAGCCAGCGCTATTGCTGCCGACATAAACAAGCTGGTCAACGAGGACGGAACGGACGCCCATGCCGTGTATGACCTCTACGTAAGCACCAAGTTGTATGAAGGCGTTGAGAACTCCACGCTGATGACTCGCATCAATGAGCTTAGGGATAAAGTGACGGCTGCGGCATCGAACGCCGGGGCTTACGATGAGGCCGTGAAACTCATAACCGAAAAGGAAGAACTACTTAAAGACGCCTACGACGCTATACAAGGCATCGTTGAGGATGCCACTTATGGCGATGGCACCAAGACTTACGCCGAGAGCCTTGCGAAAGGCCCGAAGGCGGAGGCCGACGCCATAATCAGTGCATACAAGAAGGAAGCTGAGGAAGCCTTCAAGGCCGGCACGGCGGGCACAGTCTGCACGGAGGAAAGGAACGACAAGTTCGCTGAGGATGTAGACGGAAAAGTCAAGGAAATCTCTGACGCCATAGCCGCTGCACAGCTCAACCAGCCCGCCTACAACCAGGTTAACGATAGGATAGAGGCCTTGAGGGCTGCCATCGTCAAGGCGCAGCAAGACCTCAACACGCTCATGCAGGGCGACGAGGCTCATCCCGACGTGTTCAACAACCTGCTTAACCAAGCCATAGGCAAGATTACGGCCGTTTCAATCGACGTGAACGCAGTGATGGCTGCCAACGGCACGGAAGAAAGCCACAACAACACAGCCGAAAACCTGACTGCAAACCTGGCACAGCTTACCGAGTGCGAGACAACGTTGAGCGGACTTGTTGACGAATACACGAAGAAGGTAAACACCATCAAGGCCAACTATGCCGACGCTACGGCTAAGGTGGCAGCGCTTGAGGAAAGCCTGAAGCCGCTCACGGAGATAGCCGACGTGGCCGAGAAGTTCAGCGAGGAAATCAGCAAGATACAGTCTGATATCACTACGTTGAAGGCCGACATCGAGACCGCTTACGGTGACTACTCCATCGAGACGACCAGCTTCGACACGAGAATAACGGCTGTTGAAACCTCCATTAACACCTTGAGGAACAACTCCGCAGATGCTGTTGCCAACTACGAGGCCTACACTCGTGTGCAGGAAAGCGTTGCAACGGTTCAGGAAGCGTTCGACAAGGCTAAGGCAGAAGTGGCAAAGCTGGCTTCTGAAGACGGCAAGTACAAGGCTGAAGGTAAGTACACCACAACGGAAACCAACCTGCAAAATGAAATCACCAAGTACCTTACTGACGCCAAGGCTGCTTACGACGGCGGCACTTGCGTTGCTTGGGAGACCAACAACAGCGCCAACATCACTGCAACGGGCACCAAAGTTACCAAGTATCAGGATGATGCCAAGGCAGCACTTGAGGCTTACGAGACTGCAACAGACAAAATAGCTGAATACACGACGGCTGTAGACGGACTTGAGGAAGTTGTAGACAACAGCCTCGTGCCCGTAAAGGCACAGTCAGGAAAGACCTACGGCGGCATCATTGCCGAGTGGAACGCTGCCCTGAACAAGGCCAACACAGACCTTACGACGGCTTTGGCTGCTACCGACGCTAACCATGTTAAGGGCTTGACTGACCTCGCCGCAAGCCTTGGAGCCATGACCATTACCGCTGACGCAGAGACCCTTAAGGGCACATACGATGCCGACAAGGCTGCGTATGAGGAAAGCGTAGTGGACAATGCTATTGAGAGAATGCTCAATTACGCCACAACCCTCGTTACCAACGCTAAGGGTTCGCTTGGCGCAAGGGATAGTTACACGGCTGCAGAGCTCGGTCTCCGTCTTGATGAAGTGCTTAAAGACTATGACGATATAATGGCCGCTCTTAATGGCCAGTCTGACAAAATTGAGGATGCAAGGACTAATCCCGACAAGACGGCGGCCATGGCCACGCTCAACGAGGTTAACAACACGCTGACCGAAATCAACGGTAACATTGCCGAGTTCAACACTAACGTTTCTGCAATAAAGGCGGACGTTAAGGCTAACAACGACCAGAAGACTGCGGCCGACAAGGCTGTTGCCGACGTTGAGGAGCTGCTCAACGGTAACGGAACTGACGTTAAGGGCGTTGCAGAGCTTAACGAGGACGCTTCAAGAGACCAGGAGTTTGCTGACCTCATCGCGCCTGTTGCTGCTAAAATCAGCACCTTGGAGGGTGAAATAGCCGCTTCTTACGCTGCCGAGAAGCTTGTTGCCGACTGGGAAGACGTTACGGCTGACGACGGAACGACCACCGAAGGCTATGCAAGTCGCCTCGAGGCAATAGAGAAGGAAGTAAACGACTTGCGCGACAAGGCCGAGGCTTCAACCGCAAACTACGACGCCAAGGCTGAAATAGACAAGTACATCGAAGACGAGGAAATGGCCCAGAACCTTGTCGATGCACAGACAACGGTTAACGACGAGACCACCGACCCGGCCAAGACGTACTACACCAACCTGATTGCCAGCAAGACCACGAAGCTCAACGAACTCAAGGACGAGGCACTGCAGTCTTACAACGACCGCACTTGCGCAACCGACAAGGCCGGCATTCTCAACGAGCTCAAGGCTCTTGACGCCGACATCGACGCTATAGCAAAGGACGCTACGGCCAACGAGACGGCACACACCGAACAGCTTGAGAAGTATGACGAAGTAAACAAATACTGGTCAGATATTTACACGGAAATATCGAACGGCGACCAGACGAGCGAGGTTGGCACGTATCTGCAGCAACTTACTGCAGAGCAAACGAAGCTCCTCAACGTCAACTCTGCTATCGCTACGCTCTTCGGCAAGGGACAGTCTGACATCAAGAACGACAGCATCATGGGCGTTCTTACAGACATAAATGACAACATCAAGGACATTGCCGACAGGCAGTCAGAGAACTATGATGATGTTGTAGCTAAGGATAACCTCACCCGTATGGAGGCCTTCCGTACAGCGGTTGCCAACGCCAAGACGGCTTATGCGAATGCCGTTGACACGATACAGATGTACAGCGAAATCACGAACTCGCAACTCACGGGCACTGCAACAACCGCCGTCAACACGGCCAACACCGCCATCAACGGTCTGCTCAGCGAGCTGCGCGCCCTTGAGAACGCCGTAGAGGAGGAGTACACGGCTACCGTCAGCCCGGCACTCTTCGACGAGAACGAGGCCCACAAGGCAGAGGTTGAAAGCCTCATTGCCCAAATTGACGGTGCGATAAACGCTCTCGACAACACCGTAAGCGGTGAGGCAAGGACGCTGTTCTCTGCCGCCATAGCCGCCAGGGCACAGGAGTTGCAGGACGCTATAGCAGCACTTACCGCAGCACAGTACGACGACACAGTAATAAAGAACGCCTTTGCCGACGTCCGCAAGTATGTTGCCGACGCACAGGCTGCCGAGGACGGAGAGCACTTCGCACTCACTGTTGACGCTCACCTGAACAACCTCGACCAGACAACTACCCTCATCACGGCAGGCAAGGAAGCCGCTGCCGAGGCTGAATGGGCCAAGAGGCTCGGTGATGTTGATGCCTTGATTAAGACGCAGACTGCCGACTTGCAGAAGTTCGAGTATGTTGGCGACACTGACGGAAGCAAGAAGCAAGGCTACATCGACGCTTACGCACAGCACGTTAAGGACACCCGCGACGCTGCCGTGACGATGGCTGAAGCCGTTGCGGAAGGCACATGGTTCGACAACTTGGGGAATGTAAGGACGCAGCTCTACACGTTCTACACCAACAACCCGTATGACGCAGCTAAACTGGAATCTGATTACGAAGGTGCAAACCAGGAGGCTTACGAGGCCGTATTGGTTGAGTACAACAAGCTGCAGCCGAAGCTCGACGCAGCCGAGACGTTTGTTGACGCTTACAACATTACCGACGACTGCGGCGTTTCGACCGCACAGTCGAGAATAGACGACCTGAAGTATTGGATGGACTACCGTCTCGAGAATGGTGGATGCGTAAACTACAGGCAGTTATGGCTCAATGAATGTGAGTCAATCACA
This sequence comes from uncultured Prevotella sp., assembly GCA_944319815.1. GTDB lineage: Bacteria > Bacteroidota > Bacteroidia > Bacteroidales > Bacteroidaceae > Prevotella. The sequence goes on along the minus strand of CALUEX010000030.1, from coordinate 13,196 downwards.
TCGAGCATCGCTCTTATTTATGATGCCGCAAACACAGCCGAAGACCTCAAGGTTGAGGCTGACATAGAGTCGTTGAAGGGCGACCAGAACAAGGCTGCCAACGCAACTGTTAACGACTCGGAGAAAGCCGAGGAAGTTGAGGCTTACATCAAGACCATAGACGACTTGGCCAAGAAGTATTCCGAGGAGACTGCCAATGCAGACTTCACAACTTTGTCTGACGCCGAGAAGCAGGCATTCTACCTCGGCTACGAGGCTGAAATAGCCAAGATACGTGCCGAACTTGCCGTTTACTACGACGCAAGCCTTGCCCAGACGACCTACCAGTCGTTGCTCGACGCCATCGCAGAGATTGTTGACGGCGACCTTGCAGAGGCCAAGGAGCTTGCAGGATACCACCAGGACATCCTCGATGAGTATTCAGCTGACCTCGACGAGGTAACAGCCGACCTCGACGCGGCTAAGGTTAAGGTTGAGGGATGGATGGCAGAAGGCTCAATACTATACTACGAAGACAAGGCCGAAAGCTACATCACGGAGGCTGCCGGCAAGTTGGCTGACCTGAAACCGGCCATCGCTGCAATGCAGGCTAAGTATAAGGCTAACGACGATGCTTACGCCAAACTTACCGCAGAGGTGACTGCCCTGACCGAAAGCCTTGACGCCACGGTTGAGAAAATCGGCGGATACATCTTCGTTGACGTCGAGGCCGAGGACTACCAGACATTCATCAAGACTGTCACTGAAGCCATTGCGGAAGCACAGGACGACCTCGACGGCCGCCACGCGGCAATCCGCCTTGACGCTAACAGCACTGTGACGGGTAAGTCTGTAATCGAGTACAACATCGCTTATCTTGACTTCTTCTCAACTTACAACGAGACGACAGCCATAATCAACTACAATGACACAGAGAACGCCCTGCGCGGAATGCTCTCTGATGTTTACGAATACCTCACGAGCCAGGATATTAACACTGATAACGGTACGCGCAAGTTCGTCAACGACGGTGAGCTTTGGAGCGCTTACTACGACCTGTCTGACGTCCGCCAGCACTTGGCTAACTTCAACAGTGACGCTTACGACGGCATCATAAGCTATGACATCGAAGGCAACCAGCTGCTCGACGACCAAGAGCTTCCTACAAGCCAGACCATCGACTACATGGAGGAGGCCTTACCGCAGATTAACGAGCGCATAGCCGAACTGAAGGAGAAGATTGCAGCGTTGAAGACGAACGCCGAAGAAAACGCCTACATCCTTGGCGACGTTGACTTCGACAATGAGGTGCGTGTCAACGACTACACGAGGATACTCAACATCGCCCTTGGCATCGACGTGCCCGAGGAAGGCTCCATGGAGTATTGGGCAGCCGACGTGAACGAGGACGGCGACCTGAACATCGGCGACCTTACGGGCGTTGTGAACATCATGCGTGGCATCTCTATCTCGGGCTACCGCGTAGCCGCTGCTTACGCTTCGGCTGCACCGGCCGACGCTTCTGCCGGCACGCTTCGCCTCACGGCTGACGGCGACGGCAGCATCAAGCGCGTGGCCATCAAGCTCAACACGGTCAACACTTACGTCGGCTTCCAGATGGACGTGAAGCTGCCAGCAGGCGTTACGCTGCTTAACGAGACCCTCGGAGGCCGTGCCGCAGACCACAGCCTGTACTCCAACACCTTGGCCGACGGCACTCACCGCATCGTTATCAGCTCAATGGAGAACAGCGAGTTCAACGCCGGCGAGGAAGACCTCGTAATCCTTGAGGTGACGGGACGCAACGCCGACCGCATCACGGTGACCAACGCCATGGCTTCAGACAAGGTAGGCATGGTTTACGGATTTACCGGCGACGGCAGCGACGGTGCTACCGGCATAGAGGGCGTAGAGGCCGAGAAGAGCCTGAAGGAGCGCATCTACTCCGTAGGCGGACAGGTGCTCGACACGCTGAAGCGCGGCGTCAACATCATACGCAACGCCGACGGCTCCGTAAAGAAAGTCATTAAGAAGTAACGAAACAGCATCTATCAACACTCTATTACGCGAAGGCGCGGCCGCCAAGTGAGGCTGCCGCGCCTTCTTCACTGACAAGAAAATGAAAAACAACAATAAAATTAAAACGACATGAGCAACAACACATACACAGGTAAGCGCAGCCGCACTAAGCTGCTGGCGCTCTTGGCAGCCATGATGCTGTGTTTCGTGGGCAAGGCCTCGGCGGAAAACGTCGTGTCAATCGAAGACTTCACCATCGAGCCGGGCCGCGACAAGACGGTGGCCATCAGCCTTGACAACACTGACCTTATATCCACGCTTGAGATGGAAATCCAGTTGCCCAGCGGCATTTCTTACGTGGATGGCTCCGTTGCGCGCAACCCTGAACGCATCACCCAGAACACCCACATGGTGTACATGGACTCCAAGGGCGGCAACATCTATAAGCTGTGGGTATTGGCGAACGGACAAACCGACATACAGGGCGACAAGGGCGAATTGGTGTATATCACCCTTCGTGCAGCCGAAACGTTCTCTGCGGGTGGCAGTATCAATGTCTACAACATAATGGGAAGCAGCAGCCACGCCATAGACGAGGCAGGGACTACGCCTACTTACGACATCCCGGATGCCGAGGCAAGGGTCACTCCATACGTAGGCAAGCTCTACATCACCGAGGACACCATGGCCATCAAGACCGACGGAACGATGCGCAAGGTGAGCGTTGCCCTTGACAACTACATCGACGTGCGCAACTTCCAGCTCGACATCACCCTGCCCGAGGGCCTCGCTATCGAGACCGACGAGGCCGGCAACGCCATGTTCGAGTATGCCGGCCGTATGCCGCAGGAGCTTGCCCTGACGTCCCGTGTGCAGGAGGACGGCGCCTTGCGCGTTTCGGCAGTAGGCCTTACCACCAACGTAATACCCGCAATAGAGGAGGGCAGCACTGCCGACGCCACAATATTCTCGTTCAACGTGAAGGCTGACGAGACGCTGCCGCTGAAGTCGGAAATAGCGTTCAGCAACGTGATTGTGTCAAGCAACTCTGCCGCGTCTTACCTTGTTGACGACCTCTCGGGCATTGAGATAACCAACTCTTACATCGCCCACTACACGCCGGCCAACGACTCTATCCAGGCCTTGCGCACAATGTACGACGAGACGGTGGCCGAAATCGAGACGGTTGCACCCGACGTTAAGGACAGCGAGGCTATAACGGCAGGGAAGACGGCCATCGAGACTTCAATAGCCGACCTTCAGGCAGCCGTTGACGAGGCATACAACGACTACACGCTCGCCCCGAACTACGACGAGGTCCTTAGTCCGGCTGAGGGCATCATCGCCGCCATAGAGAAGCTGTTGCAGGACGCTATAAGCGCACAGGAGGGCCACGACCTGACAGGCAGCAAGCTGTACGTTACCGAGGACACCATGGCAATAAAGACCGACGGCGCGCCGCGCACAATCACCGTGGCTTTTGAGAAGGCCGTAGACGTGCTCGGCCTCACGGCCGACATCGTCCTGCCCGAGGGCCTTTCGGTAGCTACCGACGAGAACGGCAACGCCTTGTTCGAGGCCGGCAGCAATATGCCGCAGGACGTTACAATCACGTCGAGCGTGCAGGATGACGGCACGCTGCGCGTTACGGTTGCCTCTGCAAGCGAGGCCATAGCACAGGCCGCCGACACGGTGTTCACGTTCAACGTGCTGGCTGACGAGACGCTGCCGCTGAAGTCGGAACTGACGTTCGCCAACGTTGCCGTTACCGGCAACACGGGAGCTTCATACGTAGTGGCCGACGTAAAGGGCATTGAGCTTACAAACTCGTTCCTCGCCCACTACACACCGGCCAACGACTCTATCCAGGCCTTGCGCGATATGTATGACGAGACGCTCGCCGAAATCGAGGAGGTTGCCCCGGACGTGAAGGACGACGCGACGCTGACGGCACAGAAGGAGGACATCGAAAAGATGCTCGCCGACCTGCGGGAGGCCGTTGACGCTGCCTACGACGACTATACGCTCGCGCAGGAGTATGACGAGGTGCTCAGCCCGTCGGCTGACATCATAGCCGCCATCGAGAAACTCCTTGAGGACGCCAAGGACTTGCAGGAGAAGCACGACATGGAGACGGGCATTTCAGGCGTCGGCACGACGGCTGACGGCGAGGCTCCTGTCAAGATTTACACCATGTCAGGCGTGCAGGTTGACGCCCCGGTGAAGGGACAGGTCAACATCGTTAAGTACGCCGACGGCACCGTGAAGAAGGTTTACGTGAAGTAAAACACCCACCCTGACCGTCCCGAAGGGAAGGTGCATGGAGTGGAAACCTCTTTTATATTTGTTTAATTGTTTGTATGATAGAAAGAGGAAGGCCATGTATTGCGTCGCAATACATGGCCTTTTGCCATATAAAAGGGCACGTCTTGCATTGCAAAACGTGCCCTTTCGCTAAGTGGCTGGTTGTCAGTGGTTTTCAGGGAAGAACGTTTCGGGCTCGCGCCGCGCCGAGAATGCGCTTACGAACTTGCTCTCGAACGTCCTGTAAGCCTCGCCGCCGAACGAGCGCGAGCGTTCCGGGCACACCACCACGCAGCGGCCGCAGGCTATGCACTTGTCGCCGTCGGTCAGCCAGGGCTTGTCGGCCGGTATGGCCTCCATTGGGCAGCGGCTGGCGCACGTCATGCATCGGCTGCACGTTTCTTCCGTGCCCGCTGGGCTGAACGTTGACGCGCCTCCCTGTTTGTAGGGCCGGTTGCCCTTTACGGCGAGCCTTGGCATCGCGGCAGCGTCGTCCGTGCCGGCAAGCAGCCGGGCACAGTCTGCCCCGAAGCCGGCCGCCTTGGCCATGTCGTCGGCGTCGGGGCGGCCCGGCGCAACCTTGGGGAATATGCAGTGGCGGCCGATGAAGGCAGCCGCGGCCACGGTCTTGAAGCCGTGCGCCTCGATGATGTCCTGCGTCTCTACGAGCGCGTCGTCATAGTCGCGGTTGCCGTATACGCTTACGGCTATGGCCGGTGTCTGCGTGCCGCGGAGCATGGCGAAGGCGCGGGCGGCGCGCACGGGCAGCCGTCCGGCGTAGACGGGTGCGCCGGCGATGAGCAGGTTTCCCTCGCCGCCGAGGTTCAGTTCGCCGAAGGGCAGGCCGCACGTGACGTCATGCTCCGTGACGTTGCCGCCGAAGGCGCGCGCTATTTCGCGCACAATCTTGCGCGTGGTGTAAGTCGCGCTGAAGTAGACCAAGTGGATGTTGCGTATTTCCATAATCACGTATTTTTATAAAAATAAACTGTTGCACGCTATTATAATACAAAAATAATGATAAAAACGGAATTGCCGACTGGCTGGGGCCGAAATTCAGTAAAATGTATACCAATAAGCGTGATGAGTAATGTTGGCGGAAGGGAGTTTATGCGTAACTTTGCAGCCGTAACGCTAAACGACAGAAAAAGACATGACACTGCAAGAATTTTTGGAATATGTGAAGACGGGGAAGGCACTCGACACACCCGAAATCTATCGCCTGATGGACGACATGAGCGACGAGGCGAGGCGGCTGACGTTCAAGTTGAACTCGGCATACCACAGCCAGGAGGAAATCAACGCGCTGCTGGCCGAGCTGTTCGGGCGGCCCGTAGGCAAGGGCTTCAAGATGTTCCCGCCGTTCTATACTGACTTCGGCAAGAACACGCACATCGGCGACAATGTGTTCATCAACGCCTGTTGCAACTTCCAGGACCACGGGGGCGTGTACATAGGCGACCGTTGCCAAATAGGGCACAACGTGGTGTTCGCCACGCTCAACCATGGCCTGAAGCCGCAAGACCGCCGCACCATGACGCCCGCACCCATCCGTCTGGGCAAGAACGTGTGGGTAGGCTCCAATTCTACAATCCTGCAAGGCGTAACCGTTGGTGACAACGCCGTGATAGCCGCGGGTGCCGTGGTTACGAAGGACGTGCCGGCCAACACCGTAGTGGGCGGCGTGCCTGCAAGGAAGTTGAAAGTGATAGGGGAATAAAAAGACAACACCCACCCCATAACACACTGATACCCACACACCCACCCCAACCCTCCCGAAGGGAGGGAGCTTAGTATGCCTTGTCAGTTGTAAACATACAACATTGCAACTTTGGTAATCAAGCTCCCTCCCTTCGGGAGGGCTGGGGTGGGTGTCAGGTGTTGGGTGTCAGGTGTTTATTTGCCTACTTTCCTACTTTCCCAATTAACGCCACTGCATACGCGCTCATGCCCTCCTCGCGCCCGGTAAAGCCGAGGCGTTCGGTTGTTGTGGCCTTGATGGATATACAGTCCTCGTCGATGCCCATCACGCCGGCGAGGCAAGTCTTCATGGCCGGCACGTGCGGGTTGATTTTAGGCCGTTCGGCGCAAACCGTGGCGTCAATGTTGCCGACGGTGTAGCCCTTCGTGGCGATAAGTTCCACCGTCTTGCGCAGCAATATCTTGCTGTCAACGTTGAGCGTTTCGGCCGACGTGTCGGGGAAATGGTAGCCGATGTCGCGCATATTGGCCGCGCCGAGCAGTGCGTCGCATATTGCATGGATGAGCACGTCGGCGTCACTGTGCCCCAAGAGCCCCTCGCTGTGCTCGATTTTTATGCCTCCCAGCCACAAGTCGCGCCCCGAAACAAGGCGGTGGACGTCGTAGCCGAGACCTACGCGAGGCACCCACCCCAACCCTCCCGAGGGGAGGGGGCTTGATGTGTCAATGCCGCTTGACAGCTTTAATTGTTGCCGGTCGATGGCATCGCTGATAGCGTCAATAACTTCGTCGGTATCCTGCAGCACTTCCTCGTTGGTAAACCTTAGCACCGTGAAACCTTGTTCGGCCAGGTTTTTTGTGCGTTCAGCGTCCTTCTCTGGTTGTTCACTGTCAAGATGGTAGCCACCGTCTATCTCGATGATAAGGCGGTAAGTTAGGCAAACAAAGTCGGGAATATAGCCAAAAACAGGGTGCTGTCGGCGAAAGTGTACGCCCGACTTGCCCCCTGAAATATAATTCCAAAGCAATGCTTCGGCTTCCGTTGGTTTCTGCCTCATTTCCCTTGCCTTTTCCAACAGTAACCTATAGGTCATTGCGTCGGTAGTCTCGTAACCGTATTTCATAAGAATAAGATTAAAATAACACCCAGACATCCAAACCCCACAAATCCACCCAGCCCTCCCGAAGGGAGGGAGCTTGATTACCAAAGTTGCAATATTGTATGTTTACAACTGACAAGGCATACTAAGCTCCCTCCCTTCGGGAGGGCGGGGGTGGGTGTTTTACCTTCTAAACAAATCCTTTAGTCCGTCCATGTCGAACGCAAGGGTGAAGCGCAGGGTCTGGTCGAGAGGGTTACTCTTGGCCGTTGCCCATACGTATCCGCAGTCAAGCGAGAACGCGCTCATGCGGAAACCGGCACCGAAGGTGAAGTACTTGCGGTTACCCTTGTTCTCCGACTCGTGGTGGTAACCGGCGCGGAGGCTGAACTTGTCGTTGTAGACATACTCTGCGCCGACGCTCCAGCGTATTTCCTGAAGCTCCTCCTTGAAGCCGCCGGGCGCGTCGCCGAAGCTCTTGAAGATGCCGGAGATGCTCGATATGTCGTAATAGTCGCGCTGCACGCGCTGTTCATAGTCTTCGGTTGACTCGCCGTCCTCCTGCAACGGGTACGTAGGCACGAGCAGCTTGTTGGCATCGGCGGCAATGGTGAAGCGGTTGTATTCGTCGATGGGCACCATGAGGGCTGCCCCAAGGCGCAGGTTAGCTGGTATGAACTCGCTGTTGTCGTCGCCACCGAAGGTGATTTTGCTACCGATGTTGCTGATGTTAAGGCCCAAGCCGAGCTGGCACTCGCGCTCGCCTATCATTATGTAGTCGTTGAAGTAGCAGGCAATGTCGGCCGCGAACGCGCTTCCTGGCGACGTGTCGTCGGTGTAGTCGTATGTAAGGTCAGAATAAATCCACCTCACCGCCGCCGCGATAGAGAACTTCTCGCTCAGCATAAGCGAGTAAGCCACGTCAACGGACATCTCGTAAGGATTGATGGTCATGCCGCTTTGGGAATCCACATTGTCGCCAAGCATCACCTCTCCCAGTGAGAAATAGCGCAGCGAGGCCGACACGGCGCTGTAGTCGCCTATGCGGTAGTAGCCCGCAAGGTAGGCAAGGTCGATGTCGTTGACGAGCGAGCGGAGCCAAGGCGTATAGTTGACCGCTACCCCCGCACGGCTGATGCAGAACGGGTATTTGGCCGGGTTCCAGTATTGCGAGTTGACGTCGGGGTCGGTTGCTGCGCCGACGTCGCCCATTCCGGCCGAGCGGGCGTCAGGCGCGATGGTCTGTGACGTCACCGAGTTGCGCTCGGGATTGAATATGTCGGTCTTTTCCTGGGCATAGGTGCATAGTGAAACAATGGCCAGTAGTGCCGTGGCAAATATTCTTTGGCAGGTCTTCATCGTGTCTTTTGGTTTTCTGGTTGTGGTTATTGTTGCCGCCGTCCTTGTGCGTTTGTGTTGCAAGGACGGGCGTCATAATAGATAACTGATTTTTTGCGTAATTATTGTAATTTGCCGCAAGTCTGTTGCTTTTTTGCCGTAAAATAGGGTAATGGCGGCCATGGGCTTGTAGGCAAGGCCGGCATTACCTCCTGATGACAATCAACTTCTTTGCCCGTGAGACCATCTCGCTGCCGTCGCCGCCGATTTTCACGCGGTAGATATATACGCCGGTGTCGAGCTGCCCGCCGTCGTCGCAGGTCAAGTCCCAGTCCACGGTGTAGGCTCCCGATGAAGATACGCCGCTCTCGTCGTGCTTCCAACGGAGCCGTCCGCTGACGTCGAACACTTCAATCTCTACATCGAGGTTGCTTCCCGTGCGGTCGTGGTTGATGATGAAGGTAGTGCTCGTGGTTGCAGGATTTGACGTGCAATCTACGCTGAAGAACTGTGGAGCGAGTCCGCTTACGACGTTAAACTCAAGCTCGGCTGTCGAGGAATTGTTCATTATGTCCCAAGCGCGGAACTTCAGGGTGTGGCGTCCGGGCGTGAGTTCGGGTATGCTGTAGTATGTCCGGCCGCTTGTGTAGCTGCCGAAGTCGTACTCGAAGTTGTTGTTGAGCACGTAAGTGCGCGCCATCTCGCCGTCGATGGTCAGCATGAGGTCGTGGCCGATGCCGCTGCCGGTGGTGTTCAGTCCGTCCTTGTCGGATATTTCGGCCACGAAGTAAGGTGTCGTGTTGACGTTGCCGCCGTTGACGAACGACGGGGAGTTGAGGTAACAGTAGATTGACGGGCCTATTGAGTCGGTTGCCATTGAGCCTGTGCCGCCTACGGTGAAGCTCTCCGTACTGCCGTTAAAGGCCTTGTAGGTTGACGAGTTGACTGCCACCACGTTGATTAGGCCAGTAAGGTCGCTGTAGTCGATGTCTCGCGGAACGGCGAAAGTGAAGCTGAAGTCGCCCCTCCTCACGCTGTCGGAACCGTTGAACAGCACCGTGCTACGCTCGTAAAACTCGAACGGGGTCTCCGCTCCGTCGCTTGTCGTGTCGTTAAGGCGGCATACCACGAGGCTCTCGGCGTCCCTTACCAGCACCGTGGCAACGCCGTTGAACGCAGTGTCCTTGCCGTCGGTGCCCTCGACGTGGCCTTTGATTGACACTGTAGAGCCGGCCGAGAGCCTCGGCAGTTCGTCGGCAGTGGCAAGCTCTACGCCGTTGATGCTGTCGATAACGGCCCCTGCCATGGGGATGTTGAGCTTCAGCGCAGGGTCGCCGAGCAGCGAATATTGCAGCTTGTTCACCGTCCTGTCGGCACCGGTCTCAACAAGGTTGTTCTTCGCGAGCCTCTGCGCCTCGCCTATCGAGTTGTATTCGCCGTTGACGGGCATGAGCAGTGCCCGCAGGTATGCTTGGTTGATGGCGTTGTTGCGGTCAACGTATACGGTGCGCGTGGTGCCGAAGAAGGCCACCGCCCCGCCGTTCTCGTTGAGTACGGCGGTCTCGCCTATGTTGTTTTCCTGTGAGTCGAAGGGCATGATTTCGCACGATGCGGTAATCCATAGTGGCAGGTTCTCGTTGCTGAAGTCGGCGAAGTCATTGATGGTCAGCACCCTTTCGTGCGATATTTGGTCGGGGCGGCCGTGCCCGCTGTAGTTCATTATCAGTGCGCCTGACGCCTGTCGTTGCTTCACCAGGTTGGTTACGTCAGGGTAAGTGTTGCCCGTTGACGAGCTTTCGCGCTTGTAGGCGTCCCACATTATGCGCTCCACTTGGAACGAAGGGTTGATGCTCTCGGTCAGCGTGGCCATGTCGTCGGCGTCGTTCATGTGGATGTTGTCGTTGCCGTCGTCGCCCATGAAGACGAACAGGTTTTGCCAGCTGCCGGCGTTCTCGTTCCCGGCGTATCGTATTGTCTTGTCAACCATGATGCGGGCTTCCTCCACCGTGCGCACGGGGAAGCGCCCTACGGCCATGTCCAGCTTGTCGGTCTGGCGCGGATTGCCGCCCTCGCCGTCGTCGAGATAGCAGAAGAAGCCGTCGTCAACGTAGCAATACACGTTGTTGAAAGAGTTGTCGCTCTCGTGGCAGAGCAGCAGGTCGTCGGCGTTAAGCTCCCTGCATTCCGCCGTCTTCAGGCGGTTGTCCCATACGCAGTCGCCGAACAGCAGCAGGTATGACGGCATATCGGCTTCCGTCTCGGCACGGTCGTACAGCATTTTCAGGTAGCGGCGGTAGGCGTTGGCGTCGGGCGTGCCGCTCGAGAACTCGTTGTAAAGCTCGTCGGCCGGCACTATTGTCACCCTCATGCCGTCGTTCTGTTCGTGGAAATCCTTGAGCCTCTGGGCCTGGGCTGTGAGTCTTGCCGACGTCGGCACTATGATTACCATGTCGGCCTGTGGGTCGGCATGGTGGTCTTGGTTGGTTATGTTATATACGTATTCAGGCGTGGGGAACGACGTTCCGGCGAGGGTGGGGCGTCTGCGGGGCGTCTGGTAGGTAGCCGATATGTAGTCGAGCCGCACCGGGCCGCCGCTGGACACGGTCACGACGATGGTGTCCGCCGTGTCGTCCGAGCTGAAAGTGAGCTGGCATTCCCTGCTGTTCGCGTTGTCGTAAGAGCCCATGCCCGATATGGAGAAGCTGCGGGTGTGCTCGCCGTTGATGCTCACTTGCCCCGTGGTGGCTTGTCCTGCGGTCAGCGACAGAAAGACTGTGCGCTCGCCCGTCTGGCCCTTTTCAGGGGTTATGGTGTAGCTTCTTGAGCTGCCCGCGCTTATCGGGTCGTCCTCGAAAAGGTTGCGCCCGCCCTGGTACCAGGCGTAGTCGTCTACTTCGTAAAGCGAGTGGTAATAGTCTGCCGACGGGTAAAACGAGTCAACGAAGGTCGTGCTGTCAACGGTGAGCGGCTCGCCGTCGCTCTCGGTGATGAAGTAATAGCCGTAGTCGGAATATGGATTGCGCGTGCGCCTTACCGTACTCTCGCTGCTCCACGACACCGGGCCTTGGGCATGGAACAGCCTGTGGCCGTTGACTGTGCACGTGGGCACTTCCTTCAGGTCGTCGTATTCTATGAGGTCTTCAGCCCTCAGGATGGAGTCTTGCATCGCTCCGCCGTATCCGTACACCTTCACCCGGCTGATGTCTGACAGTCCTGCGCTGCGCACCAAGGCATTGGTGATTTCGTAAATACCCGTCTCCGGCACGCGGATTTTTGCCCATGTGCCCGATGCCAGCACCGAGTGGGCAGCATACCGGTCAGCCGGCGAAGTCGTTTCGTCGGCCCTTGTGGCAGCCTTGGATTTAGCCTTGGGGCTCGACTTGACGTCGAGCATGAAGCTGACGAGCTTCATCAGCTTGCCCTCACGCTCCACTATCGGCACGAACGCCACCTCCAAGTGTCCCTTGCGGCGCTCGACCACGACCCTCGACTCCACCTCGGGCATAGCCCCGGGCCGCCCGTCGCTGATTTTACTGTAGCGCGCCACGTCGGCATCGCTCATCTCCAGGAACTCGGGATATTCTATGCTGACGGTATATACGGAGTCGGCCCATTCGCCGCCGAGGGACATCGAATGGGTGAAATACGGCAACACGCTGTCTATCCTTACCTCGTCTGCCGTGAGGTTGAAGAACTTTTGCGCCTTTCCGCTTGCGTCTGTTACGCATAAAGACAGCAACGCAAGCAAGACAAGGGCTATATGTTTGTTTATCATTTGACGTTAAATTCCAACACTTTGCTCTCCTCGAGCCATCCTTCGAGGCGGTCGCCGATGTTTACGGGGCCAACCCCTGCCGGCGTGCCCGTATATAATAGGTCGCCCGTCTTCAGCGTGAACCAGCGGCTGATGTAGGCTATCAGCTCGTCAACCTTGAACAGCATATCGGCCGAGCAACCCTCTTGCACGGTCGCGCCGTTGACGTCGAGCCTGAAGCGCAGCGCCTGTATGTCGCGCAACTTCTCCTTCTCGACCCACTGGCCTATGACCGCCGCCCCGTCGAACCCCTTGCACAGTTCCCAAGGCTTGCCCTCGTCGCGCAGCTTACGCTGCAACTCGCGGGCGGTGAAGTCGATGCCTACGGTTACGGCGTCGTAATACCTGTGGGCAAATCTTTGCGGAATACTCTTGCCCAGGCGGCAGATGCGCACCACAAGCTCAGCCTCGTAGTCGATGCGCCCCAAGTCATCAGGCATGAAAAACGGCTTCCTGTCCTTCAGTAAAGACGAGTCAGCCTTGGTGAAAATCACGGGTTCCTCCGGTTTATATAACGCTCCGTCAAGCTCTTTATTGTGCAGGATGTAATTCATCCCAACGGCAAAAATCTTCATTATCTTAAATATTATGTATAAAAAGCATGGCTCGCGCCGTGGGGTACAGGCTCCTTGGCGCACTCATGCCACTGCGGCAAAGATAATACTTTTAGTCGAAACGGGCAAAAGCAACACTGTTTAATGCCCCAAAACGATGTCGATATGTATGACCGTTTTAAGCGACACAGCCGTTTTCTACGGCTGTAGTCCATAATCTTTTATTGTCCTTTAATGGTTTTGCTTGTCTGTGGTTAATGGCCTGAATGACGAAAACTCCCGTAAATCAGCGATTTACGGGAGTTTATCGGTGGGCCATCCAGGGCTTGAACCTGGGACCTCCAGATTATGAGTCTGTTAATATACGATTTTAAGAAGTTTTATAAA
>CALUEX010000029.1 GCA_944319815.1 uncultured Prevotella sp. | reverse complement strand
CATTGTTCCCAGTGATGATGCCCAATATTTTTAACGCAGGTTCGGCGTAAACCTTACGCCGAACTGACGTTAAACATTGTATTCATTGCTAATCAAGCTCCCTCCCTTCGGGAGGGTTGGGGTGGGTTTTAGGTGTTGTTGGGTTGTGTGTTTAGGTTGGGTTCTGTAGTTGTATTTCTGTTAACCGTTAATCTATAATGGGTCTACGTCGAAGTAAACCGTTACCGACTTAAACCTCTTGTCTTGCACTACGGCGGCCTTTCCCTTGTTAAGGTAAAGGCGGACAGCGGCCCGGTCGAGGCCGTTCTCAAGTTTCATGACGATTTTCCGGATGTTCAACGCCTTGACCTTTGCCACCGCCGGCTTGTCAGGGCCAAGCACACGGTCGCCGAACCACTGGCGAAGCAGCGCGCCAAGGGCGTCGGCCGCCGCGCTGACCACGGCGTTGTCCTTATGTTTCAGGTAGACGTTTATTATATGGTAGAACGGCGGATAGCGGAACAACTGCCGCTCTTCCATCAGGTCGCGGTAAAAACCGTCAACGTCGTTGCGCACCACCTGGCCGATGACGGGCAGCTCCGGACTCTTTGTTTGCAGCATAACGCAGCCCCGCTTGCCCTTCCGCCCGGCGCGTCCGCTCACCTGCGCCATCATCATGAAGGCGTGCTCGTAGGCCCGGAAGTCAGGATAGTTGAGCATGGAGTCGGCGTTCAGTATGCCGACAACTGACACACGGTCGAAGTCCAAGCCCTTGCTTACCATCTGCGTGCCTATGAGTATGTCGGTGCGATGCGCCGAGAAGTCGCTTATTATGCGCTCGTAGGCGTCACGGGTGCGCGTCGTGTCAAGGTCCATACGCGCCACGCGGGCCTCCGGGAACAGCTCCATCACCTTGTCCTCCACCTTCTCCGTGCCGTAGCCACGCCCCTTCAGGTTGCGGCTTCCGCAGCAAGGGCACACGTCAGGGACGGTGTACGTGCGGCCGCAATAGTGGCAAGTAAGCTGCCCGAGGTTCTTGTGATAGGTCAGCGAGACATCGCACAACTCGCAGCGAGGCGTCCATCCGCACTCCCGGCACTCAACCATCGGGGCAAAGCCGCGGCGGTTCTGGAACAGGATTACTTGCTCGCCGCCGTCCAAGGCACGGCGCATGGCCGCAAGGAGGGGCGGCGAAAACGGGCCGTTCATCATCTTGCGGTGCTGCAAGTCCTTGATGTCTACCACGTGGATTTCGGGCAGTTGCATATCGCCAAACCGCTTGTCAAGGCGCACGTAGCCGTACTTTCCCGTATGGGCGTTGTGCCATGTCTCGGCGCACGGCGTGGCCGAACCGAGCAACACCTTAGCCCCGGCCTTGGCGGCGAGCACGATGGCAGCCGAGCGTGCATGGTAACGGGGGGCTGGGTCTTGCTGCTTGAATGACGTTTCGTGCTCCTCGTCGATGATGACAAGCCCCAGGCGGACGAACGGGAGGAGCACGGCAGAGCGCGCACCGAGGATTACGTCGTAGGGGTTTTGCGACATTTGCTTCTTCCAAATCTCCACCCGCTCGGCGTCAGAGTATTTCGAATGATAGATGCCAAGCCTGTCACCGAACACTGCCTGGAGGCGTTGGCGTATTTGAACGGTCAACGCTATTTCGGGCAAGAGGTAAAGCACCTGCTGTTTTTTCTCAAGCGCCTGCCGGATGAGATGTATGTAGATTTCGGTCTTGCCGCTTGAAGTTACGCCGTGAAGGAGCACCACGTTTTTTTTCAGGAACCCGAAAACGATGGCGTTATAGGCTTCTTGCTGGGCTTCGTTCAGGGGTTTTATGTTGTCGAGATGCGGCTCGCCGCCGTGGTTGAGGCGACCGACCTCGCGCTCGTATGGCACGAGAAACTTCCTGTCTACAAGGCTCTTGACTATGGCCGACGTGCAGTGGGCGGTGTTCATCAGTTCGTCGCGCGTCAGCTCGACCACGGGCTGACGGGTAACGGTACCCTCGAAGGTGTCCCAGTGGGTCATGGCGAGGAAACAGGTGAAGGCTTCCAGCTGCTTGCCGGCACGCCGCAGCGAGTCAAGGGCAATGCCAAGGGCGCGCTCGTTCCTAAGCTCCGGCGCGAGGGCGAGACACGTCTCGGTCTTCGGCTTGTATGCGTCAGCCGCCTTAAGTCCGCCCGGCAGGGCTGCCTGGAGCACGTCGCCGGCTGCCGACATGTAGTAGTCAGCCAGCCACCGCCACAGTTCGAGCTGGGCGTCAGTGACTATTGGGGCGTCGTCAAGCACCAATTTTATATCCTTTACGGCAAAACCGGGCTTCGTGCCGTGCACCTTTATTATTATGCCCACATGGCTCTTGTTGCGTCCGAAGGGCACAAGCACACGCCTTCCACGCTCCGCCCTGCCTTCCATCTGCGGCGGAACGGAGTAAGTGAACAGGCCGTCTAACGGCACGGGAAGAAGAACGTCTATGTAATGGCAGGACATTACAAATGCGCTTAAAGGTTCTCAAGCCATTTCTTTCCGCGCTTTGTGCAAGTCCAAAGATAAATGCCTCCAACCACGATTACGCCAATAGAGAATATTAATCCAAGTCCTTCCATAATCATTCCAATATCTTATTAGCCAGCATGGCAGACAATACGGTAAGCACCAACCCGGTGATGATGACTGACAAGTTGGCTTCACCGCCGCCGTCAGTGAACAGCTGCGTTATGACACCTATTACGAGACCGGCGAAACTCAACTTTGACAGGTCGTAAAAATACCCTGCCAGTCTGTCGCGCCGTTGGTTGTCACGCTCACGCGCATTATCCACCTTGTTTTGCCTTGAACTGAAATTGCCCATCAATGACTTGTCCTTGTATATGGTTACTTTATGCAAAGGTAGCAAAATCAGTGCTGAATTTAAAACAAATATTGAAAAATGTCACCGCTGTTAATCATTTTTTGCAAACGCATTTTACATCATCCGCAATGCAGCACGGCAAAAATCACACATCACCCTACGCCGCGCAGCCCGATTATGCATTGTGCATTATGAATTATGCATTGACGAACTACCGCCTCACCCCGTTGAGCTTCCGGCGCAGCTCGTTAGGCGTGCAGCCGAGATGCTTCTTCACGTAGCGCCCGAAAAACGACGTATTCGGGAAGGCCAGCTTGTTAGATATTTCCTTTATGCTGTACGTCGAGTTTCTCAACAGTTCCTTTATGTCCTTCAACACGTATGCGTCGATGATTTTCGAGGCGCTCTTGCCGCTCTCCTTCTTGCACACAACCGACAGGTACTTCGCGGTGATGCTCAACCGGTCGGCATAATATGCCACGCTGCGGGGCTTAGGATACGACTTTGCAAGAATTTCGACGAACTCGTTGAAGATATTTCCGCCCGACGATATTGGACGCGGACATAAGTGGGCTATGCCGTCGAACACGTTGCGGAACTCGAACACGAAAGCCTGCATCAGGGCGTCAACGATGTAGCCGCGGTATGGGTTGTGCTTGTCGGCGAGCTTCGACTTCAACAGTCCGTAATACTGGGTGTATATAGCCACTTCAGCCTTCCCGAGCGATATTTTCGGGTTTTGCTCGAAGAACATCTTAAAGTTCCATCCCCTGACCGAGAGCGGCAACATCTTGAAGGCATAGTCGAGCGACATGAACATCCCCATGAACTTAAGGTCGCCATAGTTCTCGACATGGCCTATTACGGCTTCGGGCACACCTATTATAACGTCGTCCTTGCCTACCATATACTCCACGTCGTTGATGCTGAGCCTGCAGCCTCCGCCGATGCAGAGGATAACAAAGATGCCGTCAATACGCACAATGCCGGGACGGTCCATGCCGACAGTCTCGTCAAAGACGAAAATACGACCGTCACCATACTCCCAATCGTCTATCTTGTTGAGGTCGTCAGTGCCTATACGTGTAATATACTCGCTCATAATGCCGTATGTTTTTGCGTGCAAAGTAAATACTTTTCCGTGAAACACTTGTTGCCGAAAATTCATCATAAACGGCCGAATTTTCCCGATAAAGGTTAAATATGCTTATACGCACGGGGGCGTTTGTTAAAACATTTTTCAACGGCAACCGCACCAACGACGCCACGCCCGGGGCACGCCTGGCGACAGCGTCGCAACGCTCTGGCTTCCAATATGTTATAAAAGGCCACGTTTTAGCGTGCAAAAGATGGCCTTTCAGGCTGTAATTCATGCCCTTTTACAACGCGAACCATGCCCTTTTACATAATAGGTGCATATCCACAATAACGCAACGGGGCACAAACAGCCATACGGTAACAACGTTTCCTATCGTTCAAAACTTATGTCCTAAAAGTCCACACGTTCCAAAACAGGACACGTTTGATGCTCCATAAAGGATACAACGGCGTGGCAACATCGGTAACTTTGCACCATGAAATTCTTAAAAAGACACTGAAAATGAGAAATCTCGGACTATTTACAATCCTGCTGTCGGCAGCCGCCCTGGCGTCATGCGGAAGCAAAGCTGACGGCGGTAACGCGGCCCCGCAGGCCGTAAAAGTGGAAACAATCGTCGTGACCGCCGCCACTGGCGAAGCGTCAGGCCGCTACTCGGGCACCGTTGAGGAGGAGAACGGCACGCTGTTGAGCTTTGCCGTGGCCGGCACCATCGACAGGATGCTCGTCAACGAGGGCGACCGCGTAAGCAAGGGGCAGCTCATAGCCACGCTCGACCCGGAACAGCTGCGCAGCAACCACGACGCGGCGAAGGCCGCCCTGGCACAGGCCGAAGACGCATACAGGCGCATGGAGGAGCTGCACGGCAAGGGTAGCCTGCCCGAAATAAAGTGGGTGGAGGCGCAAACCGCGCTCGACAGGGCGCGCGCCGCCGAGCAGGTGGCGCGCAAGCAGCTGGCCGAGTGCCGCCTGTATGCCCCGTTCGCAGGAGTCATCTCAAGGAAGGTGGCCGAGCGCGGGCAGAACGTTGCGGCAGGAACGACCGTCGCGAAGCTCGTGTCGGTAGGCACGCTTAAGGTAAAAATAGCCGTGCCGGAGAACGAGGTGGCGCAAATCGCCGTCGGGCAGAAGGCCACCGTCACCGTCAACGCCCTCGGCGGGGCGAGCATAAGGGGCACCGTGGGCGAGAAAGGCATCGTGGCCGACCCGCTGTCGCGCTCTTACGACGTGAAAATAAGCGTGCCAAACGAGGGGCGGCGGCTGATGCCCGGCATGGTGGCAGAGGTGGCAATCGACGGCACAAGGCACCAAGAGGCGTGCATAATACCGGCCCACGTGGTGCAGGTTGACGAGAAAAACAACGAGTTCGTATGGCTTGCCGTAGGCGGAAAGGCCACCAAGCGCGTCATCACCTGCGGCGAGTTCACGGCCAGCGGCGTCGTGGTGACCAGCGGACTGGCCGCAGGCGACCACATAATAACCAAGGGACAACAGAAAGTCAGCGAAGGGACGAAAGTGAAATTTTAGATTTTCAGCAGACAAGCGACAAGCAGACAAGTAAACAAGGAGATATGCATTCCTTCTTGTCTACTTGTATCCCGCAACTTGTCAACAGGGCAAATCTCCTTGTTTGCTTGTACCTTGTCTACTTGTCAACTAAAAAAGAAGAAGATGGAACAAAAGAAACGCAACATCGTGGAATGGGCGATGCACTACCGGCAAATAGTCATCCTCATGTTCAGCTGCCTCGTGGCGTTCGGCATATACAGCCTGCCGGGCATGAGGAAGAACGAGTTTCCCGACTTCACCGTGCGCCAGGGCATCGTCGTGGCGGTAGCCCCCGGCGTGCCGTCTGACGAAATGGCCGAGCAGGTAACTAAGCCGCTGGAGAACTACATCTTTACTTATAAGGAAGTGAAGAAGGCCAAGACCTTCTCGAAAAGCCGCGACGGAATAGTCTACATACAGGTTGAGCTTAACGACGACGTGAACAACAAGGACGAGTTCTGGAGCAAGTTCAAGCACGGCGTGGGCAACTTCAAGGCGCAGCTGCCATCCAACGTGCTCGCCATACAGGTGATGGACGACTTCGGCGACACCTCGGCCCTGCTCATAACGATGGAGAGCAAGGACAAGACTTACCGCGAACTGGAAGACTATATGGACTGTCTGCAAGACAGCCTGCGCCGCATAGAAAGCGTGGGACGCATGAGCGTAAGCGGTATGCAACACGAACAAATAGCCGTTTACCTTGACAACGAACGCCTCGCGCACTACGGCCTCAACGACAAGACGCTGATGCTCACCCTCGCGCAAAAGGGCTTCACCACTACGGGAGGCCGCGTCAAGAGCGACGACTACGTGCAACCGCTCTACGTGGAGAAGTCACTCAACTCGGTGTACGACATCGAGCAGATGATTGTCTACGCCGACCCGAAGGGCAACAACGTGCGCCTGAAGGCCGTGGCCGACGTGCGCCGCGAGTATCCGGAGGCCGACTCGTACATCACGAACAACGGAACGAAGTGCCTGCTCCTTAGCGTAGAGATGAAGAAAGGACAGAACATCGTCAAGATGGGCGACGACATCAACGAGGCGATGGCCGGCTTCCAGAAGACGTTACCTGCCGGGGTGAACATCTACCGCATAACCGACCAGAGCCAGGTGGTAAGCGACAGCGTGGCAAACTTCCTCGAAGAGCTCGTCATAGCCATAGTGGCCGTGGTAATAGTGGTCATGCTCCTGCTGCCCATGAGGGTCGCCCTCGTGGCCGCATCGACCATCCCCATCACCATATTCATATCCCTCGGACTGTTCAACGCCTTCGGGATAGAGCTCAACACCGTAACGCTGGCCGTGCTAATCATGTCGCTCGGAATGATAGTGGACAATTCCATCGTCATCATCGACAACTACCTGGAGCTCCTTGGCACAGGTATGTCGCGCTGGCACGCCTCAATCCAGAGCACGACACACTTCTTCAAGTCAATATTCTCGGCCACTATGGCCATCACGGTGACGTTCTTCCCGTTCCTGATAACGCTCACGGGGATGTTCAAGGACTTTATTGTCATGTTCCCGTGGGGCGTCACCATCGTGCTGATGGTTTCCCTCCTGGTGGCCACGTTGCTTGTCCCGTTCATGCAGTTCTGGTTCATCCGCAAGCCGATGGAGGGCAAGAGGAGGGCCGACGGAGGAAAACCGTTCTCGTTCCTCGATATGTTCCAAGGCACCTACAATAAACTCTTGGACGTCTGCTTCGCCCATCCCAAGGTCACGGTAGGCCTCGGCGTAGTGTCTGTAGCGGCTGGCGTATTGATGATGACGCGCGTTCCGATGAAGCTAATGCCTGCAGCCGACCGTAACCAGTTCGCCGTTGAAATCTACACTCCTACCGGAACATCTGTCAAACGAACGGTGGAAGTGGCAGACAGCTTGGAGAACATTCTGCGCAAAGACGGCCGCGTAGTGTCCGTAACGTCGTTCAAGGGATGCGCGTCGCCACGCTTCCATACGGCATACGCACCCCAGATAGCCGGCACAAACTATGCACAGTTCATCGTGAACACCACCGGCATTGAGGCTACCGAGGAACTCTTGGATGAATACACACCGAAATACGGCGACTATTTCCCGGGAGCGCGCGTCAGGTTTAAGCAACTAAGCTACAGCGATGCGGTGTATCCCGTCGAGGTAAGGCTTAGCGGCAGCGACTTCGGCGAACTGAAAGCACAGGCCGAGAAGCTGCGCGACGAGATGAAGAAGCTCCCCGGACTGGCACAGGTACACACCGACTGCAACGAGCCTCTGGCCTCGGGAGACATCGTTATGAAAGAAGACGAGGCGGCACGCCTCGGCGTAAGCAACCTCGCGGTTGAGTCAACGCTGGCCATGCGCTACGGTAGCGGCATGACAGTGGCTACCGTTTGGGAGGGCGACGACGGCATTCCGGTAGTGCTGAAAGGCACAAAGGCGGAACGGGCCGACAACACCGACGTGGCCGACGAGCGCATACCCGTGGCAGGAGGGATTACGTCAGTGCCGTTAAGGCAGGTTGCCGACGTGCGCCCTGCATGGAAAGACGGACAGGTTGTGCGCCGTAACGGGGTGTACACAGTGACCGTTGAGAGCGACATCACGCGCGAGACGAACGCCATGAACGTAACGAAAGAGGTAAAGAAAATAGTGGAACGGATGGACATTCCGGCCGGAATAACCGTCAACTACGGCGGAGAGGAAGAACAGACAACCGAGAGGATGCCTGCGCTTACAAGCGCTTTGGCCATCGCGGCGGTAATTATCTTCTTCATCCTCATAATCCATTTCCGCAAAATCAGCATCGCCGCGCTCATCTTCGCGAGCCTGCTGCTATGCCTGTTCGGCACCGCCGCCGGCATATTAATCCAGGGCGTAGACCTCAGCATAACGTGCATCCTGGGCGTGGTGAGCCTCATGGGCATCCTCGTGCGCAACGGGATAATAATGTTCGACTATGCCGAGGAGCTGCGCGCAACGGAGAATATGCACGCCGAGGATGCCATATACCACTCGGCACAGCGCCGAATGCGCCCAATATTCCTAACCTCGGCGGCAGCATCAATGGGCGTAATACCGATGATTTTGGGCGGCAGCGGCTTGTGGATGCCCATGGGCACGGTAATCTGTTACGGCACGCTAATCACCATGCTGTTCATCCTGACCGTGCTGCCCGCCGCTTACCTGCTGATATTCCGCGGCACTACGGAGCGCAGGAAGAGGGTGGAGGCTATCGAAGAGCAATGATTTAAATGAATGTCCGCAAAGCTCCCATTCATCAGGAGTTAAAGGAGTTAAGGGAGTTAACGCTCCCTACGGTCGCTAAGGAGTTAAAGACAAATGTCTTGTTAATTTACATACGCGATTGACAATGTATGGTGATTGCGGACATTTACATAGTTAATGTCATAAAAAGAGAGAAAACAAAGACGATGGAAACAACCATTTTGACAATCGCCGCGCTGCTGGCGGCCTCAACGGTGACGGCGCAGCGCGTGATGACCTTAGACCAATGCGTCAGCGACGCGCTGCAACACAACGTGAAAATGAAGAACGCCGACAACGACGTAGAGGCCGCACGGCAGGCCAAGAAACAGGCTTTCACAAAATACTTCCCCACCGTAGGCGCAACGGGCGTGGGCTTCATGGCCGACAACGAGCTGCTGCAAATGAGCCTGGGCGAGGGAATGGAGATGGGTATGCTGAAGAACGGCATCTCGGGAGGAGTATCGGCGCAGATGCCGTTGTTCACGGGCGGGCGCATACTGAACTCTAACAAGCTGGCAGAAGTGGGCGTCGAGACGAGCCGGCTGCAACGCGAAATGGCAAAGAACGACGTCGTGCTGACCGCCGAAAACTACTTTTGGCAGGTGGCCATGCTGAAAGAGAAGCTGAAGACGGTAACGGCCGTGGAGCGGCAGCTGGCGCAATTCGCCAAGGACGCTGACGCTACGGTGAAAGCGGGGGTAACGGACAGGAATGACCTGCTGCAAGTAAGCCTGCGGAAAAACGAGACGCGAAGCGGCCGCATAACGCTCGAGAACGCATTGGCGACTACCAAGCGACTGCTGGCTCAATACACGGGGCACGCCGACGACAGCATTGACGTGGCTGCTGACATGGACGGCGGAATGCCGGAGTCGCCCTCGGCGCTCTACGCCGAACCGTCGGCGGCATTGGCATCCACCAACGAATACGCCCTGCTCGAGCAAAACGTAAAGGCCAACAGGCTGCAATACAAGCTGGCCGTAGGCGAAAACCTGCCGTCGGTGGCCATCGGCGGCGGATACTTCTATAACGACTTCCTTGACAAGAGCCAACAGTCGTGGGTGGGCTTCGCCACGGTGAGCATACCGCTTTCGGGCTGGTGGGGCGGTTCGCACGACATGAAGAAGAAAAAACTGGCCGCGCGCAACGCCGAGAACACCCTGCAGGACAACGCCCAGCTATTGGTAATCAACATGGAGAACAAATGGAACGACCTGAACGACGCATACCGCCAAATCGGCATCGCGCTCGAGTCTATCGAACAGGCCGACGAGAACCTGCGCCTACACACCGACTATTACACCGCAGGAACGGCCACGATGAGCGACCTGCTCGAGGCGCAGACGCTCTACCAAGACAGCAAGTATGCCTACATAGAGGCTTTCGCAAAATACCAGATAAAGAAGCGTGAATACCTGCAAGCCGTCGGACAATAACATTTTTCATACCAACCTTGTAACCATCTGATAATCAACCGCTTCGCAAAGGGCATCTTTCGCAATGCGAAAGGTGCCCTTTTAGCGTGCCGTTCGTGGCCTTTCGGAATGCAAAAGGTGTCCTTTAGGGTTCATCCGCAAATGTGGTGGATGGAAATATCTTTTGCAATAAAACCAAACATAAATTGAATACATCCGCAAAGTAGGGACATGATTTATTATGTCCCTAAGTTAGCGGCGTTCATTGGTATGCTGTGATTGTGGATAAAATAATTATATCCGACAGGTATGCGGATACCTCTTCTTTCTGTGAAACATCATTGATGCAGACTGATAACTTTCAGCCCGTGTTAAGCGTGAAATATGTAATAAAAAAACAACATTAAAATGTATTTTGCTGAAAAATTTGCATATAATATCCTGAAAAAATGCTATATTTGCAGGGAAAGGAGGATTGCCTTATGATTAAATTTAAAACATCCGCACGGCGGATAAGTCATGCAAAACAACGTGAAACGATAATTTGTGTGAAGAAAGTTCTAATGACGCTTATGCTGCTATTTGCCATCACGGCAGGTTCTTCAGCCAAAGACACGACACGTGACGCAGCCGACACGCTGAACGTGAACGTCCATGTGGTGATGAAAGACGGTACGGTGTATGACGGGCACGTCTACGGCGTGAACATCTACACAATGACACGGCTTAAAGTTAACGTAAAAGGAGAATGGCTGTCGCTGAAAGGGAAAGACGTGGATTATTTCGAGTTGATGCACGACGGAAAGCCTACGGCCCGCTTCCGCTACATCCCCACCAATTTCATGTATGGCAACAGTTGGTGCCTTTCGCTGGCTGAAGGTGAGCACGTAAAAGTAATGCTGCGTCAATACGACCATTATTACTTCAGGGACGACGGGTCGTTCACGGTGACAGCGAAAATCACACATACGGTCTTTTATCCCATATTCGCACATTTCAATGATGGAAAAACAAAGTATGCAGGCATCCTTTACCCTAAAATGACAGGGACGAAAGGGGGATTGTTCAACCGTACCCGCATTTATTCAAACGACGAATACGAGGTGCAATATTGGAAAAAACTTGCATCAAAGGCTTTCAAGAAAGACAAGGCCTTGAGCAAGGAGATAAAGGAGGGCAAACTGACGTTTGAAGATTTGGAAGAGGTTGTGCGCCGATACACTCCAGACGATGGGGAATGACCCTGCCTGCCCGTTGCGCTGGATTTGCAAATCCGCCACAACGGGTTATAAAGCAGTTCAATGGCCACGTAGGCACGGAGAGCATCACGTTGCCAAAGGCGTGTATATAGGAAACAAAAAAGGCGGACATCCGCCGTGGACGCCCGCCTTGCGTATATTGACAAGAATATTAATCGTGAAGCCTTAGAAGTAGTAAGCCAACGACACCTGCCACGTGTTAGAACGGCCACGGACAACCTCCCTGACACCATCGAACACGGTAACTTCGCCAGTCTTGCCACAAACGATGTTATAGTTTGCGCCTACCTGCAAATGGCTGAGCAGCATCACACCGGCACCAACGTTGACACTGAAATTGGAAGTATTGAGGTTCCAATCGGCCACATCCTCTATGAGAGTCTGGTGCTTGTCACCAATGTTAAAGCCGAACTGCGGACCCGCAGCCAAGTAAATAGCCGCAAGGCTACCCAAACCGATGTCGTAACGCAGGTTGATGGGGATGTTTATGGCCTGCTGCTTCAGTTTAGAGTCAGACCCCTTGACCTTAGCCTCACGCTGGTCGTAGAGAGCCGAGGCATCGATGCCAAGACCTACAATAGGCAAAGTGAACTTAACCGTAGGGCCGATGAAAAACCCGGCACGGTTGGAAGTCTCAAACAGCTCGTCGCTGCTAAGCGACATATCGGTGATGTTGAGACCTCCTTTAAGACCGAACTTAAACTGGGCCTGGGCCGGTATGGCCACAAGCGTTGCCGCCACGAGGACGACGATAGTAAAGATTTTTCTCATGTGCTTTTAATTTTAATGGTTGATGGTTATTAACTGTAAATCCTTAATTCACAATTCATAAGCCGCCAGCACGAATTACACACACCAACCGTACAGCCAATTATGAATTGTGAATTAAGAATTGTGAATTGGACTAATGTCTTTGGCGACGCACCGTGACACGGGCTGCCGACGAGCCGCCGGAAGAGGACTTGCTCGACGAGCGGCGCTTCTTAACCGACGATGACGCGCGACGGTTGCGCTTTGCTTTCTTGCCCTTCTTATCCTTCACGTCGGCCTTGGCTATGCTGTCAAGAGAGTCCTTGCGTGCCTGGTCGCCCCAGATGTTCTTCTCGAAAGCGGCAATCTCGTCCTCGATGCGCTTCTGCTCCTTGGCCATGGCCGAGTCGGTGGGACAATACTGTGCAAGGGTGCGTCCGAGCATATTGGTAGTCTTGTAAATCTTGCCTTTGTACATATTCTGCGTGAAGTAGTCGTCCATGCTCATCGTGGCGGCATTGTTGTAGTTGCTCGTCATGACGACCTGCTTGCTGAGGTATGGCGCGGCGTCGTCATACTTGACCCAGAACAAGGGATACTTCTGCTCACCGTCACCGAAGTCGTCGGTACGCCACAAGACCGGGCACAGGGCTATCGGCTTGACGTGGAACGTGGCCGACGCTTGGTCGTAATAGGCACTCTCCTTTATGTAGTATGACTTCACCTCGCTTGAGGGTATGTCGCTGTCGTCGATGCGCACGCCACGGTTGCTGCGTTCGTAATAGATGTGGTAATTATCGAGAAACGCCATACGTTTCACCTCGGCAGAGTCAGTGAACACCTCGTTGCCGTCGAGACGGTACTCGTAAGCCTTGACTGAGCCACGCATCATCAACTTGAACAGGTAGGTAAACAGGTTCATCTGCGAACCAACCGGCTCTACGGGGTAGTACAGCGGCGCGTTGGCATCCTCCTCAAGTATTATTTCCCTGTAGACGTCACGACGCCAAACGACGTCCTCTGACATCTTGGCCGCCACGGGATATGATATTTGCGCACGTGTGGTTAGGCTCTGGGCATTGGACGCATTCTGCTGTTGCTGCTGCCGGCGTCGCGCCGCTGGCTGAGCATGAGCTGACTCAACAGCGCACACAAGCGCCAACAACGCCACCGCAAGGCAACGCAGCAACGAGCGGCAACGCTTCTCCTTAATATGCAATATAGCTTGTGGAAACAAGAAATCGGTCATATTCTATTAACTTTATTCTTACACTTATTTTACTATAATCTCCATCGACGTCGGCAACGTGCGCCTTATTCCGTCAGGGCCTACGGCATTGATACGGGTGATATAGAAACGCTTGTTGCGTGCCAACCTGCGGAACGTCTCGCGCTGGCGTTGGGTGAAAGCGTCACCGTCAGACACCATCGGCACGGCATTACCCATATTGTCATAGAAGACGGCCTCGAAACTCAGCACACGGAACGGGATGTCCAACAGGCCGTCATCAATGGCAGCCTTAATGCCGCCAGCCGACATAAGCGAAGCCTTGGCAAGGCCGCCTGTACGGAAACGATTGTCGCCAATCTGGATGTAAGGCGTCGGGTCTGGCAACTTGCGCACCTTGAAGGTGAAGCCTCCAACCTGGCGGGCCGTGCCCGTCTGCAACGACAGCACATTGATTGTAACATCCTGGCCTACGGCCGTGGGACGCGCGATATACTTGCCCGGCCCTACAGGCTGGAGCGAGCCTCCGGTCATCGTTGCCGACACCTTGTTGAGCGGAACGCCGGGAATGCTTATACTGATAGGATTGCTGTAGCCGGCATAGAGTACGTTCATGAGGTCTGCCGAAACCGTGGCACTTGGGTCAACAACTGTATATTTCTGGGAAAAATCACGGCGGATGACGTCGCCGCTGCCGTTCATCATCGTTATGTAACCCGTAAGGTTGAAGTCGCCCGTGCGACTGGTAACTACTTCGTAAGTGTTGTTGCGCAGGTTCACGTGCCTTCCACCTATATAAATCTGCGGCTGCTGCGTGGTGTCGATTGCAGCCATGACGATTTGCGCAGAGAACTTGTCGCCGCGCACGATTGTCTGTGAGTTCGGTATGACGAATGCGCTCAACTGGTTGACGCGGATGTCCTTCATGTCGATATTTGCCACGAGGGTATGCAGCACCTCGCCTTCCGCGTAACGGATGTCGCTCTGCAACTTCGACAGGAGCGTCACGGCGGCTGCAACGGGCATATCCTCAAACATATATTCCTGCCAGTTCTTGCCCATCGTTTTCGCATTCTTGGGCAACGTAGTGGTCAGGTTACTTGCTATTATGGCTTTTTGGCGCTCGTCAGTAACCATCGCCAATATGCGTTCACGAAACGAGTTGATGGCGTCGAACAACTGCTTGCCCTTGCCTTTGCCCGGAGCAAGCATCACCTGGTTGGCCGCCTCAAGGTCGTCCTTGCGCTCTATGTTAAGTACGTCACCGTCTTCCCCGTCAGCCTCTTTCACGATTGCCACCTTCAGCTCCTGCGCGAAGTTGAACAACGAGTCGCTCATGCGCTTCACGGCTGTGGCCTTCTCGAACCAGGCTTTCACCTTCTGCGGGTTCGCCTTCATCTGCGCCTCGAAGTCGCCATAGAGCGCATTATTCTCCGAAGACGCATTCTTGGTAGTGCGTTGCAGGCTCTCCTCAACAATGGAAAAGCCCTCAAGCACTTCCGTAGAGACGTTGAGCGCAAGCATTGCCATCAAGACGACGTACATAAGGTTAATCATCTTCTGGCGTGGAGATACCGGTCTTTTCTTTATTGCCATTATTAATTACACTTCAGCGTTGTTCCCGTTGGTCGTGGTGGCACGCATATTTACGGTCATGGCCTCAATCATCCGGGCGTAAATCTTGTTAAGCTGTTCAATCTGCGCCGCCATCTTGCGCGACTGTTCGTTGATTTCATCAATCGTGCCGATTTGCGCACTGGCACCTTTAAGCTGCA
Organism: uncultured Prevotella sp.; assembly: GCA_944319815.1. Taxonomy (GTDB): domain Bacteria; phylum Bacteroidota; class Bacteroidia; order Bacteroidales; family Bacteroidaceae; genus Prevotella. The sequence goes on along the minus strand of CALUEX010000029.1, from coordinate 14,187 downwards.
TCTCGTACACCTTGCAGATACCCGTGAGAGTGCGGTTGAGGTTTTCCATCTCCTCCGAGTCGCGTGTCAGGCGTGCGCTCTGCTCCGAAACCTTCGCCAGCATATCCGTGAGTTTCTTGAGCTCCTCGACATAATTCGAAGTGGCTTCCTCCATCTCGGGCGACACTTGTTGCTGTGCCGATACCCATCCTGGCACAGTTTGTCCCGCTATGACGGGTTGCACAGGCGCCGCACCCATACCTGACTGGGCTTCCGAAGACCCTGCATCGGGCCGAGCTTGTGGCATTTCACCTTGCTCCATACCAGAATTAGGCATACCTCCGGATACAGGTTGCCCCGTGCCAAACCCAACGTAAGCCACCGTGCCTTGCGGAACGGCAACTCCGACTTGAGGTTGTTGCTCCATTCCTGCCGCCTCAGTTCCGGCTTCAAGGCTCTCCGTGTCAACTTCATCTTCATCCTCGCTCTCCTCGTTGCCGACGTGCGTGGGCAAATCCTTGCCTATCGCCGTCTTATCGAAAGGACGGTCGAACGCTGAAATGAAGAACACTATGACCTCGGTACCCATACCGAGATAGAGCATGATGTTGGCTCCTGGCATATGGGTCAGTTTGAACAACGTACCAAGGATTACTATAGACGCGCCCCAGCTGTAAGCGTAATTCAGGAACGTTTGTCCCGGCACGCTGTCCAGCCATTTCTGTAGGCGGTAGACGATGTTGTATTTGCTGTATTCAGTCATTATTTCCTCTTCTTTCCTTTTTGTTTAGTGCTTGTTGTACTTGCCAGGCTCCTTACGCAGCGGAAGCCGATGTAGCTGCGTGGCTGGTTCTGGTATTCCCACGTGCGCCACGCCGAACGTATATATGACTCTGGGTCTTTCCACGAACCACCGCGGACGCTTTTCTTTTTCAACCGATAAGGGTCTTCCTTGGCTGCGTTATATTTCAGCTCAGGGTTCAAGTCGTTCATCGCATCAATACCGGCTTCGGTATATGTTGTGCTCGTCCACTCGGCCACATTACCGGCCATGTCAAACAGGCCGTTCGAATTAGACGAGAACAGTCCGACACGGCTCGTGATAAGGTTACCGTCCTCCGTATAGTTGCCTCGCTCCGGCTTGAAATTGGCATAGAAGCATCCATCCTCGTTCTTGACGTCACCTTGTTCCCAAGGGAACTCTGTGCCATCCTTGCCACGGGCAGCATATTCCCACTCGGCCTCTGTCGGCAAGCGGTAACGCTGGATGTAGCGAGCCTCACCGCCAAGTCCCTTCAATAAATAATCAGTACGCCAGGCACAGAAAGCGTTAGCCTGTTCCCAGGTAACTCCAACTACGGGATAGTCGTTGTAAGTGGGACTGCTGAAATACAGGCGCATATACGCCTCGTTGTCAGAGTTGACAAAATCGTTGACCCAACACGTCGTGTCAGGATAAATGTTCACGATGTAAGTGTTAAGAAAGTCCCACGGGCCGCTGAGCGGGCGGTCGATGGTCTGTCTAACTATACGCCCTTCATCGTCAATGTAAGCCGTGTCCTTTGAAATCATCACCACCTCGTCCGGGTTTACCTGCACGTCGGTGTTAAGGTTGCGCTGGGTCGGGTCGAGACGATTGCGTCGCAATGCGGCAGCCGTATAATCATAAACCTCATAACGATAGTTCATCTGGCTTGCGTCAAGCATTTTCTCTCCCGTCACGGGATTTGTGACATAGAGGCTTTCTATTGCGCGCTGCTCATCCTCGTTGGGCTTGCGCGGCAAAGACTTTTTCCAGTTGAGGTGCGGCGTCACGGGGTCGCCGTTCTTGTCCTCGGTTATCATGTAAGTCTCGTCGCCACCGTAAGCCGGGTCAGCAAGGCGTGTACGCAGGATTGAGTCGCGTACCCAGAACACAAACTGCTTGTACTCGGAATTAGTAACTTCAGTCTCGTCCATCCAGAAGCCGTCAACAGATATTTCCTTCTGTGGCGTATGCTTTCCCCAAAGGCTGTCGTCTTTCGCAAGCCCCATCTTCAGGTATCCACGCTTTATAAGCGTCATACCGTAAGGCGTTGGCTCATTGAAGCCTTTGCCACTGACGCCAACGACCTCGCCGCCGCGCCCCGACGACGACAGCCGGCCTCCAAAACAGCCGGTAAGCGTAACCAGCGCCACAATGGCAAAAGCCGTTATGAATTTCGTTTTCCTCATATCGTCATTATAATATTCTCACGCTTTTATGTTTGTTCTTTCCTTTCTTGAAAAGGTTAATATTTGTCTGGCAGCCGATGAACAGCTCGTGGCTGCCGTTGCCAATACTTATTGCCGACGTGTACACCTCGTAACTGTAACCGATGTGTATGCCGTGGAAATTGCCTCCTACGAGCACCGTCACAGAGTTTGTCGGGCTGTACGACACACCGCCGTAAAGCATTTTCTTGTCGTTTGTATAGACCAAACGCCCTGAAACATCGGCCCTCCATGCCAGCCCGTCATACTTCACGAGCACTGACGGGTGTATAGATAGAAACGGATTTCTTAGTTTAATATTGTATCCCCCGGTCAAATAAAACGTAGGGTCTATCTGCAATTCATTAGTTTCGCCAAGCGCAACGAGAGGCGAAGTTATATGTTGCGCCGACAATCCTACATACCACGGGCCGCGGGTGTAATACAGGCCGAAGCCAACGTCAAAAGCGCTGCCGTTGACATCCGCCGACGTCAGTGCAGGGTCACTCGAGTCCTCAACGTCAAGTTTCGACCCGTCAAACCCCTCGCTAAGGAAGCCAAGCTGTACACCGGCACTTATCATGCCGCCAAAAAGGCGATGCTTATAAGCATACTGCAAGGCTATACGCTGATGCGTGAACAAGCCTATTTGGTCATTGAGAAGCGAAATGCCCACCCCATGGTAGTTTTTCAGGAAATACAAAGGCATATCAGCACCGACATACATTGATTTCGGATTATTCTCGAAACCGGCAAAGCTCAAGGCGTACACCGCGGCAACGTTCAACTTCTGTTCCTTGCCTATCGAGCCCGGATTATAATATGGCTCCAAGTCCCAATAATGGCTGAACGACACATCATACTGTGCGCCGGCCTTCGGGACGGCGAGCAACAACGCAGATATTATTATGAAAAGACGTGTCCGCACGATTTTATAACGCAGACCTTCCGCTTTTATTGCACAAATAAAAAAATTAAGCACCCCAATACAACAGAATAAGAGTTAAGAAAACTGCCTCACAGGACACTGCGAATGCATAATTTCTTAACTCCTACTCCTTAGTCCTTAAATGCTTTTAATATTCGTCCTCGTTGAACAGGAAATCCTCTTTTGTCGGATAATCAGGCCATATATCCTCGATACTTTCATATACATCGCCCTCGTCTTCTATCTCCTGCAGGTTTTCCAGCACTTCAAGGGGCGCGCCTGAACGGATGGCATAGTCAATCAGCTCATCCTTCGTAGCGGGCCACGGCGCGTCTTCGAGTTTTGAAGCTAATTCAAGTGTCCAATACATAACCGATAAGTTTTTAATTAATGTGTTTTTTAATCGAGCGCAAAAGTAATATTTTTTTTCTTATTTGCAAGATTTCTGCCATGTTTTTTCTCTCACACCGTCAATAAAGTTTAATTTGCGCGCCAACACAAACAGATAGTCACTCAAGCGGTTCATGTACTGCAGCACTTCGGGGTCGAGTTCGGTGCTCTCGGCAAGGAAGAATATGCGCCGCTCAGCCCGGCGGCACACCGTGCGGCAGACGTGGGCGTAAGCCGCCACGTGCGAACCGCCCGGCAGGATAAAGCCCGTCTGCTGCGGTATCTCTGCAAGGATTTTGTCAATCTCCTTTTCGAGCGCCTCCACTTCCGCAGGGTCGAGCGTGTACGACGGTGCCAGCTGCGTCTTCGTCTTGTCCGTGGCAAGATACGAACATACCGTGAACAAGTTGCGCTGTATGCCGTAAACAATGTTCTTGTCAGGGCCGTCCTTCATGAACGACGCCAACAGCCCGAGGTCGGCGCTAAGTTCATCCACCGTGCCATAGGCCTCTATGCGCGAGTTTGTCTTCTTCACCCTGACGCCTCCCACCAAACTGGTCGTACCCTCGTCGCCCGTCTTGGTATACACCTTTGTTATTTTCATAGCCGTAAATGGTTAAAAGTTAATTATATAATTCTGCTTGTACCGCTTCGCGTCGAAGCACACAAGGCCGCAATAATACAAGTCAAACGTCACTACACCCTCCTGCCGCGCCACAACCTCGCGCCACAACCTGCGCATGGCCTTGTCGCCGTGGATGCCTACGAGAATTACCGCCGACCCGTCCGCGGCCATCTTCACCACACTGCCGTAAGCATCGGCGAAACCCTGCCCCGGAGCAATGACGGCCATGACGGCCCCGCCATCGTACTTCCGCGCACACTCGCCTACATCACTACAACACGCCGTACATCGGCAGCCGGCCGTGACATAAGAGCCGAACACCCGACCGTCAACACCATGCAGCAACGCCGCCGACGGCCTCACCCTATTAGCCAGGCGCAGACAAAGCTCACACAGCCGCCGCGTCACGGCGTCGACACCGGGAAAAGTTCGCCGCAACGGCTCGTATGCATAATACGGCCAATGCTCGTTGATGACGTAACGCACCATACCGTAAGCCCACGGCGACTGCACCCCGAAGCCACGGCAACGGCGTATACGCCACAGCCACACAAGTATCCGCTTCAAGCCCATCATTTATGCAAAGATAGTGCAAGTTGAGCGAAATGCAAAATAAAAGCGACTGAAACGGACTTTTATTTTCATACCCACTCGTAGGGATTGGCACAAAGCCGGTACGAGCGCCTTATCCATCACAGGCATCTCACATTCAGGCAAGAAACAAAAAGGGGGCGCACCTCAGTCGGCGCACCCCCTTTCGTATTTAGATGTGTCTGGTTAGTCCGATTACTTGCGGAGAACCTTCTTGCCGTTAACAATAACCAAGCCCTTGGCGTTCTTGTTTACGCGCTGGCCGGCAATGTTGTAAACGGGAGCGTTGGCGTCAACCTCATCCTTAACCTCTACACCTGCGATGCCTGTACCGCCACCATTGCCGGGAACTTGGCCAGCCTCAAGCAGGGTGTTGCCGTTGGTTGTCGTGATAGTGGCGTCGCCTGTCGTGTCAAAGTAGAAGCCGCCGATAGACATCTTAGAGCCTACTGCCATTGCCTGATATGTCTGGTCGGCATAAACCTTAAACTTGAGGATACCGTTACCGTCAGACTTCTCATAACCTGTTATGCCCAAAATATCAAACACCTTGTTTATGGTGTAGTCTTCAGTAACATAATAATCTGAAACTGTTTCATCATAATATGTCGCACCTTCAAGATTCATCATGTCATAAGCGAAAACGCTTACATCGGGAACAACATCCGTAACGTCCTCTGAAGCATAGATGTACGGCATACGGCTCAACTCGTTTTCATAAACGACATACTGCTTGTTGGCTGATGCTGAAATCATCAGGTAAAGATAACCCGTCTGTGTGGGAGCAAACTCATAAACACAGCCGGCACCGCCTTGTGCGGCGAAATTGGTTGACGTTGCGCAATCGCCCTTACCGTTGCCATTTCCCTGAATAGCCGAACCTTCAGGTATAGAAACTTCTTCACCGTTAATAATGAAGCTACCTGCCTTCATGTTGACTAACTTGTAACTGTCATCAAACTTTATCGTAGCCTTAACACTTGCTGAGCTTGCGATTTCAGTTCCTGCAGCTACAGGAGTTACAGCATCAGCATTAAGGCCGAGTGAAGATCCATTGAACACGCAAAGTTCACCTTGTGCGTTAGCAGACAATGCAGCCATAACTAAGGCCGCGCTAAGTAACATTTTCTTCATAATGGTAATTTTTAAATAATTAATTAATAAAAATATGTTGCATTAAAAGGAATGCCTAAGTTGTTTAATTAAGTGCGCCGAAACGCCTAGCTCCGGCGCACCTTGAAAATCAAATTATTGTTTACGTCCTACGAACTTGTAGTGATAGGTGTACTGGTTGCGTCCAGACCTTACGTTAAGGTCGAACGACGACTCTACGTTGCCGCCACCGTCAATGCGACCCGTGAAAGCTGCGCCCAAGCCGTTTGACGTAGAAGTGTTCCAGAAGGCGAAGCCGTCATTGTCATGGGCGATATTTGCCACCGACGTGCCGTTATATGTCACGTCGCCGGAGCAGTCGTATGTGATGTCGGCACAGTAAGCCGAATCTGTCGGCGTAATTGTCAAAGTTCCAGCGGCATAAAGAGTGTCCGTCATGCCGTCCTGGACGTATGACATTGTACCGGCATAAACCCCAGCGGCATCGATTTCAGGAGTGTTGGCGAAGCCGGCATCTCCGTTGTCGTCGTCATCGTCACACGCAGCAAAGCTGAAGCCGAGGGCGAGAGCCATAAATAAAGGATACAATATCTTTTTCATGTCTGTTTCGTGTTTCTATTGTTCGTTTTATTTTTCAATATTCACTATTAATAGCCAGGGTTCTGGTCGGCATCGGTCAGGGCTGTGTTATTGCCCATCTCCTCGGCAGGTATAGGACGATACCACTTGATTTCACCCTGAGCGTTGCTCATGTTGGCAACCGACGGAACGTCAGCGTTGAACGCCACGTTGTAGCGAACGAGCTGGCGCGTGCGGCGCAAGTCGAGCCAACGGCCACTCTCGCCGTACTCCTCGCGTGCCTTCTCGTCAAGGATGACGTCAAGGTCTGTAATAGCACCGAACGTTGCCGGCACGGTGTACTCATGCTGGTAATCAGAGAAGGCATTGAGATGCCCGGCGTTAGAACGGTCACGAACGCTGTTGACGCGGGCAAGTGCCGTAGCTGTGTTTCCGGCCATGAGATAAGCCTCGGCAGCCGTGAGGTACATATCGCTCAAATGGAGCAGCACGATGTCACGATAACCATTGGTGGTGTTGGTATTTTCCTGTGCAGTCTCGGGGTCGTCGAACTTCTTGACCGTGGCAGGGAAGTTAAGACCCGAGCAGCACTCACTGTAAGACGGATTGTCCTTAGTCCACGTACCGTCGGAACGGAACGAATACCTCACGACGGGGTCAGACATGATGTAAGCATAAACGGCGTTGACGTTATCGCCTCTCTGGTACCTCGAAGGATTTGCGGCAAACTCAGCCTCGGCCTCGGCCTCGGTAACATAGAAGGGGAAATAGCGGAAGGCAATAGGCATTGTGCCAAGGTTGGAGCCGTTATAATAAGCATAATAGCCAGACGTGCCCCACGTGCCGTTATAGTTGTACATCGTCGTCATGAACGTGGCATCGAAACGAGCGTCGCCCTCGCCCCAAAGATATATGGCCTTGGCCGACATACCCGAACGTCCGCAATACTTCTCGCCCGTAGAGTTAGGCTGGCCATAATAGCCGCCAATTTGGTTCTGTAACCCGTGGCCACCCTCGCTTAGGTTGCCAGGGAAACCGTTACGGTCGTACTGCACGGCGAAAATGGTCTCGTTGTTGGCATCCTCGTTAGCCGGTGCCCACTTCTCCTCGAAAGTCATCGTCAGCCCTTGCCCTGCAATGGCAGCATCGGCATACTGGGCTGCAAGCTCGAAGTAAGAACGGTCGGTAATTGTGTAAGCACCGGTGACGGCATCATCGAGCGTAGTGCCCAAGTCCCAACCTGCGGCAAGGCAGATTTTCGCGAGCAGGGCCTTTACGGCGCGCTGGCTTACGCGGCCATAGCCGTCGGCAGCCTGTGGCTCGGCCGGGAGGTTGGCATCGTTCATTATACCCTCAAGCTCGGAAATAAGCGCCGGGTAAAGCTCTGACAACGGTGTGCGCGGATAATTGCGCTCCGGGGTCTCGATGAACCATGTGACGTAAGGCACGGCCCCGAACTGCTGCGTGAGCAGGTAGTAACCATAACAGCGCAGGAACTTGCCTTCAGCCGCTACGGTGCCGTTGTCGCCGGCCATCTCGACCATGTAGTTGGCATTGTTGATGAACGAATAAGCGTTGGTGTAATAATCAGAGATTGTACCCGACTGCGGCGTAAACGTGTACATACTCAGCTCGCCGAGGTTCTCTCCGTGGACACCGGCATAGAGGTCGGTTCCGCGCTCGTAAAGGTCAACCGACGATACGAGCGGCTTGAGCAGCGAGTAAGTGTAAGTGCGCAGCCCCTCGATACCTTCCTCCGTCTGGAAATATTCGTTGGAGTTGATGTTTGTCTTGTTTTCCGCATCAAGGAAGTCGGAGCAGCCGGTAAGAGTTCCGGCTCCCGCCGCGATGGCGGCAACAAAAGCTATATTGATTAGTTTCTTCATTGTCGTAATAATAATGATTGGTTAGAACTTTATGTTTGCTCCAAACTGGCAGGTGATGGTGCTGGGGCCGTCCTGGTCGAGGTCGGCGCTTGCCCATTCGGGGTCGAAGCCCTTATAGTCTGTCCATACGAACGGGTTGGTCACCGTGCAATAGAGGCGGAGGTAAGAGCACCCGAACTTCTCGGTCCACTTCTTGGGGAAGGTGTAGCCAAGGGTGATGTGCTTAACCTTAACGTAAGAGGCGTCGGCATACTTGTTTACAGCCGCTGCACCGTCGCCGCTAATCCAGTTGCTCGTAGAGGCGAAACCGTTGTTTCCGCCGTAGTTCGGGAACGGATAGCTGCCGTAGTGGGTGCGCTCCTGGTAAACAGGATTGATGTATGTGCCGTCAGGATTTACGCCGTCGCAATCGATAAGCGTACCTGCAGGGATGTAGTTGTCAACAACAAGACGTGTACGCCCGCGCTGGCTGTAGTCGAGATATTCGCCGTAGAAGGCCGAGTTGACCCACATACCCTGCTTTGTGTAAAGAGAGGCAGAGAGGTCCCAACCCTTGTAAGAGAGGGTGGTAGAGAAGCTGCCAGACCACTTCGGGTCGGTGTTGTATATGCGCTTGTCGTCATCGGTAAACGAACCGTCGCCGTTGCGGTCAACGATGATAGGCATACCCTCAGCCCACTGATAGCACTTGTAATAGTAGTCGTATTCCTTGACCTGCGTACCTGGCGTGAAACCGTTGTCCTTGGCCACCTGGTTATCGGGCACGGTCATCATGCGGTCGCTGACGATGCCGTCCCACTCGAAGCCGTAGAAGTTGTTGAACGTCTCGCCGATGAAAAGGTTGCCATCTTCCTCGCCCGTAATAAGGTTGCCGCCTACACCGTTAATTTCACGCACCTCGTTCTTGTTGTGAGTGAATGTGAAGGTGGTCGTCCAGCGCCAATCCTTGGTGCGGATGTTCTCAGTGGTAAGAGAGACCTCGACACCTTGGTTGCGTACAGAACCCACGTTGGTAGTCATAAATGTGCCACCGGCCTCAAGGGGAAGGGGAACTTCAAAGAGAAGGTCCTTGGAGGTCTTGCTGTACCAATCGACAGAACCGCGGATGCGCTCGTCGAAGAAGCCGAAGTCGAGACCTACGTTGAACTCGTGGGAGCGTTCCCACTGGAGGTCGGCGTTGACGATACCGTTAGGATAGAAGCCCTGGAGGTAAGTAGAGCCGAAGGGGTAATAGGAGGGGCCGCCAACGATAACCTGCGTAGCATAATCGCCGATACCAGAGTTGTTACCCGTGACACCGTAAGAGAGGCGGAGCTTGGCGTTAGACAACCACTTGCGCGCCTTCACCATGAAAGGCTCCTCTGAAAGACGCCATGCAACGGCCACAGAGGGGAACGAGCCCCAGCGGTTGCCCTTGCGGAAGCGTGACGAACCGTCCCAACGGACAGAGGCCGTCAGCATATAACGCTCCTTGAAGGTGTAGTTGGCACGCAGGGCATAAGATACCATGCTGTTCTCGGTGTAAGAGTTGCCTGAGTCGCCGTAGTCACCTGACGAGGCCATATATGTGCCGCTGGCGAGATTCCACCACAGGGTGCCGTCAAGCACGCCTGTGTAGGCGAGGAACTGGTTTTCGACATCGGTGTGCATCATGGAGAAAAGTCCCATGACGTTGAGGTGATGGTCCTTACCGAAGAAGTTGTCGTATGTCACCATATTGTCCCACGTCCAGTCAAACTGCTTATCGGTCTCCTTCGTTGCCACGTTGGTGTCACCATCGTCGAAAACGGGAGCGTCATAGAAATATCCTTCACGGTAATATGTGTAGCTGGGCGAGAACGTTGACTTTATGGTCAAGCCCTTTACGGGATTGATTTGCAGGTAAACGTTGCCGAGGGCACGCCATGTCTGGCGGTTGCGCACCTCGTTGTTGTCAGCAAAATAGAGCAACGGGCTGGGTTGGTCAGAGAACTGGTTGTTTGACGTTGACCCGAGAGCGAGATAGTTGCCCGGTGCAGGATTGATGTTACCCTCCGCATCGTAAGGCTGGCAATAAACGTTCTGGCGGTAAGCATACTGCACGCCCTTGTCGCTGGCGTAGTCGTGGTTGACACGGGCGAGATTGAAGCTGAAACCGGCACTGACGTACTTGTTGATTTTGCCGTCGAGGCTACCCTTGAAGTTGAACTTGTCCTGCTCGTCGCCGTCGTAGATGCCGTCCTCGCTTGAATAGCCGACACCCATGTGGTAGCTGAGACGGTCGGTAGCACCACTTATGGCGAGATAATGGTTCTGCTGATGGCCGCTGCCGGTGATGAGGTCGGGCCAGTCAACTGTCTGGCCATTCTCCATCAACGCACGGAGACGGTACTCGCCAGTATCATCATTATGGATGGCCATCTGGTTATAAGTGGTGTTAGAAGCCATTTGGTAAATGGGACGTCCGCTTGTGAGAGCTCCTCCGGCATAGGTCAAGAACTTGCGGAAGCGGAAGTCATAGAACTGCTGGCCGTCCATAAAGTCAGGCATACGGGTAACCTTGGTGAAGCCCCAGTAACCGTCGTAACTAATTGTGGGCTTGCTCTTTACTCCGCCTACGGTTGTTCCGCTCTTGGTCGTTACGATTACGACACCGGCCGTTGCGCGAGAACCATAGATGGCAGTAGACGATGCGTCCTTGAGGACGTCGATACGCTCTATGTCCTGCGGGTTGAGCCAGTCAATATCTTCAGAGGCCACGCCGTCAATAATGTAAAGAGGTTTAAGGTCGGAATTGGTAGACGACTTACCGCGGATTTCTATATCAAAGCTGTTGCCGGCACGTCCCGTGGTCTGTGTGATGTTGACACCAGGGATGGAGCCTTGCAAATTCTCAAGTACCGAGGGCGCACCCTTGGCGTTGAGCTGGTCGGTATTGACTGAAGAAATAGAACCGGTAAGGTCGGTCTTTTTCATCGTGCCATAACCTACGACTACGACTTCGTCAAGTGCCTGGTTGTCTTCCTGCATCACGATGTCGATGCGCGAGCGGTTGCCGACGGCGACTTGCTGCTCTTGGTAGCCGATGTAAGATACGGTTAGCTTTGTAGACGACGTGGCGTTGGGAATGCTGAAGTTGCCGTCGATGTCGGTTATGGCACCGACCTCGCCGTCGGCCATGACGGTAACTCCTATCAGCGGCTCGCCATTAGCGTCTTTCACGGTGCCGGTGACGGTGCTCTGGGCGTAGGCCACAAAGCCACTCATCGACAATAGTGATGCCAATAAGGCTTTTCTGAATTTGTTGGTCATAGATGTTTGTTTTAGTTATTAAATACTGTTGGCTTATCCTCTTGCAGGATGCCCGCCTTTTGTCGTTAAGGTAGTTTTCCGTAGCGTAGCCTCGACGGCCATACTTCTTTGTCATCGTACCGTAACGGCCGTCAATATGCATGGCCGCAAACGTGGTAACGTATATTTTGACGCAAATTTACTAATTACTTTAAAAATATGTTACACGCAATAGTTAATTTGAGTTAACAGGCATAATTTTAACATTCCAATGAGGCTTTTTTAATGCGATTTCTCATTTTTCATAGGCAAATTTATAACAATTTTATTAAACGCGAAAATATCGTAGCATTAAAATGCTACTTCACGCAGTGTGGACAAGATAAATTCAGGAACCGTTTTGACATTTTATAGAACTTGTTTTTAGGTACGTTTTGTTGATGTGAGTTCGGTATAATCTGCCGCATGACATTCTTAATTCCATCCCGTAAAATCCAATAAAAAATGGCATTCGCCATCCGCCATGTTGCCATCCAATATCCTCCACCATATTCCCACCCTCCCGTAGGGACACGATGAATTTATGTCCCTACGGGTGGCGGTTTGCGGACATTCATATTCTATAAGTCGAAAGGCCACCTCCTGCATAGTGAAAGGCCATGGATTGCACGCCGAAATGTGGCCTTTTGCCAAGCAAAAGACCACGAACGGGCAAAGGACTGTAATACAGGGATTTACGCAAACGGCAAGTCACGTGGACGGCAAGGCGAATAAAATGGGAGCATGGCCTTGTTTTTATCGACTTTTTAAGCTAACTTTGCAGGTGGTATTAATAATAAAAGGTAAAAGATGAAATCACTCAGGGATATATATAAGATAGGTAAGGGGCCGTCGAGCAGCCACACCATGGGGCCGCAGAAGGCGGCCAAGATTTTCAGGGAAAAGCACGGCAACGCTGCCGGGTTTGAGGTTACGCTCTACGGCAGCCTGGCGGCAACGGGCAAGGGGCACATGACCGACTCTGCAATAAAGGAGGTGCTTGAGCCTACCGCACCGGTGAAGATTATATGGCAGCCTACGGTGTTCCTGCCGTTCCACCCTAACGGGATGAAGTTCACCGCGCTCGACGCGGGAGGCGGCGTCACGGACGAATGGACGGTGTACAGCATCGGTGGCGGCGCACTGTCGGAGGGCAAGGCTTCGGGGGATATGTTCGACACTGAAGAAGTGTACGAAATGAACTCGATGACGGAAATAATGAAATGGTGTGAAGACACGGGGCGGAGCTATTGGGAATACGTGGACGAATGCGAGGACGACGGCATCTGGGACTACCTCATGGAGGTGTGGCAGACGATGCGCGCCGCCGTGGAGCGCGGCATTAACCATGAGGGAAGGCTGCCCGGCCCGCTGAACTTGGCAAGAAAGGCCCCGACATACTACGTGAAGGCATCAGGCTACAAGCAGTCGCTGCAGACACGCGGCCTGGTATATGCATACGCACTGGCCGTGAGCGAAGAGAATGCCTCGGGCGGCACCATCGTCACGGCACCGACCTGCGGTGCGTCAGGGGTTTTGCCGGCCGTGCTCTACCACCTGGCGAAAGGACATAACTTCAACGACACGCGCATATTGCACGCCATAGCCACGGCAGGACTTATAGGGAACATTGCCAAGCAGAACGCTTCAATATCGGGCGCCGACGTAGGTTGCCAAGGAGAAGTAGGAGTTGCGTGCGCAATGGCCTCGGGAGCGGCGTGCCAGCTGTTCGGCGGCAGCCCGTCACAAATTGAATATGCCGCCGAAATGGGCCTTGAGCACCACCTCGGCATGACGTGCGACCCCGTGTGCGGCCTCGTGCAAATTCCATGCATAGAGAGGAATGCATTTGCCGCCACACGAGCACTTGACGCCAACCTCTATTCGGCTTTCTCCGACGGCAGCCACCGCGTTTCATTCGATAGGGTCGTCACTGTAATGAAACAGACAGGGCACGACATTCCGTCACTCTACAAAGAAACGGCCTCCGGTGGCCTGGCCAAAATCCTTGACCCCAAAGGTGCAAGAGAACTGTAACTGCGACACAAAAAACGCCATCATAAAAAGCACGTGTGTCCTCGGTATAAGGCACACGTAAAACAATTTAATTCGGCCTTGCCATTTTTATTGGCAAGGCCGAATTAAATTAGCCTAAACTCGCTCATTAGAAAAACTCACTATCATTTTGTTTGACAATGTCCCCATCTCCATGCCATATTGCCACCCAATGCCCTCCGCCATGTTCCCACCCTATGCCCCACGATGTCCCCATCCTGCCGTAGGGACGCTCGGTCTGAGCGTCCGGGTAATGTCATGAACACGCGGCCGTTTTCCCGCCCGCCGGGACTCCATGCCAGGCCATGCCGGAGGCACGCCACGCGGAAAGTACGGAACAAGCACCTATGGAATACGACCTATGGAATACGGAAAAAGGAACGCCTACGGAAAAGCGGGAACCAAAACAAATTCAAAAGCTGGAAACAAAAAAAGCCCCGCGAGGATTGGTATGTCCTCGCGGGGCCGAGTCAAAAAAGGCGGCATCCTACTCTCCCGCA
>CALUEX010000028.1 GCA_944319815.1 uncultured Prevotella sp. | reverse complement strand
GAAGGAATAACACCTGATATTGTAAACAAAGACTGTTATTAACCAACATAACTGTCAACTAATTTCAGGAAAGGTCAACTGGCGGCACCTGCCGCCACGGACAGCCCTGCAAAAGGGCACATATTGCGTTGCAAAAGGGCACATATCGAGCGGTAAAAGGGCATCTTTCGCAGCGCAAAAGATGCCCTTTTACAAACCCGCTGGTTATCAACGTGATAAAAAAACAGCCCCTCCCAGCCTCCCCGAGGGGAGGGGAATGAATGAAAAAGGCTAATGTCTTAACTCCTTTATTCCCTAACTCCTTAACTCCTAAAGAAAAAAAGCATTTGTCTTTAACTCCTTAGCGAGTGAAGCGAGCGTTAACTACTTTAACTCCTTTAACTACTAATGAATGGTAGCTTTGCGAACATTCATGTTCAAAAATACCTATTTTTAACGATTGTGCGTTCCCCTGAAAAGTCCCAACTTTGCAGCCGTAAAACCCTAAGACAAGAAAATTTTATATGCATAAGGTAAAAAGATTGAAGACAACGCTGCTGCTGACGCTGTTGGTTATCTCCGTGTCAGTTTGCGCGCAAGGCAAGAACGAAGGCATGATTTCGGGCCGCATAATATCACATGACGAACAGGCGGTAAGCTATGCCACGGTGCAACTGAAAGGAACGGGCTACGGCAGCGCGACGAACGACGAGGGGCTATACCACGTAAAGGCCCCGGCCGGCGACTACACGCTCGTGGTGTCGGCCGTAGGCTACGAGACCGTGGAGAAGAAAGTGACCCTACGCGCCGGCGAACGCCTCAAGATGAACGTCCGAATACGCGAGGAAGCCATACAGCTGGGCGAGGTCTCGGTGGTGTCGGCGGGCGTCAGCCGCGTCAAGCACTCGGCCTACAACGCCGTGGCAATAGACACACGGGATATGCTGAACACGTCGAAGAGCCTTAGCGAAGCCCTCGCCAAGGCTCCCGGACTTAAGCTGAGGGAGAGCGGCGGCGTAGGTTCCGACATGAACCTGATGCTCGACGGTTTCAGCGGCAAGCACGTAAAGGTGTTCATCGACGGCGTTCCGCAGGAAGGCGTAGGCAGCTCGTTCGGCCTGAACAACATCCCCGTGACCTTCGCCGACCGCATAGAGGTGTATAAAGGTGTCGTCCCCGTAGGCTTCGGCACGGATGCCATCGGCGGCGTAATCAATATCGTAACCAACAAGAAACGGCGCGAGTGGTTTCTCGACGCGGCGTATTCATACGGCTCGTTCAACACCCACAAGTCGCACGTCAACTTCGGGCAGGCGTTCAAGAACGGCTTTACCTACGAGATAAGCGCCTTCCAGAACTACTCCGACAACGACTATTACGTTGACGCCCCGATACTCGACTTTGCCACGGGAGCGCTCGACACAAAGACGCTGCGCCGCGTAAAACGCTTCAACGACACGTACCACAACGAGGCCGTTGTGGCAAAAGCTGGTTTCACAGGCCTGTCGTGGGCCGACCGCATCATGCTCGGCTTCACCTACTCGCATATGTACAAAGAGATACAGACGGGCGTAAGGCAGAAGACTGTGTTCGGACAGAAGCACCGTCACGGCCACTCCCTCATGCCGTCTTTCGAGTACTCTAAGCGCAACCTCTTCCTGAAGGGGCTTAGCCTTGTGGCCACTGCCAACTACAACCGTAACTCAACAACCAACGTTGACACCGCAACCTACCGCTATAACTGGCTGGGGGAACGGCAGAAAAAGAGCGACGCCGGCGAACAGTCGTACCAGCTCACACGTTCGGACAACGACAACTGGAACGCTACCGTGACGCTTAACTACCGCATTGCGCGCGCCCACACGCTTACGTTCAACAACGTATTCAACGCATTCCACCGCGAGAACACCTCTTTATTATATAATACGGAGACGACGGAGGCCATCGCCAAGGAGTCGCGCAAGAACATCGCGGGCCTGTCTTACCGCATGATGCCATCGGAAAAGTGGAACGTTTCCGTCTTCGGCAAGTATTACAGCCTGTATGTTGCAGGGCCTGTGGCCACCGACGAGAACGCATCCGACTTCGTAAGACGCTCGCGCACGCTCGACTCATGGGGCTTCGGCGCGGCGGGAACTTACTTCATCTTGCCTGGACTCCAAGCCAAACTGTCATACGAAAAGGCTTACCGCCTGCCGACGATAGAGGAAATGTTCGGCGACGAAGACCTCGAAACGGGCAGCGTAATGCTGCGCCCTGAGAACAGCGACAACGTAAACCTCAACTTGAGTTACCAGAAGACGCTCGGCCTCCACTCGCTCTACGCCGAGGCAGGCTTCATCTACCGCGACACGAAAGACTACATCCAGCGCAGCATCGCCAGCCTTAGCGGCAACCGCGAGGGTGCGTATTACGAGAACTACGGCAAGGTGAAGACCACCGGTTACAACGTTTCCGTGCGCTATAACTTCAGCCGTTGGCTAAGCATTGGCGGCAACTTCACCCACATGGACGTAAAGGACAACGAGCGGATGATGACCGGCAGCACCACCGTTGCAAACCCCGTGTACGGTTCGCGGATGCCTAACGTGCCCTACCAGTTTGCCGACAGCGACGTAAACTTTTACTGGCACGACCTCGGCGGGGAAGGAAACGTGCTCACGGTGACCTACGACAACCAGTATCTGCACAGCTTCTGTTACTACTCCGACGGCCTCAGTGCCGTCAACCTGTCAGAGTACATGGTACCGACGCAGTTCTCGCACAACCTGACTTTTACCTACAGCATCTGCCGCGGACGGTATAATTTCTCGTTGGAGTGCCGCAACTTCACCGACGAAAATCTCTACGACAACTTCAGCCTGCAAAAAGCCGGGCGCGCATTTTACGGCAAAGTGAGGGTAAACCTTGGGAAGTGAAAAATTAAAAGTTAACAATTAAAAATCCAATAGCTTATCCTTATTGGGCTTATCGGCCCCATTTGTCCTATTTGTATAACATAAACCATCAATTATTCAAGCAATGAAGAAGTTATTTCATTTTGCCGGAATGGCTGCAATCGCACTCTCCGGCGTGTCACTTACATCATGTTCCGACGACGATACGGGCGGCGGAGGCACTGGCTCTGACATCCTCGTAAACCCTTACGTGATAGCCGCGACGGTGAACAGCACCAGCGCCGAGGCCAACGTCCTTACCACTGCGCCCTCTCTTAGCGGCGAAATAACGGCGTCAGGAATAGCCAACGACGGCGCAACTTACTGGGTGTTCCACTCAAACAAGTACCTTTACGCCCTGAATTACCACCAGGGCGAGGCCGGAACGACGTTCTCGTTTGAGCGTAACCCCACTACCAAGGAACTGGAGCAGCGCACCAACGAGTATTACGTTACGCGCTTCACGACCTACGGACTGTATGACGACAACATCATGACGACGTCGAGCGGTGAGGGAAACCCTGACTGGGCAGACCCCGTTACGGGGTATATCCCATACGTGCTGAAAATCTCTTACCTTGACTTGACGACGAAACGTTCACCTCAAACCAAACTGCAAGCTCTGAAAGCGAGGGCGTAGTGACCGACAGGGACTACATCTGCGAGAACTTCCTGGGCAATGGCGAGTACGTGACGCTGGCCGGTCTTGAGCAGGTTGGCCGTAAAATATACAGCGCGGCCGTGCCGATGGGACTGTCGCGCTATGGCTGCCAGCAGTTCACCGACGACGAGCGGACGCAATACAAGTGGGTGCGCCCGGGCTACGAGGACCTCATCAAGACCGAGAGCGGCGGCTCGAACAGCAGCGGATACGAGAAAGACGAGCTGCAATGGACGCAGTGGCCCGACTCGTGTTGGGTGGCAATATTCACGGACAACACGCTGAAGGAGAAGAAAATCGTGAAGACCAACAAGATAAGTTACGCCTGCGGACGCTTCAAGTCGCAGTATTACCAGATGGTGTGGGCCACGGACGACGGACAATACGTCTACGTCATTTCGCCCAGTTACGCCAAGACGATGAGCGACTCGCGCCAGCAGACAACGCTTCCGGCCGGCGTCGTGCGCATAAACACGCAGACCGAGGACTTCGACGACTATTACTGCAACCTCGAAACGCTGTCGCAGAACGGTCTTCAGCGCAGCTGGTACATCGGCGGCGACAACTTCCTGTTCCTGATGTACGACGCTCCCATCACGGCGTCCACCAAGACTGCCAACCAGCTTGCCGTCTTCAACGCATCGGCCAAGACGCTCACCGCCGTTACGGGGCTGCCTTCTGACGTGTCGGGCTTCGGCTCTACGCCATACATGGAGGACGGTTACGCATACGTATCGGTCAACACCGAGAGCGGCTATCCCGCCATTTGGAGGATTGACCCGCAGTCGGGCGTGGCAACGAAGGCGCTCACCGTCAACGGCGCAACAACGCTGACGGGAATAGGAAGAATTGATTAAGGTTTTGCGGTTGTGAGGTTATGCGGTTTTACGGTTATAAGGATATTGGGTTATGGGGTTTTAAGGTTATAGGGTTATGAGGTCGTGAGGTTCTGCAGTTATAGGGTTGTAACCATACAAACCTTTATAACCTACAACCGTAAAACCCAACATCCCTATAACCGTAAAACCCCATAACCCAATATCCTTATAACCTTAAAACCGTATAACCCCATAACTCAACATCCCCATAACCGTAAAACCGTATAACCCCACAACCCTATAACCGCATAACCCCATACAGATGAAACACTTTTTCAGGAAAATCCACCTTTGGCTGTCGGTTCCTTTCGGCATCATAATCACCCTCGTGTGCTTCTCGGGGGCAATGCTCGTGTTCGAGAAGGAACTCACACTGCTGTCGGCCAAGGACAAATACAAGGTAGAGAACGTAGGCAACGTGCCGCTGCCCGTTGACGCCGTGGCGGCAAAAGTTGCGCGGACGCTGCCCGACGGCGTGCGCGTTACGGGCGTAACGGTGAGCGACGACCCGACGGAGGCCTACCAAGTGAACCTCTCAAAGCCACGACGCGCGTCGGTGTACGTTGACCAGTACACGGGCGAAATAAAGGGGCGGCAGGAACGCCCGGCGTTTTTCGCCACGATGTTCAAGCTCCACCGCTGGCTGCTCGACGACGGACGGCCCGAGGGGAGACCGGCCTGGGGCAAAATCATAGTAGGCGTATCGACCATCATGTTCATCGTTGCGTTAGTGTCGGGCATGGTCATCTGGTGGCCGAGAACGCGCCGCGCGCTGCGCAACAGCCTCAAGCTGACCGTGCGCAAGGGCGGCTTCCAGCTTTGGCACAGCCTCCACGTGGCCGGCGGTATGTATGCCATAATACTCCTTTTGGCCATGGCACTTACGGGACTTACATGGTCGTTCTCGTGGTATCGCTCGGCTTTCTACGCCGCTTTCGGCGTGGAAACGACTACCGGCAGAGGCGGAAGCAACGCCCACAAAAGCGATGACGGGGGCGCACGGCACCGCAACGGCAAGCAGAAACAGCGCGGCGGCGACATGGCCGGGCACGCCGTCTGGCAACAAGTGTACAACCGACTGCGCGCGGCAAATCCCCATGCAGGGTCTATCACCGTAGGCGACGGCACGGCATCCGTGAGCCACGGCGGATTAGGCAACAGCCGCGCTGCCGACAGGTACACGTTCGACAAGCGTTCGGGACGCATCACTTCGGTGGTGAAAAGCGACGACGCACCGCCGGCGAGCAAGCTGCGCGGATGGATTTACTCGGTACACGTAGGCTCGTTCGGCGGCCTTTTCACCCGCATACTGTGGTTCTTGGCGGCGTTGTTGGGAGCGTCCCTGCCACTGACGGGCTACTACCTGTGGCTGAGAAGACTGTCGCGCAAGCACCGCCGAACGGCTGTTGCATGACAAGCCACGGCAACGGATAATCCAGGCAAACCCATATCAAAAACGCGCAAAGGCCTTTTGCACCCGTAAAAGGACATGAATTACGACGCAAAAGGCCACATATTACACGACAAAAGGGCACGTTTCGCAATGCGAAACGTGCCCTTTTACTAACTCGCTGACCGTCAACGGATTACAAAGCTATCTCAAACCGCCGCCAGCTGAGCCAACGATTAAGAGTTAAACAGCCGTATAAAAGGCTATTGCCTTAACTCCTTGACTTCATTACTCCTTAACTCCTAAAAGAAAAAGCTATTGACTTTAACTACTTAGCGACCGTAGGGAGCGATAACTTCTTTAACTACTTTAACTACCGATTGTTAATTTCCTTATTCCTCAGGAAGAAGAACTACCCCCTCCTGCTTCATCCCGTCCATCATGATTTTAAGCGGACGGCTGAAACGGACGTGGCGGACGTACTTGGTCTCGTCCACCGCCGGCATGGCGTCGAGAAGCTCCTTCTGGTATATCCCGTCGCCCTTGTAGGTGTTAATCGTAAAGTAGCCCACGCCGAAACTTGTCAGGTTCTGGAAGAAGTGGGTGCCCTGGCTGGGGTCTACACGGTAATTCTTCAACCCGGCTTCTACTATCACGCGCGCCGCACTGATATGCGACCACTTCACGGGGATGCCCAGCCAATAATCGCTCGACCCCCATCGGCCCGGCCCTACGAGCACGTAGTTCTTGCCTTCGGCCACGAACTTGCGGTTCATCCGCTCCACCTCGTCGGCTATGCGCGGATTGTTCGATGCGGTAAAGTTGTCGTCCGTCTTGATATAAACCACGTCAACCACGTCTTCGCTGATGCCGTGCCCAAGCGAGTTGTGCGAGCGCAGGAGGCACTTGGAGTCGTCAATCGAGGCCAAGTCCTCGTCAAGCACTTGCTTGCTGTCAACGATGGGACGCATCTGCAGGAGGTAGAACTCGCCCGTGCGGTCGGCGTTCAGGTTGCAGGCAAACTCTATCTCGACTGGGCGCTTCATCCCCTCGGCACCGTATTTCATGGCCATCTGCATCAGTTCGGGCAGCGGGAACACGTTTTGTTGCAACACGCCGCAGAACGAGATGACCTTCCTTCCGCCCTCATAATAGCCGTCGCGTATTACCTGGTCATACGGGTCGTAGGTCGATGAGATGTAATTTAGCGTGCCGTCGGCCTCGGCGTCTTTCACCTTCAGCTTCAGGATGTTGAACCCGTCGTCAACCCTGAAGTCGGTGCCGACGTCCTTCATGTCCAACGCATAGAACTGCGTCTGCGTCTGCCTGAGCGCAGTCTCCATCTCGCTGGTCTGCAATACCTGCGTAGGATGGTACGGACTGACGCGCAGCGTCTGCCCTCCGTCCACGATATACTTGCCAAGGCCGAGGGCAAGGCTTGCTATGCCCTCCTCCGAAGTCTCGTCGCCTATGGGGTAATAATTGATTGAGCGCAGCACGCCCGATATGTTCGGATAGTACCGGTCGCCGTGCTCCGCCCCCACGACTTCCTGCAAGATGACGGCCATCTTCTCCTGGTCGATGACGTTTCTCGTGGCCGTCATGTAGGCCTTAGAGTCCTTGTAGTACACCGAGGCGTACACGCTCTTTATGGCGGCGGCAAGCATCTGGAGCATCTGGTACTTGTCGTCAAGGCGCGGTATCATGTAAGTAGAGTAGATGCCGGCGAACGGCTGGTAGTGGGAGTCTTCCAGGAGGCTCGACGAACGGATAGCGATTGGCCTGTTGGTGGCCTCGAAGAAGGTGAAGAAGTCGGCAATATACTTGTCCGGGAGCTGCGCCTTGAGGAAGTGCTTTAATATTTCCTCGTCGTCGGCATCGCTCAAGGCTATCTTATAAAGGTCGTTGCGCTCCATGAATTGGTCGAACACATCGGTGCAAAGCACAACCGTCTTGGGGATTGAAACGGATGCCCCCTCATACTGGTTGAACTCCGGATGCTTCTTGATTATATTGTCGAGGAAGGCCAGTCCGCGCCCTTTGCCGCCCAAGGAGCCGTCGCCTATTCGGGCGAAATGGGCGTAGCGGTCGAACTTGCCGCGGTCGAACACGGCCACGACGCCGATGTTCTTCATGTGGCGATACTGCACAATGGCGTCGAAAATGATTTTACGGTGCAGGTCAACGTCCTGCAACTTGTGCCACGTCACGGTCTTCAGGAACTCCGACACGGGGAAGATTGCCCTTGCGCAGAGCCACCGGCTCATGTGGTTACGCGATATGTGGTAGAGCATCGAGTCGTAAGGTATCTTGAAGACGTTGTCCTGCAACTCCTTCAAGGTGCGCACACGCATCACCTCGGCGTGTGTCTTCGGGTCACGGAAGATGAAGTCGCCGAACCCCATGTGCTCCGCCATGACGTCGCGCAGGTCGATGCTCATGGCCTTGGAGTTCTTGTCGATGAAGTGGAAATGCTCGGCCTCGGCCTTCGCCTTGTTCTCGTATTCGCTGCTCTGGAGGATTAACGGCACGTACTCGTTGCGCTCGCGGATTGCCCGCAAGAGCTTCAGGCCGGCCTCGGCGTCCTTCTCCCCTCCCTTCGGGAAGCGGCAGTCGGATATTACGCCGAGCGTGTTGTCGGCATATTTGTCGTACAGTTCCATGGCCTCCTCATACGTCCTGGCCAGCACCACCTTAGGCCTGCCCCTCATACGGAGCGCCGCGCTGTGCGGATTCAGTGCCTCGGTAGAGAAATGTTGGCTCTGTGCGAGGATGTAACCGTAGAGCATCGGCAGCAGCGACGAGTAGAAGCGGATGCTGTCTTCGACCAAGAGTATCATCTGGACGCCTGCCTCGGCTATGTCGTGCTCTATGTTCATCTTGTCCTCGATGAGCTTTATGATAGACATTATGAGGTTGGTGTTGCCCAGCCAGCAGAACACGTAGTCGAAGATTGACAAATCCTCATTCTCCATGCGGCGCGTGATGCCGTGGGAGAATGGGGTAAGCACGACGCACGGAATGTCAGGGAACTGGTCCTTTATGCCGCGCGCCACGGTGAAGGCGTCGTTGTCCGCGTTGCCCGGCATACAGATTACGAGGTCTATGCTCGTAGAGGCAAGCACGTCGGCAGCCTCCTCCGTGGTACTTACCTGGGTGAAGGTGGGCGGGTAACGCATCCCGAGCTCGGTGTATTCGTTGAAGATTTTTTCGTCAACCCGGCCGTCGTCTTCCAGCATGAAAGCGTCGTAAGGGTTGGCCACGATGAGCACGTTGAAGATGCGCCGCGTCATGAGGTTCATGAACGTCACGTCCTTCAAGTAGAACTTGCTCCACTGTTGCGGTGTGTTTTCACTCATATCTGTCTGCATTTTGTTTCATTTTTCTTTCACGGTAAAGGCAGAAAAGCATTATTGCCACAAACGGCCACAGTGCGAAGGCCACGCACCATAGCCACCAGGCGTCGGCCAGCAACGGCAGGACTACCAGCAGTGGCAGGTCTGCAAGGACAAGCACAAACACCTCGCGCCATGTCGCTATCGGTCCGTACCGGTAATAATTGTAAAGTTCTTTCAACCTGGATAAAAGTGTTTTTGTGGCCATGGGCATTTTCTCCGTTTGTTATCAAGGTATTCACATAACACTTGCAAATTTACGTAAAATATCCGAAAAAGGCGCAATCTGCGGCATTTTTTATGGCATGGGATGACAAACAGTTTCGCAAGAGGCCACCTTTTGCCTCCCGAAAGGGCACCTTTTGCAACGCGATATGCCACCTTTTAGAGGCTGAAAGGAGGCATATCGCAAACATACTGACCGTCAACGGGTTGCAGAAGGACGAAAACAAAAGCAGGCGGAAGCCGTCTGCCGTGCTTCCGCCTGCCGCGTGTCAGTGTCATTAATAGTCTGGAGTCTCGGTTATCACGCCGTCGGGCGTCACCTTAAGGTCCATGTTGTAATTGTCAAGGTCTACCAGGTAATACTTCTCGCCGTCGGCTGTCTCAACATAGTCGCAGTCGTCTATGCGCTTGCCGGGATACTGGGCGTTGACAGCCTGGCTGACGTTTGCCGGTATGTCGCGCCTCAAGTCGGTGGAAGTGCGCACCCAGTTGTACGCATCGTCGAACACAACCTCTACGCTCCTGCCGCCGTAAATCAGCTCAAGCTCATACCCACCACGCTCGCGGTCGAAGTCGGACACCCTTGCGCCGGGGAAGTTTGCATCGACAAACTGCTGCACCTCTGCCGGCAAGCTGCCGCCTACAAGCCCCTCGTTACGGTCGTCGTCACCGTCTGCCACCTCACGGAACAACGCGCCGTTCATGTCGAAATACAGGTCATAATCAGGCTGCCCGGCCTTCTCCACCTCTATCTTATAGATAGTTTCATACCCCGGACGCTGTATCTCGTCGATGTCTTCAACGCGCCATCCCTCCTGCGCATAGCGCGTGGCGGCATATCCGTCCTGCACCGCCTGTGGCAGGTTCTGCAGGTTGCGGGCATGGTCTACCTCGGTCATCATCCACTCGCCGCCCTGCGTGAACCAAGCATCATGCTCGCGGCCGCCGTCCATGAACTCGGCCACCATATATCCGCCGTCCTCACGTTCCCAGCTTACGCGGGTCACGCCGGCGTATTTCTGCTCAAAGGCCGCCTGTACGTTGTCAGGCACGCTCACGTTGTCATCATCGTCATCGCTGCACGAGGCAAACACAAACACACCAAGGGCACACGCCAATGTCAATTTCAAAAGTTCAATGGTCTTCATAAATCTTATCGTTTTAATGGTTTATATTCATCCAGCCCGACGCCTCCAGCCGGTCCTGCCGACCGTGCGCCGTTCTTGATGCAAATGTAGACGGCAATTCTGAAAACAACCTGAAATCTTGAAATATTTTTGTAATAATCAATACGAAGGGCGTTTTGTGCATGAAAAAACACATAACAAAAAAATATGTAGAAACTACATAAATGCAAAAAAATCATAAAGACAAAAGCATATCTGCCAATAATACGGCTGTCTCTGGTTCCTCTTTCGGTGCATCTTTAGACTTCCAAGCGACAATAAAACGAACATTGGCCGACTTGACTTCATATCCTTTTTTATTCCATTCTGCCAGCGTATTAAGCATTTTCATTGACAGCTTCGCTACAGGTCTATTGGTTGATGGATTATATAAAAATGAATTTCTATATTCCAATAAATCGCCCCCTCTCAATGAGAGCACCTCACGCTTGATATTCTTGAAATACTCGAGATAAACATCTTTATGTGAAAGTTGTAGCAAAATCTCATTCGGCAAAAAATATTCTCTTTCGTCAGTGACATATCTATCAGTATTCATGTGGCTGAAAACAGCACTGTTTGTATGGATAAACAGTCGTTTCTTAGCGCGCGTTATCCCGACATAATACCGTCGCATAAGGTTATTGTCTTTATAATATTTATCGGAAATAAGCATATAGACATTGTCAAACTCATGTCCCTTTGACTTGTGAATAGTTGAAATCACGACGTCAGTTCCAGAAACGTCGCAAAAGTCTTCCACTGAAGATTCAAATACAAATTCCTTGAAATCACTGACATACTTCACTTTATTTACGAGTTCAAATGTCCTTATACAACGCTTTACATACTCTAAGCTCTGGCTTTTCGCATAAATATTGAACATTACTTGTTTCGCGTTTTCCCAAAGTTCATCAGTAATAAGCGGAGCACCTACCCTCTTGTCTATATATTTAATGAAGCTCCGCATCTCT
The DNA here is from genome assembly GCA_944319815.1 of uncultured Prevotella sp. GTDB lineage: Bacteria > Bacteroidota > Bacteroidia > Bacteroidales > Bacteroidaceae > Prevotella. Next base: position 19,229 of record CALUEX010000028.1, on the reverse strand, counting down.
GCCAAATTCCAAAAACTAAACCCGTCCAACGACTGCACCTGTTTGCAATTTACGCCTTCATGCCGCAACATGGCCATAAGAACGGCAGCTTCCTCATTCGTCTGTGTCAACACGCACGATGTGCCGCTCTCCCTATGCCTTACCAAATCCTCAACCAAAGGCCGGTACATAAACATTGACTTATAATAAACGACCTCCACTCTACCGTCCTCCTTGTTCATCGAAATAATCGGCATGGCCTTCATACGGCCACGAATATTAAGTGCAAATTCGTTGGCGAAGTCAACTATGTGGCGTGCACTCCGATAATTCTCCGTCATTTCAACAAACCGGCTATTCTCCTTACCATCTGCCAGCATCTGCATATAGTTGGAATCAGAACCACGGAAATCATATATGTTCTGGTCGTCGTCGCCAACCGCTATCACGCGCATTTCCTCATTGACAGACATGAGAGCCCTCACCAAGGCAAATTCATCTTCTCCCAAGTCCTGAGCTTCATCTATTACAAGCACCGTTTTGCCTATCTTATTTGGCTCTACCTCTCCCCGGTTTATCATCTCGGCAGCCTTTGCAACAACGTTCCTTGCATCCTCAAGATTTCCAATTCTGCCCAAGAGGTCAAAACAGTACGAATGAAAAGTTTTTATTTCCACAAAGTGTGCTGCATTCCCTATCAAATCCATAAGTCGCTGCTCAAACTCCGTAGCCGCTGCACGTGAAAATGTAAGCATAAGCAGCTGTTCATGTTTCACATCCTCAAGCAAAAGGAGCGACGCCAGTTTATGTACCAGCACAAGCGTCTTCCCACTGCCGGGGCCGGCGGCAACGACTATACAACGCGACTCTTTGTCTGAAATTATCTCCATCTGCCTCTTAGACAACGACTTGAACAGCTGATTGTACTTCTGCGGGGTAAGGTTGCGCTGTATCTCGTCAGCCCTTTCACCTTTAAAATATTTTGAGATGAACTTCTTATAGTCCATTTGAAAATAATCTGCAACATAACGCAAGGCTGCATCATAGTCCCTGACCATCAAATTCGCGTATTCTCCAACGATATGTATCTGCTGGATTTTCTGCTTGTAAAACTCATTCAGCATACGGTAATCATCCATCCTGAACCTTGACTTGTTATCCTTTATACGCTTTATATCCATCGCATTATAAATAACAAGGAAACCGCCTTCAAGTTTAAGCGCACCGATTTTTGACAAGTACAGGAGAGCTTCCTCCACATCTTCCAACTCAAGGCTGTCGCATTGGCTGAACAAAGAGCGTTGACTTGATTGTATCGATTTAAGAAGTTCTACTATAGAAAACTGTACGGCTGCATCTCCCTGCGTTCCAGTCTTTCGTTTCGCACCGGCAGCAAGCCCGTAAAGCCACTCCACGGTAAAGCGGCTTATCTCAACTCGTTTCTCAAACCGTCTCATTACTGTTTCCCAACCAGCCCGGCGGACAAGTTCTATGTTGTGGGCCGCATCTTCTTTTTTGTATATGTAACCCTTGACAGTAAGGAAATAAAGTAACGTTCGTATATCCTTTTCTTTCGACGTTGTAACGCCGTCTTTTACCGCATTATCGTTAAGCTGTTTGCATGATATTCGCAACGCAGTATCGGGAATATGGCTGAGTATATATTTCTCAAGCCTCGCGAAACGCTCTAAAAGGCCTTGTGACTTGCGCGCCGAATCACCGGCATCCGCAAGGTATGCGGATATGTCACGGCTATCGGCAAGGATACCTTCCTGCCGCATTCTGTCAACAACGGATATAACCTCCTTTTTTGTCATGCCCAATATGTCGGCAAGGTAGTCTACACGCGATTCGGCCTCCGAGTCCCGTGCCTTGGCTATATACTTACGTGAAATGAGCGATTTGATTACCCTAACAGCTTTCTCCATATCGTCGCTGCCAAACAGCAGCGAATTGGATATGCGAATCCGTGCCTCATCCATATCCTTTACAGTTATACCTGTAGCATATACGTGCGGCACGTTGTTGCCTCTCTCGACATAACCACTTTGCTCCAACGTCGCTAAAGCAGTCCTCACGCGGGTCTCCACATCTGCCACCGAATCGTCCCATCCGGCCATACGGGCTATCTCCAACGCGGAGCAACACACTCGCATACGTTGTTTAGTAAGGTTTTTTACTGCCTTCCACACCTGTTGTATCTCACTTATGCTCAGCTTTGTCTGGTTCAGCAGCATGAAATGCTTATTCAGGTCGTTGTCACAATAAAGCACGTAGCAACGGGCATTAAGCTCCGGGTCGCGACCTGCGCGCCCGGCTTCCTGGACATAGTTCTCTAATGAATCGGATATGTCATAATGCACAACAAGGCCAACGTCGCTCTTGTCCACCCCCATGCCGAAAGCCGACGTAGCCACAATAATGCGCACGCGGTCAGACATAAAAGCGTCTTGACTGGCTATCTTACCGTCAGCATCCATCTTACCGTTGAAAGGCAATGCCATGAAACCGTCACGAGTCAGCTTTTCAGCAAGTTCTTTTGTGCGTTTTGTGCGCGACACATAGACTATGGTCGGGCAATCAGACCCAGCCACAAGCTCCCTCAGCCTTGAATATTTTTCTTCATCCGTTTCCGCATGGATTACCGAATAATGCAGATTGGTCCTTGAAGCCGTCGATGCGAAAAGTTCAAGTTCAAGTCCCAGCGTCTGCCTAAAATAATCACAAATATCCTGCACAACTTTCTGCTTGGCCGTAGCCGTGAAACACGACACGGGAATTGGCTCACGGCATCCTTTCCTTTTCTGGTATTCGCGTATGAACTTACCGATATACAAATAATCGACACGAAAATCTTGCCCCCATGACGAGAAGCAATGAGCCTCGTCTATCACAAAACGCACCACGTGGCGTACATCAAGGATACGCTCCAAAGTCTTCGAACGCAACATCTCTGGGGCTATATAAAGAAGCGAGGCCTCTCCGTCCCTTACCCTTTGTATCGCCAAAGCACGAGTAATCGGGTCTAACAGGCCGTTGATGGTCACCGCGTCAGTTATGCCACGCTCTGCAAGGGTGTCAACCTGGTCTTTCATCAACGACTGCAACGGGGATATTATGACTGTAAGCCCATGCACCGAACGGCCTTCCATGATGGCCGGCAACTGGAATGTAAGCGACTTGCCGCCTCCGGTCGGGAATATGGCCAACAGAGATTTGCCTTCAACCGCAGCTTTTGCGGCCATTTCTTGGAGCGGTTCTCCATTATATGTTCGGAATTGTTCGTATCCGAATATTTCCTTAAGACTGTGCCGTACCTCCAGATTAATCCTACAATAGCCACAACCGCCCTCGCAATGTGTTTGGCGAAGCAGCTTCATTACGTATTCCACCCCGGGAAAGTTATGGAGTACCCAACCCGGAGTTATCGAGCTACGCTCTACCGTATCAATCAAAGCCAACGCATAAGCCAGTTCACAAGGATACTGCTGTATGAGGCTGCCGAGGTCAGCGTTTTCACAAATCCGTCCTTTATAAAAGCTGCCTATCACCCCCGGCAAGTCCCAGATTGAACTTTCGGCACCAACCATTTCAAGGAAACCGTCAAACTCGTCACGGCCTTTCAACAACGACGTGAATATCAGGCGCTTGGCATAAGGCAATGCCTGCCAATGCGCCATTTCGTCCATCAAAAGGTCTCTTGCCTTCTCGCAGTCGTTTATAGGGTTGTTTACTTGTTCAACTACCAGTTTGTCGTCCTTCACCAGCCTATGATAAGGACGTTCGGGAAATATCAAAGGAGACAAGTAAAGCGTATCAACCAAGACCCAGCGTGAGGGTATGCCGCCAAACAGGTAATGCGCATCGTGGTGCACAATGTTGTGCCCGCATATATAATCTACGCCTTCCAGAAACTCAAGAAGCCCATCCTTGGATGCCTTGTGATATATAGCGCCATCATAACGCAAGGCTCCTATATCATGGATTTTACGGTCACCAATGCCTACCTCAACGTCTACGAAAGCATAACGTGCCTTCCTATCTGACGTGTGCACGCTTCCGCTGACGCCGACGCCAGTCCGGCCATCGGTGTCCAAATCGCTTTTTATCCTATCCAATAGCGACATATACACAAAGATTTAAACCGGACAAGCAGACTTTATCGGATTACAGTTCCCCACATACAATGCTGTCGGCGTGTTTACTTACCCATGCACACAAGCCTTTTCCATCGGACTGGCACTGATACGGCCGGCATCCAGCATAGCCTTGTCCGGCGCAAATTGTTTAGGTATATCAACTTTACAAAGGTAAGCATAAAATTGGTAAACATAAAATTTTACCATATAAAATTGCGACCGACGCCAAACGGCGATGTAAAAGGGCACGTTTCACCTTGTAAAAAGGCACGTTTTAGAGTACAAAAGGTGTCCTTTTGCAACGCATTGAATACCAGGACGTTACAAGAGGAATGGCGACACGTGTCGCCAACAGGCCAAAACTGCATTGAAAAATATCACGGTTTTAGCACGGGAACACTGACATTTTACAGTTTGCAAGCCGACATTCTACACAAATAAACACATTTTAAGCAAATCAGTTTGCTTTTTGTCACAATTATTATTTACCTTTGCAGCCATGTTGCGGCGCGCCGGCTGACACTGCGGCGCACCCACGGCACATAACAAGACATAAGCAACTGACAATGGAAAAGAAACTTAAGACGGCCACCCTGTGCGTGCGCGGAGGGTGGAAACCGAAGAACGGCGAGCCCGTGCAGCCGCCGATAGTGCAGAGCACGACATTCAAGTATGACGACAGCGACGAGATGGGGATGCTCTTCGACCTGAAGAAGGAAGGCTATTTCTACACCCGCCTGCAAAACCCGACAAGCGACGCCGTGGCCCAAAAGATAGCCGCCCTTGAGGGAGGCGTGGCCGCCACGCTGACGTCTTCGGGCCAGGCAGCCAACTTCTACGCAGTGTTCAACATCTGCGAGGCCGGCGACCACATCGTGGCTTCCAACGAAATCTACGGCGGAACGTACAACCTGTTCGGCGTGACGATGAAGAAACTTGGCATCGAATGCACCTTCGTAAACCCCGAAGCGAGCGAGGAGGAGATACAAAAGGCCTTCCGCCCGAACACGAAAGCCCTGTTCGGCGAGACTATATCAAACCCCGGATGCAAGGTGCTCGACATCGAGAAGTTCGCCAGAATAGCACACAGCAACGGCGTGCCGCTCATCGTTGACAACACGTTCGCCACGCCGGTGAACTGCCGCCCGTTCGAGTTCGGCTGCGACATCGTGACCCACTCCACCACGAAATACATGGACGGACACGCTACACAGGTAGGCGGATGCGTGGTTGACGGCGGCAAGTTCGACTGGGAAGCGCACGCTGCCAAGTTCCCCGGACTTACCACTCCCGACGAGAGTTACCACGGACTGACATACAGCAAGGCGTTCGGCCGGATGGCATACACCACCAAGTTAGTGGCGCAACTGCAGCGCGACCTCGGCGCCGTGCCGTCTCCCTTCAACTCGTTCCTGCTCAACCTCGGACTGGAAACGCTCCACCTGCGCGTGCGGAAGCACTGCGACAACGCACAGCGCGTGGCCGAGTTCCTGGCCGCCGACCCGCACGTGGCGTGGGTTCACTACTGCGGACTGGAGGGCGACGAATACTATGAGCTGGGCAAGAAGTACCTGCCGAACGGTTCGTGCGGCGTAATGTCGCTCGGACTGAAGGGCGACCGCGACACAGCGGTTAAGTTCATGGACTCGCTGAAGCTCGTCAACATAGCCACGCACGTGGCCGACGCTCGCTCGTGCGTGCTCCACCCTGCCAGCCATACGCACCGCCAGCTGAGTGACGAGCAGCTGCGCGAGGCCGGCATTGCGCCCGACCTAATCCGCCTGTCGGTTGGCATCGAGGACGCCGACGACATCATTGACGACCTGAAACAGGCATTGGCGCAGCTTGACTGACGCCCCCGGACTGAATACGCGGATATCCCAAATAACGCCGAAAGGGCGCACCCTGCATTTGCGGGATGCGCCCTTTCAATATCCGTAGGCATACCTGGCACGAAAAGCTGACGGCTGACGACTCACTAACAGGCATACGAAAAAACCTCGCCGACCGTAACAGACAGCGAGGCTTACCGTGGGCGTTGAGGGAGTCGAACCCCCGACCCTCTGCTTGTAAGGCAGATGCTCTAAACCAACTGAGCTAAACGCCCTTGCTTGTTGAAAGCGAGTGCAAAGGTATGGCATTTTGATTAAACTTCCAAATTTTATCGCCACTTTTTTCATTTTTCATCAAAAAAAGTGCGAAAAGCGGCCTTGACGGGCCTAAAAAGCCGCTCCGCCAGGCTCACGGGCACGCCACAGGCCGGCACACGGGGCACACGCCGACACGCAGCCGGGCAACAGTGCCACCCCGGGGCGCGACCATCCGTCAGAGACGGTAAAGCTCGCTGGCGGCAAGAAGGTCAACCTTTTTCGCAGCCAGGATGCGCTCGCAGGCCTCAAGGTCCGTGGGGCGTATGACTATGTGGGCAACGTCGCCACAGGCGAACGAGTACATATATTCGATGAACACCCCTTTTTCTGACAGGTATTCAAGCACGACGGCGAGGGCGCCGCTCGTGTTCGGGCAGGTGAAGCCTATGACGTCGCTCACGCGGACGGTGAAGTTTGCGGCCTCGAGGGCCTTCTTGGCGGCCTCGGGGTCAGACACTATGCAGCGCAGGATGCCGAAATCGGAGTTGTCGGCTATGCTCATCGCCGAGAGGTTTACGCCCGCGCGGCCCAGCACGGCGGCAACCTCGGTGAGCTGGCCCGACTTGTTCTCAAGGAACACTGACAGTTGTTTTGCTAACATGGCATGACGGTTTATCGTGTTATACGGTAGTTCAAGCGCAGCGTTGCGCATCCGCAAACTTACGAAAAATCGGCGTCATAACCTAAGACTTTTACCGAAATCGCGCGGGCGCACGGTTAAATTCTCTTAAAAGCGTCCTCCGCGCACGCAACGGGAATTTGCCGATAAACTTATTTTTCCATACCTTTACGCCTAAAAAACATCAAAACCCCAACAACATGAACAACTATCTCTACCTGGCTTTGGCCATAATCGCCGAGACAATGGCCACCACCGCACTGAAGATGTCGGAACAGTTCACGCGCCCGTTGCCGTCGGTTGTCGTCGTCATAGGTTACGCCGCGGCGTTCTACCTGCTAAGCCTGTCGCTGCGCACCATCCCAATCGGCGTGGCCTACGCGGTGTGGTCAGCCGTGGGCATCGTGCTGGTCACCGTTGCGGGCATGGTGATGTTCAAGCAGGTGCCCGACCTCCCGGCCGTCATCGGCCTGTTGCTTATCATTGCCGGGGTGGTTACCATCAACGTGTTTTCAAGGATGTCGGCCCATTAGCCATGGCCTACGGCCCGGCGGCACACGGGCGCACGCCGCGCAAGAGGTGCCCTTTCGCACAGCAAGAGGTATCCTTTCGGGCCGTAAAAGGTGGCATTTTGTACCGTAAAAGGGCACCTTTTGCGGCATCGTCCGTAACCTGTTGAACGTCAAAAAGTTACGCCACTGGCCATAACCACACGCTGAAAAAACCACGGACGGCCTCGCGCCACGCCGCCGCAGATGGTTGATATTAGATAAAAAAGCATTATGCAACGAATATTTATCACGCATGAGCGCGCGCGAATCAATTAAAATTATTAATTTTGCAGCCGTTAATACGTATTATATTTATGAATCTTGATTTGCTTACGGCCATATCCCCGATTGACGGGCGATATAGGCCAAAAACGGCATCGCTTGCCGACTATTTCTCTGAATATGCACTCATACGTTACCGCATACGTGTGGAGATTGAATATTTCATAGCCCTTTGCGAGCTTCCCCTGCCGCAGCTAAAGGACTTCGACCTGTCGCTGGCCCCGCGCCTGCGCGACATCTACGCGAAGTTTGACGAGGCCGGGGCCGCCCGCGTGAAGGAAATCGAGGGCGTGACCAACCACGACGTAAAGGCCGTGGAATACTACATCAAGGAGCAGTTCGACGCCATCGGAGGGCTCGACAAGTACAAGGAGTTCATACACTTCGGCCTCACCTCGCAGGACATCAACAACACCTCGGTGCCCCTTTCAATCAAGGAGGCCCTGCACGAGGTGTACATCCCCCTGCTGAAAGAGCTCATCCAGCAACTCCAGGACTATGCCGACGAGTGGAAAGACGTGCCCATGCTGGCCAAGACCCACGGCCAACCGGCATCGCCCACGAGGCTGGGCAAGGAGGTAATGGTCTTCGTCTACCGCCTGACCGAGCAGCTCAAGCAGCTTGAGGAGTGCCCCATAACAGCCAAGTTCGGCGGCGCAACGGGCAACTACAACGCACACCACGTAGCCTATCCGGCATACGACTGGCGCGCCTTCGGCAACAAGTTCGTAAGCGAAAAGCTCGGTCTTGAGCGCGAACAGTGGACCACACAAATCAGCAACTACGACAACCTCGGCGCAATATTCGACGCACTGCGCCGACTGAACACCATAATAATCGACCTCGACCGCGACTTCTGGATGTACATCTCGATGGAATACTTCAAGCAGAAAATCAAGGCCGGCGAGGTTGGTTCAAGCGCGATGCCCCACAAGGTGAACCCCATCGACTTCGAGAACAGCGAGGGCAACCTCGGCATTGCTAACGCAATACTGCAGTTCCTTGCGGCCAAACTGCCCGTAAGCCGACTGCAACGCGACCTCACCGACTCAACCGTCCTGCGCAACGTCGGCGTGCCCTTGGGCCACGGCATGATAGCCATGCAGAGCACTCTGAAGGGACTTCGCAAGCTCATCCTCAACGAGGAGAAGCTCAACGCCGACCTTGACGATATGTGGGCAGTAGTGGCCGAGGCCATACAGACAATCCTCCGCCGCGAGGCTTACCCCCACCCCTACGAGGCGCTGAAGGCCTTGACGCGCACAAACAAGAAGATGACGGAGGAGACAATACACGAATTTATCAACGGACTTAACGTTAGCGACAGCGTGAAAGCCGAACTGATGGCCATCACGCCGCATAATTATACGGGAATGTAACTTAATTGATAATTGATGATTTAGAATTGAAAATTATGATTTGCCTTGTTGCTTACACCTTGTCCGCAGACAAAGAAGGTAATCATAATTCTCAATTATTCAATTCTCAATTCTAAATTGAAGTATTAACCGCCGTGAGGCATTAACAAAAAACAATTATGTCAGAAGAACTGGAAAACAAGAACGAGAATTTGTCTGCCGGACAAAACGAAGGCAGCCGTGAGGGCTACAAGCAGACTGAAGGCTTTAACAATCAAAGAGGCGACAGGCCTATGCGCCCCAGGATACGTGTGCAGCGGGCCTATACGCCAAACAGGAGTTACAACAAAGACGACGGAGGCTTCCGTCCCGAAGGCTTCGGCACAGGCCTCCAACAGCAAGGCACAGGACAACACGCCTACCGCCCGCGCTACAACGCCGGCCAAGGCGAAGGTGGATACCAGCCACGTCAAGGCGGCTACCAGCCGCGACAGGGCTACCAGCCACGCCAACAGGGCTACCGTCCGCACTACAACAAGGAAGGCGAAGAGGGCTACCAGCCGCGCCAAACACAGTACGGACAGCGCCCGCAGACGGGATACCGCCCGCGCTACGGCAAGGATACGGAGGGCGGTTACCAACCACGCCAGCAGCAATACGGCCAGCGTCCGCAGACGGGATACCGTCCGCGCTACAATGCCGGGCAAGGAGAAGGCGGATACCAGCCGCGCCAAGGAGGATACAACCGCGGCGGATACCAGCGCAACCAGTACGGACAGCCGCGCCAAGGGGGATACAACCGCCAGGGCGGATACCGCCAGCGCACGGCCGACTACGACCCGAATGCCAAGTATAGCATGAAGAAGCGCATCGAGTACAAGGAAGAACACATAGACCCGACAATACCCGTGCGCCTCAACAAGTTCCTCGCCAACGCCGGAATTTGCAGCCGCCGAGAGGCTGACGAGTACATACAGGCAGGAGTGGTGACGGTGAACGGCAAGGTGGTGACCGAGCTTGGAACGAAGGTTTTGCGCACCGACGAGGTGAAATTCCACGACCAACCGGTCAAGATGGAGAAGAAAGTGTACGTCCTCCTCAACAAACCTAAGGACACAGTGACCACCAGCGACGACCCGCAACAGCGCAAGACGGTGATGGACCTGGTGAAGAACGCCTGCCCGGAGCGCATCTACCCCGTAGGAAGACTTGACAGGAACACCACCGGAGTGTTGCTGCTCACCAACGACGGCGACCTCGCCAGCAAGCTGACTCACCCCCAATTCCTGAAGAAGAAGGTGTACCACGTCTTCCTTGACAAGAACGTCACCGCCAACGATATGCAGCAAATAGCCACCGGCATCACGCTCGACGACGGCGAAATCCACGCCGACGCCATAGAGTATGCAAGCCCGACGGACAAGAGCCAGGTGGGAATTGAAATACACAGCGGCAAGAACCGCATCGTGCGCCGCATCTTCGAGCACCTCGGATACAGGGTGGTGAAGCTCGACCGCGTGCTCTTTGCCGGCCTGACAAAGAAGAACCTGCGCCGCGGCGACTGGCGTTTCCTCACGGAAAAAGAGGTCGATATGCTGCGCATGGGAGCGTTCGAATAAAGAATATAGTAAATGGAGAATTGATGAATGAGAATGGAAAATTATGATTACCGCCGCAGATTGGACAACATTCAGGACGAAAGGCAATCATAATTGTCCATTCTCAATTTTCAATTATCAATTTAGCAAAGAATAATTATGGAGAAAATCAAGAGAACAAAAGTCGTAGACGTGCTTGGCCGCACAGACTTCGGGGCCATGGTAAACGTGCGCGGATGGGTGCGTACCCACCGCAGCAGCAAGTCGGTAGACTTCATCGCGCTGAACGACGGCTCTACAATCAAGAACGTGCAGGTGGTGGTTGACCCGTCGAAATTCGACGCGGAGACCCTCAAACAGATAACTACAGGGGCGTGCATCAACGTGAACGGCGAACTGGTGGAGAGCCAGGGAGCCGGACAGAGCGTAGAGCTGCAATGCCGCGAGCTGGAGGTTTACGGCCTCTGCGGCGGCGACTACCCGATGCAGAAGAAAGGCCAGAGCTTCGAGTATATGCGCCAGTACGCCCACCTGCGCCTGCGCACAAACACATTCGGGGCCGTGATGCGCATACGCCACAACATGGCCATCGCCATACACAAATACTTCCACGACCACGGCTTCTTCTATTTCCACACGCCGCTCATCACCGCAAGCGACTGCGAGGGTGCCGGGCAGATGTTCCAGGTGACCACGAAGAACCTCTACGACCTGAAGAAGGGCGAGGACGGCAAGATACTTTACGACGACGACTTCTTCGGGAAGCAGACGTCGCTGACCGTCAGCGGACAGCTTGAGGGCGAGCTCGGGGCTACCGCACTGGGCGCAATCTACACGTTCGGCCCGACGTTCCGCGCCGAGAACTCCAACACGCCGCGCCACCTGGCGGAGTTCTGGATGATTGAGCCGGAGGTCGCATTCATAGACCTCGACGACCTTATGGACCTCGAGGAGGACTTCATCAAGTATTGCGTGCAGTGGGCCTTGGACAACTGCAAGGACGACTTGGAGTTCCTCAACAAGATGATTGACAAGACGCTGCTGGCCCGCCTCAACTCGGTTGTAGGCGAACAGTTCGTGCGCCTGGAATATACCGAGGGCATACGCATACTCGAGGAGGCCGTGAAGGCCGGCCACAAGTTTGAGTTCCCCGTGTCGTGGGGCATGGACTTGGCCAGCGAGCACGAGCGCTACTTGGTTGAGCACCACTTCAAGAAGCCCGTAATCATGACCGGCTACCCGAAGGAAATCAAGGCGTTCTACATGAAAATCAACGACGACGGCAAGACTGTGCAGGGCACGGACGTGCTGTTCCCGCAAATCGGCGAAATCATCGGCGGCAGCGTCCGCGAGGAGAACTATGACAAGCTGATGGGCGAAATCAACGAGCGCAACATCCCGATGAAGGATATGTGGTGGTATCTCGACACGCGCAAGTACGGCACTTGCCCCCACGGCGGCTTCGGCCTGGGCTTCGAGAGGCTCATCCTCTTCGTCACGGGTATGCAGAACATACGCGACGTAATACCGTTCCCGAGGACACCGAAGAACGCGGAATTTTAATTTTTACGGTTATACGGTTGTGCGGTTATGAGGTTTTAAGGCTATATTTACGGTCATACGGTTGTTTTTACGGTCGTAAGGTTATACGGTTTTAAGGTTATACGGAAGCCGTATTACCGGTGACGAAACCGTAAAGCCCCCTAACTCCATAACCTTTGAACCGCAAACCACACAACCGCATAACCGTAAAAACCGCACCCCTCACCGTAAAACCGCATAACCTTACGACCGTAAAAACAACCGTATAACCGTAAAACCGCATAACCCCATAACCGTAAACATGACCAACGACCAGCTTATGCGCGAGGCCATAAGGCTCGCGACGGAAAATGTTGCCAACGGCGGAGGGCCGTTCGGTGCCGTCATAGCGCGCGGTGGCGAGATTATAGCCACGGGCGTTAACCGCGTTACGGCCAACAACGACCCCACGGCGCACGCCGAAGTGAGCGCAATACGCAGCGCGGCGCAACGTCTGGGCACGTTCAACCTCGCCGGTTGCGAAATATTCACCTCGTGCGAACCCTGCCCCATGTGCCTCGGCGCAATCTACTGGGCGAGGCTCGACAAGGTGTATTACGCCAACACGAAGGCCGACGCCAAGGCCATCGGCTTCGACGACTCGTTCATCTACGACGAGCTTGCCCTGCCGCAAGACAAGCGCAAGCTGCCCTCCGAGGCCATGCTCCGCAACGAGGCCATCAAGACCTTCGAGCTATGGGCGGCAAAGGAGGACAAGACGGAATATTGACACCAACCCCAATAACAACTGAAGGGCGGACGCTTCAAACGGCGTCCGCCCTTTGTTTTTGCCCGTCACGTAAGCCGCTGACCCACAGCAGGTTATCAAACACCCTGCAAAAGGTGTCCTTTTATGCCGCAAAAGATGCCTTTTCGCAAGGCGAAAGGTATCCTTTCACGATACGGCAAGACACATACAACGACACGCAAAGGGCCTTGCCCATTTGCGTACAAATACAAGAAAGGCCTGCCAGACTCCGTAACGGAGAGTGACAGGCCTTCCTTATATAGGCAAATGGTTGCCAAGGCTCGGGGACAAATCCCCGTCACGAAGAACACGGAACAGGCTTAATAGCCCGGGTTCTGGTACTCGGCACCGTTGCTGATAGAGTTGATGAAGTCAAGCGGATAGGGCTTCAGCACGTAATTCGCGTTGAAATACTGGGCCAGGTCGGGGTGCGTCTCGCTCAGGTAAGAGGCGTCCTTGAGCAGGCCCATGCGCTTCAGGTCATAGAAGCGGCAGTATTCACCGCAGAGCTCGCGCCCACGCTCGTCGAGGATGTCACGTGCGGTAGGCGTCCCGGTGAACGGTTTAGCCCCGGCGCGCGTCCTCACCTTGTTGATGTATCCGGCAGCGTTGCCCCCGCCGTTAAGGTAAAGGTCAGCCTCGGCGGCAATGAGGTACACCTCAGACATACGCATCATGAACGTGGCGTTGAGGTTGGCGTTGCGGCGGTTTGACTCGCTCACGACGTAGAACTTCGCGCTGTTGTGCTTGTTGAGCGACGGGTAGAAGTAGCGGTAAAGGTTCTCCTTGCCGTTAAGCGTCATCTTGACGTTGCGGTTCTGGTCGTCGTACACGTCCTTGTAGTCAACCAGCAGGTAAGGCAGCGAAGCCTTCTGGGCCACGAGCTGGCCATAGTCGGCATCCTGCGGCATGGCTATCCTTATCGCGAGGTCGCCCACGGCGAGCTTTTTACCCTTTACGCTCCCGTCCTTGTCGTAGTTGGCAACGTCGTCATCGCTCCATTCATAGTCCTGGTTAGCGTTCCATTGCGTCGAGAACGAGGCGTGGAAGCGCGGGTCAAGCGTGCCGTCGTCCTGCACAAAAAGGTTGAGCAGGTGCTGCGTGGGCATGAAGATGCCCTCGATGCTTCCCTCCCACGTTATGCGTGAAGCCTGGTTGTCGGTGCGCGCTCCGAAGCGGCTGAGGCAGCAGAGGAACTTCTCGTTCAGCTGGTTAGTCTTGTAGTTACCGTTCGAACAGCCGTGGCCGTCGTCGCCGACGTAGAACCTGTGCTTCCACAAGGCTTCCTTGTTCTCCCAGTTGTTGGCGTCGGCGAAGACGTCAGAATAGTTCGGGTACATATATGCGCCGTACTCGCTGCCGCCGTTCTCGCAGTCGGTTATCAAGGTCTGGGCAGCCTCAAGCGCCCTCTGGAGATACTCCGTCGTGCCGTATTCGTATGTCTGCAGGCAAGCCTTGGCCAGCATACCGAGCGCAGCTTTCTTTGTAGGCTCGGTCGTCGTGGCGTCAGTGCCCTTGTCAAGCCACTTTGCGGCAAACTCCAGGTCGGGTATGATAATCTCACGGTAGATAGTCATCGGGTCCGACTTGGCTGGAGCATAGTTAGGCACGTCAGACGGTTCGGTTATCATCGTAGCCCCGCCGAACAGCTCAACTGCATTGAAATAGTATATGGCTCGCATGAACTTGGCCTGCGCCACGTAATAGTTGCGCCGCTCCTCGGTCTCGATGGGAGCCTTGTCGGCAAGCGTGATGGCCAGGTTGCAGCTGCCGATGCCGTCGTAAATGTTGTCCCAAGTGTCCTTGGTGTAGGTCAGCTTGGGCGACCCGCCGGCAAAAAACCAGAACCATTCCGTATAGCTTGAATTGATATTTGCACGGTAAGTCCACAGGTCAGTGTCGGCTTCGGTAAGCTCCATGTAGTTCTTTGAACAGTAAAACGCACGCTCCATGCCGAAATAGCAGTTGTTCACGATTGTCTTGTATGAGTCTTCCGAACTTACGGCCAGGTCCTCCATGGTGAAGCCTCCGGGATTGTCTTCCTCTAATGAGCACGAAGACAGCCCCAAGGTGCCGGCAATGAACGCCGACATATATAATAATTTGGTCTTTTTCATAATCTTGGTTTTATAGTATTTGAGGCAGAAGCCACGCCTTGCAGCCTCTCCACATTCTTGCTTTCTTTACTTTTTTACCTTTGTCAGAACGTCAAGTTAACACCAAACACGAACTGCTTGTACGTCGGAAACGTGTCAGAGCCACCCATTTCAGGGTCTGTGCCGTCGAGCTTGCTCTCCATGCAGAATATCCACGGGTTGTAAGCAGTGAAGTAGAAGCGGCACTTCTGTATCAGCGCGTGCCTCGTGATTGCCTGCGGAAGGGTATAGCCGAGCGTGATGTTCTTAATCTTGATGAACGAGCCGTCGTATATGCGCAGCGCCGTTATGCCATTGCTCTGGTCGTCACCCGAACCGGGACGCGGGTAATATGCCCCCTGGTTGTCCTCCGTCCAGTAGTCAACGCCGGATATTTGGTTCTGCGTAATGCTTGATTTAGCCGTATACTGCCCGAGCAAGTCGCTGTAAATAGTCTGCCCGAAGCGGCCCATGATGTAGACGGTAAGGTCGAAGCCCTTATAAGTAAACGTGTTGTTCAAGCCCAAAATCCAGTTAGGGTTCTCGTGGCCGAGTATCTGGCGGTCGTCCTCTCCATAAGGATGCACGCCTCCGTCACCGTCCTTGTCGTTAGTATCGACCTTCACCCATCCCGGCTTTACGCCGTAGGCATCAAGTATTTCCTGCGGAGTGTCCGTGCCCCAGATGCCCAGGTATTTGTAATCGTAGATTGAGTTGATAGGATGTCCGATAAAGAGGTTCTCTGATACGAGGTCACCGTCAGGCAGGCTTTCTATCTTCTCCTTGCCCCATGTGCCGGTAAGCGTCGTAGTCCAAGTGAAATCCTTTGTCATGATGTTGCGGCTGTTGATGGTGAACTCGAAGCCTTGGTTACTTGTCTTGGCGATGTTCTGCCATACTGACAAGGCGCGTCCCCAGCCGGTATTTCCCGTTGTAACCGGCAACGTGCGCTTGAACAACAGGCCACGGGTCACGGTCGTGAAGTAATCTAACGAACCGTCGATGCGCCCTCCGAGCACGGAGAAGTCGAGACCGAAGTTCCAGTTGTATGACTTTTCCCATCCGAGGTCAGCGCTACCAAACGTACCGTCATACTGCGCGAACGGAACGATAATGCCGTTGATGGTGATACCGTTGTTGGCCCACTTCATTGCGTTGGTCTGTGTCGAGTATGCGCCCACACCACCGGAGTTACCCGTGATACCGGCTCCTACGCGGAGCTTCAGGTTGTCGAGCCATCCGCTTACGCCTTTCATGAACGGTTCGTCCGATATTCGCCATGCCACAGCTCCTGCGGGGAAAGCATCCCACTTCTTGCCGGGAGAGAAGAACGACACGCCGTCCCAACGGTTAGAGAACGTGAAGAGGTAACGCCCCCTGTACGAATAGTTGAACCTCACGGCGTATGACATCTTCTGGGTTTTCTTGTAAGCCGACTCCACGTGCTGGCTTGTCGTTGACGCAAGACGCCAGAACGACCAAGCGTTCAAGTCTTGTCCGCTGCCGCCAGCTATCCAGTTCTCGTTGGTATTGACCTGCCATGACGTTACGCCTGTAAGTCCGAAGTCGTGATGCTTGGCTACGGTGAGGTTATAAGAAAGGATATTCTCCCATGTGTACTGATAGTCGTCGGTTGTTTCTATCTCGGCGTGCGGCGTACTTGCATAGGTCGGACGCAAGGCCGTGCACTTGTCGCCCCAGAACGTGCCCTGCCTTGCATGGCTAAGGTTTACGTTCATCTGCGAACGGTACTTCAGGCCTTTTACCGGGGTAAGCTCAAGATAACCTATGGCATTGATGTAAGTACGCTTAGTCTCGTTAACGTACTGGTCCTTGATGAAGTCGCCCATCGGCGTGTACTGCCCGTCGATGTACTCATAGTTGAGCTCACCGTTGTCATTGTAGACCTGTCCGAGCGGCATCGCCGTCAAGGCCTTGGTGAACGTGTGGTTCTCGCTACGGTCGCGGTTGCTGTAGTCGATGTTTGCCGTAAGCCCGATTTTAGCCCACTTGAACAGTTCCTGGTCGAGGTTCAGGCGCATCGAATACTTGTCGCGGCTGTCGTTGTCGAGCATTCCGGTGTCGCGGTTGTAAACGAGCGAGGCGTAGATTTTAGTCTTCTCCGTGCCGCCCGTTACCGACAGGGAGTATTTCTGCGTAGTGGCCGTGCCGCCCATGATTTGGTCTATCCAGTCAATCCATTGCCCGTTGTTGTAGGCATCGATATAGAACTGGTTGCCGCCCAGGAGCGCCGATGCGTTCTGCGGGTACGAACCGTTCTTGTAGGCATAGGCCTCCGTCATGTAGTCAGTCCATTCCTGGCCGGTCATCCCGTGCTTGTATTCGGGCGAACCGCTGAAGCCGTAGTAAGCGTCGAAGTTAATGTTCACCTTGCCCGTCTGCCCGCGCTTGGTCGTTATGATGACAACGCCGTTCGCACCGGCCGAACCGTAGATGGCCGTAGACGAGGCATCCTTGAGCACGTCGATGCTCTCGATGTCGTTGGGGTTGAGGTCAGAGTAGTTGCCCGGCAGTCCATCGACGATGAACAGCGGCTTGTTGTCGCCGTAGATTGAGCGCGAACCGCGCAGCAGGATGTTCACGTCCTCGCCTATTTCGCCCGTGGTCTTGGTGATGTCCATACCGGCCACCTTGCCTTGCAGGGCCTCCATGACGTTAGACGTGGGCGCCACGACGATGTCTTCGTTCTTCATCGTGGTGACGGCGCCCGTAAGGTCGCGCTTCTTCACCGTGCCGTAACCTATCACGACAACGTCGTCTAGGTTAGTCATGTCCTGCTCCATGGTCACCTTGACATAACCCGACTTCACCTTCACGGTAGCCGACTTGTAGCCTACGTAGCTGACTTCAAGCTCGTCGCCGGGCTTGGCAGCTATCGAGAAGTTACCGTCAAGGTCAGTCACTGAGGCGGCCTTGCCACCCTTCACTTTCACGGTTACGCCAATCATAGGCGTGCCGGTCTCGTCCACAATGGTGCCCTTGACGCTCTGCCCCTGCGTCACAGCCTGGACAGGAACGGCACTTGCCGGAACGCTTGCCGCTGAAGTGCACAGCGGGACGCACAGCATGGCTGACAGGCTGACGGCCATAGACGTGCGAACCAGGGGCCCGGCCTGGACAATGCTTCTTGCTCTTTTCATGCTTTCAATTTTTTTTAGGTTAAACTTTAGTTGCATAAGAGTTGCAAAACGACGGTCACCGTGGCATTTTCACATAATGCCACACGCCACATTCTGCCATCTTCAATCTTTGTTGCTTTATAAGTTAGTAATCAGTCTTGTGATAAAAAAATTACATACCACTCACATCATCGATACTTCCATCATACTACAGGTAAAGTCGCTACATCAGACATTCATCTTTCTACGGGCCGTCAGAGGCCCGCTTTCGCCACGCCTCGACGGCGTTTCTTCTTGTTTGCAAATATAAACATTTTTTTTATGTTGGCGGAATGAAGTCTAAAAATCAGTCAAAAAACAAAGTTTTTTAGGCAAAAAAGAAGCCTTTGTCGGTCTTTATACGGCGTCACACATATCTTAATATAACACCAGTTAGATATAACGCCAATACAAGCCGCTCCAAATCACGTCCAGTAAAAGCCGATAAAAAAGCGAGAGTCAGTCTCAGCCACGTTGCCGTCCGAAAGTAATGACGCGCGGGTGGCATTGCGTAAGCGAACTGGAAACGATACTTTTACAGCATGGCCGGCACAAGCCTTACACTGCAAAAGCGACGTAGCGGCCATGCAGGGGAGCGTTTTCTCATGCCCGGCCAGCATTAACCAAACCACGTTACGCGGTCTTTCGCCTTGCGGAATATGGCCTTTTGCAGCGCGATATGTGCCCTTTTACGCTGTAAAAGGGCACATATCGCGGAACGTTTTGTAACCCATTGTGCATCAATAGTTTATGCGGAAGAAAAAAAACGGCATTCATCCTCCGCCACGTTGCCATTACCAGTGGGTAGGGACGCTCGGTCTGAGCGTCCCTACTTTAACGTGAGTTCGGTATAAGACTGGTGCAGGACTTTTCAATTTTAGTCCCATAAATGCCGATAAAACGGCATTTC
>CALUEX010000027.1 GCA_944319815.1 uncultured Prevotella sp. | reverse complement strand
CGTTCTTCTTCAGTGTAAGTTCTCTGCATCTTTTTTATTCTTTTAGAGAACTGTCAACTTATTTAGTATAGGTCAATATGTGGCTTTTTGCAGGGAGAGATGGGAGAACCGGAAGAGATGGGAGGGCTAAGAAAGATGGGATAATCGGGAAAACCGGGGAAACAGACAGGACTACGCCCTCCTTCTCACCTTCCTCCCTTCTCACCTTTTCACTCCCCAATCAGAGCCTGCCCTCCTCGGCATAGCTGTAATAACGGCCGTCGGTAACGATGAGGTGGTCAAGGAAATGCAGCCGCATCAGCTCGCAAGCCTTCTTCATGCGCTGCGTCAGGCGGTCGTCGTCGCCGCTGGGACGGGCGTTGCCGCTGGGATGGTTGTGGCAGAGGGCGATGACCGTGGCGTTACAGAGCAGGGCGTTCTTTATGGCAAGGCGTATGTCTACGGCAGTCTCCGTGATGCCCCCGTGCGACAGGCGCACGCAGTTGATGAGCCCGAAGTTCTGGTTCATCAGCATCACCCACGCCTCCTCCTCGCCCAAGTCCTGCATCTGCGGGAGCATATATTCATAGATAGCCAGGGCGGAGTCGAACCTCCGGCGCTCCTCGGCGGCCTCGCGCTGCCGCCGCTTGCCCAGCTCGCAGGCAGCAAGCACGGTGACGGCCTTGGCCGGGCCGAGACCTTTATAGCGCCCGTCGGTAAGCTCGGCGATGGTTTTCTTGCCCAATGTGTTAAGGTTATTGCCGCAGTCGGCCAGTACGCGCTTCATCAAGTCAACCGCGCTCTCGTCCTGCGAGCCCGACCCTATGAGTATGGCCAGCAGCTCGGCGTTAGACAACGCCCCCGCCCCGAGCCTCATCATCTTCTCGCGCGGACGGTCTTCCTCGGCCCATTGGTTGATTGAAAGTTTCTGCATGATTATACAAATTGAGAATTGAAGATTGAGAATTGAAAATTATGATTAGCCTCATCCATTATTATCCAGACTCATTCTTTCCTTTGAAGTCTTTATTATTTTGACAAGTATGCGTATTATCTCCGTATTGTCCGCAAGCATTGATTGCAGTTGTCTTTCCGTTATGTAATTGCCGCCGTACAATGTTTTCAGCCAGAAAGCCGTTTCGTCAGCTTCTTTCAACGCAATATTCAACTTGTTTACAAAGTCCGCTCTACTCTGGGCATTTCTGCTTTCAGCCGTATTAGCACCAATGCTCGTACCGCTGCGCAAGATTTGCCTTGAAATAGTCTGCTCATGCTTAACATTAGTCAAATACTGATATAGCCTGATAATACGTATTGCATAAGCCGACGTCTTGTCTTGTATTATGTTTTCCTTTCTTGGCAACATTATCCATTCAATGATTATACTTAAGCACCTTAACGGCTTGTCTAAACCCAATATAACAGAGTCTTGCTTTTCGCTTGCTCACAGTATTTAAGCAACAAAGGTAATCATAATTTTCAATTCTCAATTTTCAACTTTCAATTATAGAACGTCTTGTCGAAAGCATGGAACTCGTCCTTGCCGCGGACACACCGCTTCCACCACGCGGTGAGGAAGCCGCAGCCGTAGCCGTAGAGCTGGACGAAAGCCGCGGGGACGCTGAGCAGCCCCACCTTGAGGTTCTTGTTGGCAACGGACGAACCGATGAATATCAAGATGGCGTATAACAGGATGGGCAGCCAAGGGCCGGCGCAAAGCCAGTACCAGCGGTCGATGCCGTCGTACTCCATCAACACGCGCCCCACGGCGGAGACGAGCACGAGGGCCGTGACGCCGACGGTGAACACCATTGGCAGCAGATGGACGAGCTTGAGCGACTCGGGATATTTCTTGTAAAGGTTGATGCGGGCTATGCCGCTGTTGAACACCTGGCGGAAGAACTTGCGGAAGTCGGTGCGCCGCTTGTGCCACACCCATGCCCCGGGGAACAGGCGGCAGCGGCAGCCGGCCTCGAATATGCGTATGCTGAAGTCGATGTCCTCGCCGAAACGCATCTTCGAGAAGCCTCCGAGGCGCAGGTAGACGTCGCGGCGCACGCCCATATTGTAAGAGCGCGGATAGAACTTGTCGAGCTTCTTCTTGCCCCCGCGGATGCCGCCCGTGGTGAAGAAGCTCGTCATCGAGTAACTGATGGCCTTCTGCGTGTCGGTGAACGAGGCGTGGGCACGGTCGGGGCCGCCGAAGGCATCGGCCGGTTCGCGCGCCAGCTCGTCGTCGACGGCCTTCAGGTAACCGTCGGGCACAACGACGTCGGAGTCGAGCACGATGACGTATTCGCCCTTGGCACGCTCCACGCCGTAGTTGCGGCTCTGCCCGGGGCCGCTGTTAGGCTTCGCGAAGTAATGCAGGTCGAGCCTGTCGGCATACTTGTCGCAGACGTCCTTGCACGGCACGGAGCTGCCGTCTTCTACAACGATGACCTCAAAGTCGGCCAGGGTCTGCCCAAGAAGGCTGGCCAGGAGCTCGTCAACTTCGTCGGGACGGTTGTATACGGGAACGATGAATGAGTATTTCATTGTATTTTCAGAAGTTAAGGAGTAAGGGTGTTTTCTTTAGGAGTTAAGGAGTTATGTAGTAAAGGAGTTAAGACATTAGCCTTTTCATTCTCCTCCCCTTGGGGAGGTTGGGAGGGGGCTGCTTTTTCATTCATTCTCCTCCCCTCGGGGAGGGGGCTGCCCTTCCTGACTAACGATTGACGGACTGTTTGTGATTATCCAATTTAAGTTAACCGCTGGTTGCGGCGGCCATACGCCACATCAGAAAACATTAAGGAGTAAAGGTGTTAAGACAAATGGTTTCACCTGAACCGTTTATATGCCGCAAGGCATTTGTCTTAACTCCTTTACTCCTTAACTACTTAACTCCCTGATAAACGAAGAGTTATTCCTTCACGCGGCTGAGGTAGCTGCCGTCGCGCGTGTCAATCTGGATGAGGTCGCCCTCGTTGATGAACAGTGGCACGCGCACCTCTACGCCAGTCTCGAGCGTCGCGGGCTTCGTGGCGTTGGTCGCGGTGTCGCCCTTGACGCCGGGCTCGCTGTGGGTTACGCGGAGATTGGTCTTCACGGGCATCTCGGCATAAAGGATTGTGCCGTCGGTCGTGTCGGTAACGACTTCCACTACGTCGCCCTCCTTCATGTAGTCAACACCTACGATAGCGTCGCGGTTGATGGGAATTTGCTCGAAAGTCTCCTGGTTCATGAAGATAAGCCCCGTAGGGTCTTCATAGAGATACTGGTAGGGACGGTGCTCGATGCGCACGTCCTCGAGCTTGAAGCCAATCTGGAACGTGCGCTCAAGCACACGCCCGTCGGTTACGTTCTTCAGCTTAGTACGCATTACGGTGTTACCCTTACCCGGCTTTACATGCTGGAAATCGATGCAAATCCATACTTGGTTGTCCATGCGGATGCATGTACCTTTCTTTATTTCCTGTGAGTTAATCATATTTTATATATGTAATTAATTTATCATGCCGCAACGAAAAACTGGGGAAACGCCAACTACGGCCCCTGTCTTTACCCAAAATGCTGACTTTCAGGCTGCAAAGTTACTATTTTTTCAGAAAAAAGCATAAAACAAATGGCTAAAAAACGTGTATTTCTTGGTTATTTAAAAAGAATTGCGTACTTTTGCAGCCCAAAGCGTGAAAACAAATAACAATAAATAAAAAGACGAACATGAAAAGAACATTTCAGCCGCACAACAGGAGGAGAGTGAACAAGCACGGCTTCCGCGAGAGAATGGCTACAAAGAATGGTCGCCGCGTGCTTGCAGCACGTCGTGCAAAGGGGCGTAAGAAACTTACAGTTTCAGACGAGCATCACGGAAAATAACCGTAAGCTCATGAGATTTTGACAGTAAAGAGAAAGAAGTAAAGCAATGTCTTTGCTTCTTTCTGTTTTTTTCATACCTTTGCAGATGACTCCCGCGCCGGGCGCGGACGAAAGCATAGCCTCAACAAACGAACAACAAGGATGAAGACAAAGGATTTCTTCGGGAAAATCTTTAGCACACGGCTCTGGCTCAACCTTGCCGCGATGCTGGTCGTGGTAATCCTGCTGTGCTGGGGCGTTAAGGCTGGCATCGACATATACACCCACCACGGGGAAAGGATAGCCGTGCCTGACGTCAGGCGCAAGCTGTTCGCCGACGCGGAGCACATACTCGCCGCAAAGAAGCTGAAAGTGGTGGTGAGCGACACTGGATACGTGAAGACCCTGCCGCCAGACTGCATACTGGAACAGTCGCCCGAACCGGGCAAGGAGGTGAAGTCAGGACGAGTGGTGTACGTCGTTATAAACTCGTCGCACTCGCCCATGCTGACCATTCCCGACATCATAGACAACTGCTCCTACCGAGAAGCACGAGCCAAGTTGACGGCAATGGGCTTCAGGGTCGGGCCGACGGAATACATACCGGGCGAGAAAGACTGGGTGTACGGCCTGAAATCAAATGGCAAGCTGCTGCGCACGGGCGAGAAAGTGTCGGTGAACGACCTGCTAATAATGCAGGTGGGAGACGGAATGCGCGACATGGAAGACTCCGTCGTCTACGCAAACCCTGACGACTACTTCTATGAAGACAATGACTCGTCGGCCCAACCGATGCCGTCTGACGGAGAGTATTACACAGGCCCGGAAGCCGAAGGCGAAGTGGACGAGTTTGAGGTAGTCACCGGCCCGGAACAATAACACACACGATAACGCCTTTGCGAAAAGCGAACAAGACATGGCTGAAGACTACATCGAAGACATAGCGGACGAGGAGGGACAGGAGCTTTACGAGCACCTGCGGGTTGTCGTGGACAAAGGACAGGAACCGTTGCGAATAGACAAGTTCCTGCTGAAAAAGCTGCAACACACCAGCCGCAACCGCATACAGCGCGCCGCCGATGCTGGGTTTGTGCACGTAAACGACCGTCCTGTCAAGAGCAACTACCGCGTCAGGCCGCTCGACGTAATAACCCTGATGCTCGACCATCCCCAATACGACAACACCATAGAGCCGGAAGACATCCCGCTCGACATCGTATATGAAGACCAAGAGCTGATGGTTGTGAACAAGCCGGCCGGGCTCGTGGTGCACCCTGGCTGCGGCAACTGGCACGAGACGCTGGTAAACGCCATTGCCTGGCACCTGAAAGACGTTCCGACATACGACCCGAACGACCCGGAAGTGGGCTTGGTGCACCGCATAGACAAGGACACGAGCGGCCTGTTGGTCATCGCGAAGACACCTAACGCAAAGACAAAGCTCGGCGTGCAGTTCTTCAACAAGACCACGCACCGCAGCTACAACGCCTTGGTGTGGGGCAACCTCACCGAAGACGAAGGCCGCATCGAGGGCAACATAGGCCGCGACCCGAAAGAAAGGATGCGCATGGCGGTGTTCCAGCCTGACTCAGGCATAGGCAAGCACGCCGTGACCCACTACCGCGTAATGGAAAGGTTCGGTTATGTGACCTTAGTGGAATGCATCCTCGAGACGGGACGCACCCACCAAATAAGGGCCCACATGAAGCACATCGGCCATCCCTTGTTCGGCGACGAACGCTACGGAGGCACCGAGATACTGCGTGGCAACCGCACGGGCAGCTACAAACAATTCATTGAAAACTGCTTCAAGACGTGCCCGAGGCAGGCCCTGCACGCACGGACACTGGGCTTCATCCACCCCTCTACGGGCAAACAAGTAGACTTCACGTCCCCACTGCCGGAAGATATGCAGGAACTGTTAGACCGATGGAGGACATATATTAAAGGTAACGCATTAAAACAACAATAAGTTTATGAAAAATCTCAAGAGAACCATTGCCATTGTCTGCGGAGGGGATTCCTCCGAATATGGAGTCTCTTTACGCTCTGCACAAGGGCTTTATTCTTTCTTCGACAAGGAAAGATACAACGTATATATCGTCGTGGTCAGAGGCCTCGACTGGCACGTAAACCTGCCGGACGGCACAACCGCATCTGTTGACCGCAACGACTTCTCGTTCATGGAGAACGGGAAACTCGTGCAATTCGACTATGCTTACATCACAATACACGGCACACCGGGGGAAAACGGAATACTGCAAGGCTATTTTGAACTTGTGCACGTGCCCTACTCTACAAGTGGAGTGCTCGTCGAAGCATTGACTTTCAACAAGTTCGTGCTTAACCAATACCTGCGCGGATACGGCGTCCGCGTGGCCGACAGCCTGCTGATACGCAAAGGCTACGAGGAAATCGTAAGTGACGACGAGATTGAGGAACGCATCGGTATGCCGTGCTTTGTCAAGCCTGCAGCCGACGGCAGCAGCTTCGGAGTGTCAAAAGTGAAGAACAAGGACCAACTCGCCCCTGCCATACGCAAGGCCATGCTCGAGAGCGAGGATGTCATGGTTGAGCAATACATGGAAGGAACTGAAATCTCAATAGGATGCTACAAGACCCATGAAAAGAGCGTTGTGCTGCCAGCCACCGAGGTAGTGACGCAACACGAGTTCTTCGACTATGACGCGAAATACAACGGGCAAGTGCAGGAAATAACCCCGGCGCGCCTATCGCCTGAGACTACCAAGCGCGTAGAAGAAATCACAAGCCAGATATATGACATCCTCCACTGCAACGGAATGATACGCATTGACTACATCATAAGCCGCGGCAAGGGCAGCGACGGACAGGAAGTAGACAAGGTGAACATGATAGAAATAAACACGACTCCGGGCATGACGGCCACGAGCTTCATTCCGCAGCAAGTCAAGGCCGCCGGACTGAGCATGACGGATGTGCTCACCGACATTGTGGAAAACCAGTTCAGGTAAATCATCCACGCTTCAATAGCTGTTGATTTAAGGGGTAAAGAGATTAAGACAAATGTTTTCGTAAATCACGACCAGGTAACTACTTGACGTGAAGGCATCAGTCTTAACTTCTTTACCCCTTAAACATTTAACTCCGAAAACATATAAACAGTTTTTTATGAAAGTTCCCGTTGAATTTGACCCTATACGCCCTTTTGAGCCTGAGGAGTTGCCGCAGGTGTACGAAAGGCTCTTGGCCGACCCACAGTTCAGGCAAGTCCTGGCATTCGCCGTACCTGGCGTGCCGTTTGAAAAAGTGCGCGAGAAGATGCTTGCGTGCAAGACAAACCTCGAGTTCCAGCTCTCCTTCTGCTACGGTTTCGTGCAGTTCATTGTTGACAAGCTGACTGCCGGATGCGACATGGACGCCTCCGCCATTGACGTTGAAGGCCGCTACACCTTCGTAAGCAACCACAGGGACATCGTGTTAGACTCCGGCTTCCTTGACAAGCTGCTTATTGACGTAGGCTTCAAGACAACCTGCGAGATTGCCATTGGCGACAACCTTCTGTCACTGCCGTGGGTCAAGGACCTTGTAAGGGTCAACAAGTCGTTCATCGTAAGGCGCGGACTGTCGCCAAGGGAGACGCTTGCCGCCAGCCGGTTAATGTCCGACTATATGCACTACGCAATCAACGTGAAAAACGACAACATCTGGATTGCACAACGCGAAGGCCGCGCCAAAGATTCCGACGACCGCACACAGCCGGCCATACTGAAGATGATGGCCATAGGCGGGGGCAAGGGCAGCGTTACGGAGAAGCTGCGCTCACTGCACATTGTGCCGCTGGCAATATCCTACGAATACGACCCTTGCGACTACCTGAAAGCCCGCGAGATGCAGCTGAAGCGCGACAACCCCTCATGGAAGAAGTCTGCCGAGGACGACATCACGAGTATGCAGACAGGCATAATGGGCTACAAGGGGCGCGTGCACTACCAATGTGCACCGTGCATCGACGCATGGCTCGACACCATCGGCAACGACACGCCAAAGACGGAGGTGTTCAACAGGATTGCGGAACACATCGACCACGGAATACACAGCAACTATCGCCTGTACCCGTCAAACTTCATCGCCCTGGACGAACTGGCCGGCAACCCCTCGCACGCCGACCGCTACACTGCCGACGAGCGCGAAGCCTTCAAACGGTATATCGACGGGCAGATGGCAAAAATCGACCTTCCCGACAAAGACGAGGCGTTCCTCCGCGAACGTATGCTGACGATGTATGCCAACCCGGCAGCCAACTACCTAAAAGCCACACGATGAAAGCACTTACAAGACTTGCCCTGCTGGCCGTCGCCACGGTGCTCACGGCTTGCGGAACCGACACTTACGACACCGGCGACGGCGCCCTTTCGGGCATGAGGGCCGATTTCGTCGAGGCGCAGACCGACGCCTACGCCAACATGGTGAGCATCGAGACCGACGACGGCGAGCGGCTTGAGCTGACGACACCCGTGGCAATGGAGTGGGCATCAAGGCCCGACACGGTTTACCGCGCGCTGTTCTACTACAGCCTTGCTGACGGCAACGACGGCCAGGCAGAGGCCGACCCCATGGCCGTGCAGCAGGTGCTCGTGCCTGAAATAACGCCGGCAGACGACATTGCCGACGGCGTTAAGACCGACCCCGTGACGCTCGAGACGGCATGGCTAAGCAGCAACGGCAGGTACATAAACTTAGGCGTCATAATAAAAACGGGCACTGCCGACGGTTCGCAAGGCACGCAGACAGTGGGCATAGTGTATGACGGCACGGAGACAACGGCCGACGGCAAGAAGCTGATACGCCTGCGACTTTACCACGACCAGGCCGGAGTGCCTGAATATTACAGCGCCGACGCCTACGTCAGCATTGCCGTATCACGCTTGCCGGGGCTGCCCACGGAGGGCGACACGGTAAGCATCGACGTCGAGACTTACGACGGAACGGTTACGCGCACGTTCACGCTTTAACCCAAATCGGCCATTAGGGCTTAGGCGGATTATGTACTTATGCCAGACGGAACGGAGGGAAAGGCGGCGGCATAAGTACATAATCCGACAAGAAGCAATAATAAGACTATAGGGATTAAAACATTGCGGTCCAACGGCAGATTTGGGTTTAATGGCCCAAAAGCCGCCACCTAACCTCAAGGTGGCGGCTTTTTTTGTTAAAAAACATCATTTTTTATCATTTCCGTGTCACAAAAACGCTTTCGTTACGTAATAACAAACAGAAAGAAACAATAAAAACGCTACGACAATGAAGCAAAAACGACTGTTACTATTGGTTGCCATGACCGTAATGGCACTGGCTGCCAACGGTGCCGACGGGGTGACAAGACGCCTCGCGGGACTGACGGACTTCCACGCTATAGACAACTCTGCCAACGCCGAAATACACTACACGCAGGGCAACGTGTACGAAGTGACGGTGACGGCGGACGCCGACGCCATGGAGGCCGTCAACATTGAGGTGAGCGACGGGACGCTCGTCATCGAGAAAAAGGCCACGGCCAAGACTGCGGGCAGGAGCTACGACGACGCCAACCTGGTGTTCCACATCACCGCACCGGGCATCGACGCCATAAGCAACGCCAGCTCGATGACCTTCAGCTCTGGCGGTTTCAAGGCCAAGGACTTCAAGGTCAGCAACAGCGGAATGCTGCAACTAAGTCCCGGCACGGTGGAATGCACGCTCGCCACGATAGACAACCAGGGGATGCTCGACGCCAACGGCCACATCCATGCAGCCTCGGCGAGCGTCAGCAACGAGGGTTCGTGCGCCATGAACACGGCCTTCAGCGTTGAGGGCGACTTTACGGCGGCCAACAACGGGCAGATGACGCTCGGCGGAGACGTTGCCGCCAAGCACGTGAAGTTCAACAACGCGGGACTTACCACATACGCCCTCGGCATCAGGGCCGATAAGCTCGACATGGCCGTAATGGGCATAGAGACGGGCAGGATGAGGTACACGGGCGGCGACATGGACATCAACTGCACGGGCAGCCTTACCATGGAGCTTGACGCCGACTGCGGCGACATCACATCGCACACCGACGGTCGCCTCGTGATGACCATCAGCGGAAAGGCCGGAACGGTGTGCAACGAAGGGGCAATAACGCACGTAGGCTACAAGTAAGCACCGCCACAAGCCGTCAGTCACGGCCATCCCTTATAGTTAATAACACCCTGGCTAACAGGCGTTTACCACAAACAACGTAACAACAAAGCACAAGAAAGGTGAAAGCACGACATAATGCAGTTTGCAAAACGATACTAATTGCCCTCTCATTGGTGCCCTTTCAGCCCGCAATATGCGGCAAAACGCACGGCGAAAGGGCATCTTTTGCAAAGCGCGCCGCCGCAGCCGGAAACGAGGCCGCACATGAAAGGCTCGACTTGCAGATAACAGGCTTCGACAAAATCGTCAACAATTACAACACTGACATCGTCTACACGCAGGGCGACTCCGTATCCGTAGTTGCCGAAGCCACGGCCGACGTGCTCGCCGCAGTTTACGTCAACGTAAGCGACAGCACGCTGACCTTAGGCTACAAACAAGACCTGCAACCTGCCGTTTTCCCGGGAACGCTGACGCTGCACGTCACCGCTCCCGGACTGTATGCCGTCACCAACAACTGCAACATGACGCTCACCGCCGACAGCCTGGCCGCCGGCAACTTAACAATAGACAACCGCGGGGCGGCCAACATCAAGCTGCGCTGCACCGTAAGCGGCCCTGTCAGCATCAGCAACTACGGCAATATGCAGCTCGACGGGGCGCTCAAGGCCGGCAACTTGGAGTTCGTCAACAACGGCGCTTGCAGCCTGCGGGCCGACCTCCGCATCCATACCGGCATAGAGCTAAGCAACCGCGGCAACCTGAAGTATGAGGGCAAGGCTGAGGCTTTCTATGCCGAAATAGCCAACAGCGGCGCCGGACGCTACGATGCCGACATCAAGGCGAAGCACACCGAAATGTCAATCAGCGGCAACGCGCGGGGCAAAGTCAGCATCAAGGGCGACAAGGTGAACGTTAAATGCAGCGGGGCAGCCAACATGGGCATGGCCCTTGAGTGCGAGACACTTAGCGTCAGCTCCAACGGCAACGCTCGCCTCAAGGTGTCGGGCACGGCCGACTACGTGGAGTTCACGGGCAAAGGGGCTGCCAACATTGACACGAGCGGCCTCAACAAGTTCTGACTTCATGCTGCGTGGCACGCCGTTAGATGGGACAAGAAACGGGCATCCGCATTCAGGCTTGTTACCGTTAAACAGACATTCACCAACAAGGCATTTGCCTTTAACTCCTTAGTGAGCGAAGCGAACGATAACTACTTTAACTCCTTTAACTACTAATGAATGGGAGCGTAGCGGACATTCACCAAACAAAATGATACTAAAATTTTGAAGAAAGGATATATTATGGACTTAAAGAAAACAATTTTGGTACTCGCCGCAGCGGCACTCGCGCTGTCGGCTTGCAGCGGAACGGGCAAGGACATTGCCGCCCTCGGCGGCGCAGACGCGGCCGCCTTCGCCACAGGAGGCGAAGTAACCAAGACGCTGAAAGTAAAAGACTTCAGCCGAATAAAGTCGTCGCTATACGTTGACATACACTACACGCAGGGCGCGCAGTATAAGGTAACGGTGAGCGGAACGGCCGGTGCCATCGCCAAGGCAGACTTCTCGGTGAGCGACGGCACGCTTACCATCAAGCAGAAAAGCGACAACAGCACGGTAAATAACGGCAACGAGAGCAACCATTTGTGGCTCGACATCACCGCGCCCGACCTTAACGGCATAGACAACAACGGACGGATGAGCCTGCAAGCCAAGACGTTCAGCCCCTCCGAATTTGTCATAGACAACAGCGGAATACTCAACATAAGTGCCGAAAGCATAAAATGCAAGGCGACGGGCGACGGCTTCAGCCTCGACAACAGCGGACGGTTAGAGTTAAACTCATCGGCAATCACCGCCGCCAACGCCAGCATCAGCAACAACGGAATACTCACTTTCAACGGCGGCAAGATGGAGATTGAGGCTACGCACATGGATAACAGCGGACGCATTGACATCAGCGGCAACGTGAAAGGCGCGTCGGCAAGCATCAGCAACAACGGCATCTTCACGTCCGGGATGACGTTCGACCTCGCCAAGGAATACAAGTACGACAACAGCGGACGGTACGACTTCACGGGGAACATCACCGCCGGCAGCATCGACATCAGCAACGCGGGCATCGACTCGCAAAAGACGGAGCTGAAGGCGGACGCCTTGAAGATTGGCATCAACGGCCGCAGCGACTACGATATGGGCTTCAGCGGCAGCGAGGCGCAGCTTGAATGCAGCGGCATAGGCACGTTCAACCTCGACGTGGACTGCCAAAAGCTCAACGTGGAGGCCAGCGGACGCATAGAAGTAACACTCTCGGGAACGGCTGACAACACGGAGTTCACGGGGTCGGGAATATCCAACATCGACACGACAGGGCTCAACAAGTTTTAGTGAAGAACGCAGAGTGCAGAGTGAAGGATTAATTAGTGTTGCACGAAAGGCTCAAGGCCGCCCCTCCTGACACGCCTAACCACCTTACCTCTTGACAGAAGAATGACGACGGAAGACTTTGAACGCGAGGCTGCACAGCTACGACCGATGCTTGTGCAGGTGGCCGCAAGGATGCTGGGCGACGCGCGCTATGCCGAAGACGCGGCGCAAGACGCCCTTGCGAAGCTGTGGGATATGCACACGGAGCTGCACCTACCCATGGCCGCCTTGGCACGTGCCGTCGTCAAGAACTTGTGCATCGACCACATCAGGCGACGCCGCACAACGTTCACCGCGCAATGTCCCGAACGGGGCGAGACGGCAGAACCCAACATGGACGAAGACCCTTTCACGCGCGTGATGAGGATAGCCGACACTCTGCCGGCGGCGCAACAGGTGGTGCTGCGCCTGCGACATATAGAAGGTATGGACACTGCCGACATTGCAAGGCTAACCGGCGCAAGCGAGGCTTCGGTGAGGAAACAGCTGAGCCGCGCACGAATGGCAATAAGGGAACGCATCTTAAAACACGACAACGATGAATGAACGCAAGACGAAACACATAGAGCAGATGGTCGAGAGGTTCTTCCTCGGCGAGACTACGCTGGCCGAGGAGCGGCGGCTCTACCGCCTGTTCAGGCGCAAGCGGCTGCCCTCCGAACTCGAAAGGCTGCGCCCGGCGTTCGCCGCCTTTGCCTCGATGGACATGGAAAGGCCGCGCCGCACGACAATAACGGCTACACTGCGCCGCGTGGCGATAGGCACCGCCGCCGCATTGGCCGTGGCCCTGTGCATCGCAGCGTATGCCGACTTCCGCGAAGACCGCGCCCTGGCGCGCCTCTACGGCGGCAGCTACGTCATTGAGAACGGGCGGCGCATCGACGACCTGAGCGCAATACGCGGCGACATAGAGCGCACCCTCGACGACGCACGGCGCATAGAGAACCGCGCCACACACGACTTCATCGGCGCCGCCGAGCAGGATGTGCTCGACAACATAACCGACCCGGAGATGCAGAAAGAGGTGGAACAGATGTTGAACGAATAAACTATATGGCATGAACACACTCAAGACGATAATAACCGCACTACTTCTTACCGTGGCCGTGGCGCAAGCCGCTGCCCAGAACGGCATCGACAGGATGATGGAGAACTACTCGTCACGCGGCATGAGCCGCTACACTTCGGCCGTGGAACGCGACCCGGCCACGCGCAAGGTACAAAAGGTGGTGAACGTGCTCGAACTGCAATACACGGGCATCGACGAGTTCATAACGGCTTTCAGGCGCGAGGCGGCCACGGGCAACTTCACCGAGAAGCGCACCGAGGACGGCCTTACGCTGATGCTGACGGTGCGCGGCAAACGGCAAAACCGCATATATATGCTGCGCTGCACGGGCGGTTACAGGCATGGGAAGCGTGACACGCGCTACCAGTATGCCAAGGTCACGGTAATCGTAAAATACTGACGGCCTTCAGGGCCGACAACATCTGAGCCACGAAAGGGCACGTATCGCCCTGCAAAAGGGCACCTATTACGACGCAAAAGGGCATCTTCCGCAATGCGAAAGATGCCCTTTTAGTTTATCGTTGATTATCAATGGGTTACAGGCTCGACAGAAGTCGGCACGCAAGATGCCGCAAGGCGCGTGCCGTCACTTCACCGTCTCGTCCCTCAAGAAGCGGCTGAAGTCGTCGTGGTAACCGTTGAACACGTTGATGTCAACCTCACCCACGATGCCGCTGACGCGCCCGTCGGGGCACAGTTGCCAGATGGCGAGGCGTACGTCGGGGCGATACTCACCGTAACGGGCTATCCATACCTTATAGTCGCGCGCCAAGTCGGGGGCGAGCGGCAGGTACTTGTTGACGAACTGCTGGCTTACGTAGAGCACGGGGCGCGTGCCCGTGGCGCGGTGAACGGCCTTGAGCCATGTCCGCACGCGGCTGAGCATGGCCTGCGCGCCGCCCATCTTGCGCACCTGCGACGGCGTCGGCTCTACGTCGAGCACCGGGGGCAGGTCGCCCTTGGCGAAGCGTGAGTGCCTAAGGAAATAGCTGGCCTGGCGCGACGGGGTTGACGTAGGCGAGAAAAAGTGGTACGCGCCGACGGGTATTCCGTAGCGGCGGGCCGCACGGTAATCTGACAGGTAGTATGGATTGCGCACCGACGCGCCCTCGGTTGACTTGATATAGACGAACGACACGGGATAGTCAACCCTTCCGCTGACCTTCTTGCGGCTGATGTCTCCAAGGTGGGTTATGCGCAGCTTGCGCCAGTTGATAGAGTAACGCTTGCGCCCGCGACCGTGCTGGTAGCGCGAGATGTCGATGCCGTAGATGCGTTCGTCGGTGTAGGTCATGCGCTCGCCACGGTAACGGCCGGCCCTCCACTCGCCCACCTGCACCTTGCCGCCCGCCGTCAGGCCGCACCCGAAACCGTCGGGCACGCCGCCGCGCCACGCGCCTTCATACCAACCGCCGTCAGCTCCGTGCCACAAGCCGTGG
Organism: uncultured Prevotella sp.; assembly: GCA_944319815.1. GTDB lineage: Bacteria > Bacteroidota > Bacteroidia > Bacteroidales > Bacteroidaceae > Prevotella. Next base: position 16,459 of record CALUEX010000027.1, on the reverse strand, counting down.
CCGGAGGCGATGGAGGCAGAGTCGAGTTCGCCACGGTAAACGCCCGAAGAGTCGGCAACCGCTCCGCGCACGATGGTGTCAGCCCGCCACAGGGCAGTCACCGTGCGGCCAAGAGAGTCTGTTGACGTGCCGTAACCGCAGCGCCGCCCGCCCTTCCACTGGCCGCTGTACACCACGCTGTCGCCGCAAGTCAGCACGCCGTAGCCCTCCGGCTGCCCGTTGAGCACGCCGCCGCGATAGCGGTAGCTGCCCTTGCGCAGGTCGGCAGAGACGTCATGGCTGCCGCCGGAACAGGCCGAGGCAAGCACCGCAAGAAACATGATGAAAAGAAAATGCAATCGTTTCATGGCAACAAGTGTTTTAATCCGTACCCGAAACGGCATGGCCTGACGATGCGCCCGCCCATGCTGAGCCCCTCGAACCATCCGTAACGGCTGAACACGGCGGCACCGTCAGGCGCCAACAAAGGCGGCACATCGTGCCCTCCCCTGCCGTCGGCAGCACCGCCAGTAAGCACGGGCCGCACCACGGAGGGCGAATAGCCGTATGACGCGCAGCCGGCCATTGCGGCCACGGTGATGCTGTCGCCTGTGTCGCTTTCGGGCGTAAGCCACTGGTGCAGGTACAAAGACACCGCGCCCGAAGGCTTCTCGCGGTCGGCCGTCTGCAACAACGCGAACCCGCCTGACATATCTTCCGCAAGCACGGCGCACGCCTTACGGCAGACGTTCCCAGCCGTATCATTATACAATAAGGTATATGCCGTAACGCGCTCCACCGTCAGGCTTCGTGCGGCAGACGCCCCACGCAGCAGCCGCAACAGGCTGTCGGCAGCGGCGTTTGCCGTCCGCTCGGCGGCGGCACGCTCCGCCATGACGTTGTAACCGTCGTCGTTGACGTTGTGGACACGCATATAATAATCAAGCTCACCGAGCCTCCTGACCCTCGGCATGGAGTCGGCAGCCAAGCGTGCAACGGCCCTTTCCACCACGGCACGAGGCCCGGCAGCGGCAGCCGACAACCTAACACGCTGCAAAGAGTCGCCCCATGCCACGAGCATGAGGCCGGGACACGAGGGGAAGAACGGATACTTGTCTACCCATACGCCGTTGGCATAACCACGGCTGACGGCTGCAGAGTCACCCGGAAGCACGAGACCGTCGGCCGAAAGGCTGTCACCCAGGCTTCCGAACCACGCCACCGTCCGCCCGTCGGCACAAATCCTGTAATACGCCACACGCTCTACCAAGGCCACGGAACGCGCCATGCGACCGTCAGGAAGCGGCACGAATGACAGCAGGTAAATAAAAACTGCAGCCGCCACCACGATTGCGGGCAGCAGCTGCAGCATAATCTTGACATTCCTCTTCACGTCAGTCAACCTCCTCGTCGGCCTCGTAGCCGCCCATTTCGCGGATTGCGTTCTTCAACATCACGTACTGTTCAAACAAGTCGTGCACGGGTTTGTGCTCGTCATCGTGCATCGGGCTCTTGAGGTAGAACGACAACCAAGTCTGTATGCCGCACCTTCCGGCGCGCGCGGCAAGGTCTGCCAGCAGCACGAGGTCGAGCACCAAGGGGGCGGCCAGTATCGAATCCTTGCACAGGAAGTCAACCTTTATCTGCATGGGGTAGCCCATCCACCCGAAGATATCTATGTTATCCCAGCCCTCCTTATCGTCGCCGCGCGGCGGGTAGTAGTTGATGCGCACCTTGTGGAAGATGTCCCCATAGAGGTCGGGATACTCCTCGCCGCTCAGTATGGTGTCGATGACGCCGAGCTTGCTTACCTCCTTCGTCTTGAAATTCTCCGGAACGTCGAGCACGAGGCCGTCGCGGTTGCCCAGGATGTTGGTGGAGAACCATCCGCTGACGCCCAGCATACGGGTGCGGAAGGCGGCGGAGAGCACGGTCTTCATCATCGTCTGGCCAGTCTTGAAGTCCTTTCCGGCAATCGGCATACCCGTTTTCTCGGCATACTGCCACATCGCCGGGATGTCAAGACAGGTGTTGGGGGCACCCATGACGAACGGTGCGCCCTCAGAAAGGGCAGCGTATGCGTAGCACATAGAGGGCGAGATATGCTGCCTATCGTCGGCCTTCATGGCTGCCTCGAAAGCCTCGAGCGAGTCGTGCACGTCCTTGCAGCGAGGCACGTAGATTTCGGTAGAGGCGGCCCAGACAACCACAACGCGGGCGCAACGGTGCTCCTGCTTGAACGTGCGGATGTCCTGCCTTACCTGCTCCATAAGCTCCCAGCGCGTCAGGTGAGTGTCCTTGGCCCACGTGCCGTCAAGGGCCTTGACGTAATCAGGGTCATAAACGCCCTTCATAGGCACTATCTTCTCCAATTCTTGCTTCACGGGATAGATGTCCCTGTCCCTCAACACCTCGGCGTGCATCGCGCTCTCGAAAGCGTTGTCTGGCAGGATGTCCCATGCGCCGAACTCTATGTCGTCAAGCGAGGGCATCGGCACGATTTCGCCTATGTGCTTATACTGCTTGGCTTCACCACGGCCTACGCGTATTTTGGCCATTTGCGTAATGGAGCCTACAGGCTTGCCCATGCCCTTGCGCACCATCAGCACACCGGCGATGAACGTTGAACTAACGGCGCCAAGGCCTACACACAACACGCCCAACCGACCTTCGGCGGGCTTTACGCTATTCTGCTTCATATCGTATTGCTTTTAATGTCTTTCAGCTTAACGGAAAAGCGGCGGCCCACGGCTCGTCGCTTACCGTCTGCGAAAGTACAAAAAAACATCCATAGACGTGCTGGTTAGAACCTATTTTGTTGACTTTTCGACAAAAAACAGCGACTTACAGTAAAATGTGTACAGGTTTTACGGCCATTCTTTAGTAACTTTGCGCCTGGCAAGACACCAAGACGAGGCTTGGCCCCAACGGCCGTTTACAGGCTTGGGCACTCGTGAACATGACACTTTAACTATCAAGATATATGGAAAAACCTATTTTCAACTTTGACGAAACCGTATGCCGCAGGGGGACAGACTGCGAAAAATGGGACGGCGGCGACGCCGAGGGGCTGCTACCTATGTGGGTGGCCGACATGGACTTCCGCACCGCACCGTGCGTAATCGACGCCCTCCGGAAGCGCGTGGAGCACGGAGTGTTCGGCTACGAGCACGTGCCCGAAACGTACTACGACGCCGTAATCAACTGGTTCAGGCGTCGGCACGGCTGGACGATGCGGCGCGAATGGCTAATCTACACCACCGGCGTGGTGCCCGCCGTGTCAGCAATCATCAAGGCGGTGACACAGCCCGGCGACAAGGTGCTGGTGCAGTCGCCCGTCTACAACTGCTTCTTCTCGTCGATAAGGAACAACGGCTGCGTGATGGAAGACAACCACCTGGTGTATGCCGACGGCTCTTACACCATCGACTTCGACGACTTCGAGCGGCGCGCCTCCGACCCTAAGGTCAAGGCGTTCCTGCTCTGCAACCCCCACAACCCCGCCGGGCACGTGTGGAGCGAGGCCGAACTGCGCCGCATGGGCGACATCTGCATCAGGCACGGGGTGTTCGTAATAGCCGACGAAATACACTGCGACATCGTAATGCCGGGCTACAAGTACACGCCGTTCGCGTCGCTCTCCGACGACTTCCTGCGCCACTCGGCCACGTGCACAGCCCCGACAAAGACGTTCAACATAGCCGGGACGCAAATCGCCAACATAACGGCGGCCGACGACGACGTGCGCCGGCGCATCGACAAGGCTATCAACATCAACGAGGTTTGCGACGTAAGCCCATTCGGCGTGACGGCCCTGCAAGCGGCCTACAACGAGGGCGAGGCGTGGGTTGACGCGCTGATTAAATATCTTCACGCCAACTACGAATACCTGAAAACATACTTCGCCGAGCACCTGCCGCAAATACCCGTGACGCGCCTTGAGGGCACTTACCTCGTATGGCTCGACTGCGCGGCGCTGGGCAAGCCGTCGCCCGTCATCGTGGACGAGCTGAAGCGGCAAGAGAAGCTGTGGCTCAACGACGGCGAGATGTACGGAGAACACGACCGTCCGTTCGTCCGCATGAACATCGCCTGCCCCCGCGCGACGCTCGAAAAGGGGCTCGAGATGTTCCGCCGCTACGCTGACAGGGAGTTAGGAAAACAGTAACGGCATAACGGCCACAGGCCGGCTACATAACAAAAGGGCATCTTTCGCCGTGCGAAAGGTCACGAATTGCGCTGTAAAAGGGCATCTTTTGTCATTCAAAAGATGCCCTTTTACAAAGCGTTGAGCGTCAGAACGTTATCCTTTAACCCAAATCGGTCATTAGACCGCAATGTTTTAATTTCTATAGTTATATTATTGCTTCTTGCCGTCTTATGTCCTTCTGCCGCCGTCTTTTATTCCGTTCCGTCTCGACGTAGCCCGCTACGCCTTCGACAAAACGGAAGAAAAACCGTCTGGCATAAGTACATAATCCGTCTAAGCCCTAATGACCGATTTGGGTTTAATGAAGAAACGTGATTGTGCAAGGCGTCGGCTGTAGTTCATTTGCGGAACATCCTGCAGTGTTATTAATTAATTTCAGTAATTGGTTATCAATAAGTGTTTCGCTTTCTTGTCGTTGCGGTTCATGAAACTTACCGTGTATTCCTTATCGAAAGAGCGGATTTTTATGCCTTCCTTGTTGTAAAGTGAATAAATCAAGTCGGTATTTTTTATCACCAACATCCATTTTGCTTTGCATTCGTTTATCATGAAATCGGCCAAGCGTGCCTGGTCTTTCCCTGTAAACTCATTTTGAGCGTATGTGCTGAACTCGCTATCGTATGGTGGGTCAAGGAACACAAAGTCATCTTCTGTAGGCCTGTACTTACGGAGGAACACTTCAAAATCAAGGTTCTCAATTATTGTATCCGCAAAATGACGCGACAATGTTTCCGACAAGTAATAGTCGATTTTTTTATCCAACGTCTTTGAATTATATGCGATACCGCCGTAGGGAACGTTAAATTCCCCATTGTCGTTATAGCGGAACATTCCGCTATAACAATAATTTCTTATAAAATAGAACAGCGAACAATGCAGGATTTCGTCGTCTTCCGATATTTTCTTGTCGTTGTATAAACGCCTGAAATACATATATAAAGAACCTTTAATGGCCGTCTCAATGTTGTCGCACAGGTCTTTTTCAGGCAAGCACTGTTTTGAGAATTCCAACACTTTCATTCTTTTCATCTTCCTTAACAGGTTTTTTTGCATCTCATCGATTAAGATGCCTGTGTCAAATGCAAAGTCAACGGGCACGAGGGCCGTGATGTCCGTCTCCTTTTGTTTGCAGAAAGTGCCGATGGCTGATTTCAGGCCGCTGTCGTTTATCTTGTTGTCCCTATATGAAATGTAAATTTCGTTAAGTGCCTTATTGTCGAGATAGAAAGACTTTGCCTTCTGCCAAGACCTGTTAATCTGCCGTATAAGGTTTAAGAACCTGGTGTCATTTCCGGCTATACACTTGTACAGGCAAATCAATTCAGATGACAGGTCGTTGATGTAGAAGGTCTCTGCCGATACGGACATGAAAACCGAACCTCCTCCTACAAATGGCTCAAAATACCGTTTGATGCCGTGTGGCATATTGGGCAGTATGTATTTCAGCTCCTTCTCCTTGCCTCCAGCCCATTTTAATATTGGCTGTTTTTTTGCGCCTTGTGCATTCAATGTTTCCTTTTTGGCTTGTCTTTTAAGGCCATGACTAAGTTTATCCAATATTGCCAAATCCTCAAGTCCGGCTTTGTTGCGGTCTTGATATTGCCGGATTAACAGCGGTTCGCTGACTAATGGTTTATCGTTTCCTGTGGTGTTATCAATGTTTCTCATTGCCTTTTCGATTCTTGCCTTTGCCGCATTGAAATATTCCCGGTTTATTTCAATGCCTATATATCTTCTTCCCATATCAATGGCGGCCACTCCGCTTGAGCCAACACCCATGAATGGGTCAAATATGATGTCGTTTTTATTCGTTGCGATGGTTATTATTTTTTTTAAAAGGGTTACGGGCTTTTGCGCCGGATGTTTGGGGCTTGACAGGCGTTCTGGCCTCATGCAGATGGGACTTTCATAAAAGTTGTGCATCTCTTTTTGCGACAGGAAGTTCCACGTGTGCCCTTTATTCCAGCAGGTAAAAATCATTTCACAGCTGTTCAAGAAACCGGCCTTGAATATTTTTGGGGCCGGATTGGTCTTATGCCATATCATAAAGTTAGTTGTGTCGAACCTGTTGTCAAGGCAGTTGTACCAGCGTCCAAGTTGATTGTACGACGTAAAGATGAACAAGTTGCCTGTAGGCTTTAGTATTCTTATAAAGTCTTCGGCCCAATCTTCAGGGTTAAAGTCCGTCCAATCCCATTCGGCAACATCATTGTTCATCGGCGAACGTCCTGGTAAAGGGATGTTCCCGGTAGAGTGTTTGCCTATGTTGTAGGGTGGGTCGGTAAAGATAAAGTCGATTGAATTGTCCGGGATGTGCTTTATTATTTCTTTACTGTCACCGCAAAGGATACATTTTCGCCAGTTAGGGTCATACATTGGGTAGGTACACTGATTTGATTCTGTTCAAGGCTTCGGTTATGAAATGGGCGTTTTTAGTGTATTCGTCAATGACAATATCATAGCCGTTGTCCGACTTGCACACAAGATTCCAGAAGTCGCGGCTTATGCATAGCTCTTCGTCTGCAAAGAACTGTTTGACACGCCCTTGACCCCACGGCTTGCCTTCGCCGTAGCGATTGTATGCCGTAGCAAACAATACTCTCACCTTGTTTTCGCTTCCCAGCTCATTTGTGAGTATGCAGAATTGTTCCAAAAGAGCCTCTTTTTCCGAACGGGCCTTCTTGTTGTCAAGGTCTCCGCCTATCTTCATCTCTATAAGGTAGCGCATATCGGTTTCTTCGTCAATCAAGTAATAGTCACTCTCGTGCCTTTTTTCTATAGAGCTTCCACGCCTTTCGGTGATGCCGGCGTAGTCGTCGATACTTGGCGTAAGGGCGTGCCGCTTATATTTTTCAAGCAATTCGGCTATGTAGTCAGTCTGTTCCTTGTATAGTTTTCCCTCCACGTGCTGTGTCACTTTATAGTGCAACGACGCTATCTTGATAGCCATGCGTTCGAGCATATTGCCCAACGAACTGTCAAGCGACCGTGCCAATGCGGAATAATATTGTATTTCTGGGCCAAGAGCAGCGATGAAGATGTTGTTTATCTTCATGTTTATTGTGCCGTCCTCGCCGTCTTTTTCGGCTATATGCCTGTCTGAGAAGCCGGCAGCATACGATTCTACGTATGAACTAACTATGGCTCTTATAGCTTTTTCGTTGTCGATATTATTCATCACTGTTCAGGGATTGAATGCTGTTCAGGTTACAAAATTACTAAAAATGGTTGATTTATGGAAAGTTTGAGGTGCTTTACTGTAAAATTAATGAACGTGGAACAAGAAAATGTTACGTCTCGTGTAGTGCCCGAAACAATCCATTCGTAAGGCACGAAATAATAGGCTACATTGCAAGAGGGCATCTTTCGCCGTGCGAAAGGTGTCCTTTTGCGTTCCGTTTTGCCACCTTTTGCGACGCAAAACGTGGCATATTGGCAAGCGTCTGATTATCAAAGGATTATAAAACGATGCCCAAACGCCATGCAAGGCGCGCCGAACCGCTGCCGGAACGGGCCCCGCAAAAAACACGGAACAAATTTTGCGCTTCGCACGATTTTCCGTATCTTTGTCGTAATATAAAATGAATGTCAGCAAAGCTCCCATTCATTTAGGAGTTAAAGGAGTTAAGGTAGTTAACGTTCGCTTCGCTCACTAAGGAGTTAAAGACAAATGCCTCGTTGGCTCATGCTTAGTTAACGCAGGTTGGGCTGTTTGCGGATATTCATTAATATAATATATAAAAAGGTATGACACAGGAAGAGAAAACCGCCATAGAGGAGAAAATCGTTGACGTGCTGAAGACCGTCTACGACCCGGAAATACCCGTGAACATTTACGACCTCGGCCTAATCTACAAGATAGACGTGAAGGACGACGCCACGGTGGACATCGACATGACGTTCACAGCGCCGACGTGCCCGGCGGCGGACTTCATACTTGAGGACGTCAGGCAGAAGGTTGACGCCCTCGACGGGGTGAAGGCCGCCACGGTGAACCTCGTGTTCGAGCCGGCCTGGGACCAGAGTATGCTCAGCGAGGAGGCAAGGCTGGAACTGGGGCTGGAATGAAAAGAACGACCAAACGACACTAAATACCCAACCAAACGGCACTAAGCACCCAAAACCAAGTAACCTAACACACAACCCAACAACACCTAACACCCACCCCAACCCTCCCGAAGGGAGGGAGCTTGATATGCCTTTAAAATAGAAAGAGAATACGATAAAGGGCTGGTAATGGTTGACTATAAGTAAAAAGGTGGCTCGAGTTCGCCACAAAGGTATCTAAACTCCCTCCCTTCGGGAGGGGTGGGGTGGGTATTAGGTTACTTGGTTGGTGAGTGTTAGGTTGTTTTTGATGGTTTCCTAAATCTTAATTTTTAGCCTATGCGCAAGAACATCTACATACTGTCGGACGCCCACCTGGGCTCATTGGCCATCGACCACGCACGCACGCAGGAGCGTAGGCTGGTGCGCTTTCTCGACGACATAAAGGCGAAAGCCGCCGCCGTGTACCTGCTCGGGGATATGTTCGACTTCTGGTACGAATACAAGTACGTCGTGCCCAAGGGCTATACGCGCTTCCTCGGCAAGCTGTCGGAGCTTACGGACATGGGCGTCGAAGTGCACTTCTTTACCGGCAACCACGACATCTGGGCGTATGACTACCTCGAGAAGGAGTGCGGCGTAATACTGCACACAAAGCCAATAACCACCGAAATATACGGAAAAATATTCTACCTGGCGCACGGCGACGGACTGGGCGACCATGACCCTAAGTTCAACTTCATACGCCGTATGTTCCACAACCGCACCTGCCAGCGGCTGTTCAGCGCGCTGCACCCCCGCTGGGGAGTGTGGTTCGGCCTGACGTGGGCCAAGCACAGCCGCCTGAAACGCGCCGACGGCAAGGAACCGCCGTACCAGGGCGAGGACAAGGAGGCCCTCGTGCAATACACGAAACAGTACATGAAGACCCACCCGGACATCGACTACTTCATCTACGGACACCGCCACATAGAGCTTGACCTCATGCTGTCGCGCAAGACGCGGATGATGATTATAGGCGACTGGATATGGCAGTTCACCTACGTTGTGTATGACGGCGAGCACCTTTTCCTCGAGGAATACGTCGAGGGGGAAAGCAGACTGTGATGTAAAAGGTGAGGAGGCGAGAAGGTGAAAAGGTGAGAAAGTTCAAGCATTTCAAAAAAACTTGTTTTCTCACCTTTTCACCTTCTCGCCTCCTCACCTTTCTTTCATCTTTTCATCTCGGCATTGCTACCTTTCACGAGGTTCTCAACCTCGGCGACGGTGACCATGTTGTAGTCGCCCACGATGGTGTTCTTGAGCACCGAACCGGCCGTGGCGAAGTCGAGCTTGGCCTGGTCGTCGGCGTAAGTTTGGCAAGCATAGAGCATCGCGCCGACAAAGGCGTCGCCCACGCCCATGCTGTCTATTACGTTGTTCACCTCGTAGACGCGCGTCGTCAGCAGCCGTCCGCCAGTGTAGAGCACGCCCGCCATGACGTGATGCTCGGATGTTATGACGCGCCGCAGGGCTATGAACATATACTTGCAGCGCGGCAGCCGTGCGCTGACGGCCTTGCAGTAGTCCGCGAAAGCGGCTGCGTCAACCTTGTCGGCAGCACTCTTGGCCGTGAACTTCGGCGCCTCGATGTTGAGCGCCTTCTCGTATTCGCCGGCACTGCCGAACACGATGTCGCTCTTCTGCATCAGCGGAACGAGCACCTCCTCGGCACTCTTGCCGTACTGCCAAAGGTTCTTCCTGTAATTAATGTCGCACGATATGGCCAGTCCGAGACGGTCGGCCGCGTCTATTGCCTCGTGACATACGTCGGTAAGTCCCTGCGTCAGGGCGGCGTCGATGCCCGACCAGTGGAAGAGCGAGGCCCCGGCGAAGGCCTTGTCCCAGTCAACCATACCCGTGCGGAGGCGCGCAAAGGCCGAGTCCTTGCGGTCGTAAATCACCGATGCGGCACGCATATCGGCAGCCTTCTCCACGATGTAAGTGCCCAGGCGTTCGCCTTTCATCATCATGATTTCGTCAGTCCCGACGCTGTGCTCGCGCAACTTCATCAGGCAGACGTGCCCGAGCGGGTTATCGGGCAGTGCCGTCACGAGCGACACCTCGCCCCCGTAAGAGGCTATAGAGATGGCTACGTTGCCCTCGCTGCCGCCGAAGTTGACGTCAAAATGGCGCGACTGTTGCAGGCGGAGGTTGCCGGGCGTGGTGAGCCTCATCATCATTTCACCGAAAGTAACTATCTTTTTTCCCATAGTCGATTAGCAGTTTATTAAGCAGATGGTTGTTTCTTGTCAAGCAAGCATTGTAAAAACGTCCCTTCCGCAAATGCCGGAAGGGACGTAAAAGGGTGTCTTTCAAACCGTTATTTTAACAGGTTCATCGTGTCGGTGGCTATCATAAGCTCCTCGTCGGTAGGTATGACGCACACCGTAACCTTAGAGTCTGGCGTCGAGATGACAGCTTCCTCGCCGCGGATGGTCTTGTTCTTCTCCACGTCGAGCTTCACTCCCATGTACTCCATGTCCTTGCAGACGGCCTCGCGCATCTGGTACTGGTTCTCGCCTACGCCCGCCGTGAACACGATGATGTCGCATCCGCCCATGGCGGCGGTGTAAGCTCCCACGTACTTCTTTATGCGGTAGTTGTACATATCGAGAGCCAGCTTGGCGCGCTCGTTGCCCTTCTCGATGGCGTCGTCAATCTCGCGCATATCCGACGAGATGCCTGTGATGCCGAGCACGCCGCTCTTCTTGTTGAGCAGGTTTGACATTCCGTCGGCATCGAGGCCGAGTTTCTTCTCGAGGAAGGTGATTGCTCCGCCGTCGATGTCGCCGCTACGGGTGCCCATCATGAGGCCTTCGAGCGGCGTGAGACCCATCGACGTGTCAACGCACTTGCCGTTCTGCACGGCCGAAACGCTGCCGCCGTTGCCTATGTGGCACGTTATGATTTTCTTGTCCTCCATCTTCACGCCGAGGAAGTCGCACACGCGGTGTGACACGTAGCGGTGGCTCGTGCCGTGGAAGCCGTAGCGTCGCACGCCGTATTTCTCGTAAAGGTCATACGGTATGGCGTAAAGGTAAGAGTGGGCGGGCATCGTCTGGTGGAAGGCTGTGTCGAAAACGCCCACCTGCGGCAGACCGGGCATCAGTTCGCTGACGGCTTTCACGCCCTTGAGGTTGGCGGGGTTGTGCAGCGGTGCGAGGTCGATGCACTCCTCGAAGGTCTTGAGCACCTCGTCGGTAAGCACCACGCTCTTATTGAACTTCTCGCCTCCGTGCACCATGCGGTGGCCTACGGCGTCGATTTCGTCCAAGCTCTTGATTACCCCTATTTCAGGGTCTGTAAGTAGCGAGAATATGAACTTCACGCCCTCTGTGTGCTCGGGGATGTCGTGCATCACCTTTTTCTTGGTGCCGTCGGGCATCTTCACTTTGACAAACGCTTCGTCGAGGCCTACGCGCTCTGCGCCACCCGACGTCATGACAGACTTGTCGTCCATGTTGTAAAGTGCGTACTTGATGGACGAGCTGCCGCAGTTTAAGACTAATATTTTCATTTTTTTTATTTTTTGGGGGAGTTAAAGGAGTTAAGGAAGTTAAAGGAGTTAAAGACATTTGCCTTATATATCATCAGTTAGGTGGGCGTTGTTTATCACACCTTTACAGTACGCATTCAAGAACTTGCTTGCTTCTTCGAGTTGCGAATAAAGCTGATTGTAAATGTCGGCATTGATGTATCCTAAATCTTTTGACAGGTGGACGTAACACCGACACTCCTCCAAACTGCCTTGGGCGATGTTGAAGAAGCGTAGCTTATCCGCCTTGCTGATTTTCTTATAACCTTCAGCAATATTGGCAGGAATTGATATTGCAGCCCTCTGGAACTGTGAACATAACCCAAAACGCTCATCCGCCGGAAACAGCTTTGTCGCCCTATATGTGGCAAGTGCAAACATATATGCTTTTTGCCATGCTATGAGGTCTTCAAAACGTACTGTCATCAAAGCATTTGTCTTTAACTCCTTTAACTTCCTTAACTCCTTTAACTCCTCATAAATAATAATTTATCCTTTCGCATCCATTGCCTGGCAGGCGGTGATGGCCACCAGTTTATATATGTCATCGACAGAGCAGCCGCGGCTGAGGTCGTTCACCGGGCGGGCGATGCCTTGCAGGATGGGGCCGAGGGCCACTGCGTCGCCGAGGCGCTGAACCAGCTTATAGGCTATGTTGCCCACTTCGAGGCAGGGGAACACCAGCACGTTGGCCTTGCCGGCGATGTCGCTTCCGGGGGCTTTCTTTGCGCCTACGGAGGGCACGAGGGCTGCGTCGGCCTGCAGCTCGCCGTCTATTTTCAGTTCGGGGGCAAGCTCCTTGGCCAGCTTAGTGGCTTCAACCACCTTGTCAACCACCTCGTGAGATGCGCTGCCCTTTGTCGAGAAGCTGAGCATTGCGACGCGCGGGTCGGCGAAGCCGGCTACCGACTTGGCCGTCTGGGCCGTGCAAACGGCAATTTGGGCCAGCTGCCCTGCGTCGGGCATGGGCGTCACGGCAACGTCGCCTACGACAAGGACGCCGTCCTCACCGTACTGCGGTTGCTTGGTGACGAGCAGCATGGCACCGCTGACGCAGGTGATGCCCGGTGAGCACTTGATGATTTGCAGGGCCGGACGCAGGGTCTCGGCGGTTGTGCTGAGCGCACCCGAGATTTGTCCGTCGGCGCCGCCCGTCTTGATAATCATGCACCCGAGGTAGAGCGGGTCCTTGACAAGCTGGCGGGCCTGCTCTATTGTCATGCCCTTCTTCTTGCGCAACTCGGCCAGCAGCTCGGCATACTCCTCGCTCTTGGGGTTGTTCTCAGGGTCGATGATGGTGGCCTTGCCTATGTTCTTCAGGCCCCACTTCCCGGCCAGCGAGTTGATTTCCTCCGGGTTGCCTATGAGTACGATGTCAGCCACTTCGTCGGCAAGCACCATGTCGGCTGCCTTCAGCGTGCGTTCCTCCGTGGCTTCGGGGAGCACGATGCGCTGCTTGTTACTCTTAGCGCGTTCGATGATTTGCTGTACTAAATCCATAGTTTTGTAGTTTATAAGGATATATGTGTTTTGTCATTCCGATATAGCAAATACCATGTTTAAGCATCTGCAAAAATACTGAAAAATATCCGAACTAAGACGGCCCGTAACGTTTTTTTCATTAATAAAAAAGCAATAATCGCAAAAACGGAAGCCGACGGCCAGCCGTGCGGCGGAAGGCCGCCACGCAGAAGGGCACCTTTCATGGCGCAAAAGGGCATCTTCTGCACCATGAAAGGGCATCTCTTACACGGCAAAAGACGCCCTTTTAGAATGAATGAAAAGGCAGCCCCTCCCAGCCTCCCCAAGGGAAAAGGCAGCCCCCTCCCAGCCTCTCCGAGGGGAGGAGAATGAACGAAAAGGCTAATGTCTTAACTCCTTAACTACATAACTCCTTAACTCCTAAAAGGAAAAGCATTTGTCTTTAACTCCTAATGAATATCCGCCATCGCCTTACACCAAACCAACGCCAACTCCTAAAAATGCAAAATTATCATAACAAAACGCGCGGATACGCCGTAAAATTCGTATCTTCGCAGATATGGAGCGCAGCCGTCGCACGGCATACCGGCACGCGGCTACGCCCCACGACAAGAAAGACACCGAAAAACAAGACTACTATGGCAAAAGGAACAAAGAAGGGCAAAAGGCTCACCAAGAACAAGATAACCGATATGCTGCTAAGCCTGTTCATGCGCAATGCAGACAAGACGCTCAGCTTCAAGCAAATATTCAAGGAGCTGAAGCTGGTCACCCACCCTGCCAAGATGCTCGCCGTCGAGGCGATGGAGGACATGGCGTGGGACGACACGCTGAGCAAGGTCAGCGACAACTCGTACAAGCTGAACACGAAAGGCCAGGTGCAGGAAGGCAAGTTCGTGCGCAAGGCCAACGGCAAGAACAGCTTTATACCCGACGACGGCAGCCAGCCGGTGTTCGTGGCGGAGCGCAACTCGAAGTCGGCGTTGACCGACGACCGCGTCCGCGTGACGTTCATGGCACGCCGCAAGAAGCACATCAAGGAGGCGATGGTGACGGATATACTCGAACGCGCACGCGACTCGTTCGTCGGCAAGCTGCGCGTAGAGCGCGACTTCGCCTTCGTCGTGCCCGACGGCAACGTCTTCCCAAGCAACATCATCGTGCCCAAGAACAAGCTGAAGGGCGGCAAGACAGGCGAGAAGGCCGTGGTGAAGGTGACGCGCTGGCCCGACGACGAAAACAGGAACATCGTCGGCGAAGTGGTTGACGTGCTGGGCGAGCAAGGCGACAACGACGTTGAGATGAACTCAATACTGGCGCAATACGGCCTGCCGTACAAGTACCCCAAGCGCGTGGAGGAAGCCGCCAACAAAATCACGGGCGAAATAACCGAGCAGGACTACAAGGAGCGCGAGGACTTCCGCGCCGTGACCACCTTCACCATCGACCCGCGCGACGCCAAGGACTTTGACGACGCGCTCTCGATACGGCAGCTCGGCAAGAACCTCTGGGAGGTGGGCGTACACATAGCCGACGTGTCCCACTACGTCACCGAAGGCTCCATCATCGACAAGGAGGCGCAGAAGCGCGCCACGAGCGTCTACCTCGTTGACCGCACAATACCCATGCTGCCCGAACGGCTGTGCAACTACGTGTGCTCGCTGCGCCCCGACGAGGAGAAGCTGACGTACAGCGCGGTGTTCAACATGGACGACAACGCCGAGGTGAAGTCATGGCGGCTGGTGCACGCCGTGATAAAGAGCAACAGGCGGTTTGCCTACGAGGAGGTGCAGCAAATACTCGAGGACAACGGCGTAAAGGACAGCACGGGGCAGCCCGCGCCGCCTCCCGGCCCTGAAGGGTACAAGGGCGAGTATGCCACGGAGCTGGTGACGCTCGACCGACTGGCAAAGAGGCTGCGCGCCGAGAGGTTCAAGCACGGCGCGGTGAAGTTCGACCGCGAGGAGATGCGCTTCGAGATTGACGAGAAGGGCAAGCCCGTGCGCTGCTACTTCAAGAAGTCGAAAGACGCCAACAAGCTCGTCGAGGAGTTCATGCTCCTGGCCAACCGCTACGTGGCGGAAAGCGTTGGCAAGGTGAGGAAAGGGCAGAAGGCCAAGACCCTGCCCTACCGCATACACGACGTTCCCGACCCTACGAAGCTCGAGGTGCTGCGCGAGTTCATCGTGAAGTTCGGCTACCGCATGAAGACCGGCGGCACAAAGGGCGAGACGTCGCGCAGCCTCAACAAGCTGCTCGACGACTGCAACGGCAAGAAAGAGCAGAAGCTGATAGAAAGCGTGGCCCTGCGCGCCATGATGAAGGCCAAGTACAGCATCCACAACATAGGCCACTACGGCCTGGCGTTCGACTACTACACCCACTTCACCAGCCCCATACGCCGCTACCCCGACACGATGGTGCACCGCTTGCTGACGCGCTACCAGAACGGCGGACGCAGCGGCAACAAGGAATACTACGAAGCCCAGTGCGAGCATTCGAGCGACATGGAAATCGTGGCACAGAACGCCGAGCGCGACTCAATCAAGTACAAGATGGTGGAATTCATGGCCGACAAAATCGGCAACGAGTACGACGCGCACATCAGCGGCATAACGTCTTACGGCATTTACTGCGAGATTGACGAGAACCACTGCGAGGGAATGGTGCCCATGCACGACCTCGACGACGACTACTACGACTTCGACGAGCGCAACTATTGCCTCGTAGGGCGCCGCCGTCACCACAAATACCAGCTCGGCGACCCCATAAGGATTATCGTGGCGAAGGCCAACATCGAGAAGAAACAGCTCGACTTCACCATCGCCGAAACGAAAAAAGCGAAAGGCGGAAAGTAATATGAATGTCCGCAAAGCTCCCATTCATTAGTAGTTAAAGTAGTTACCGCCCGCTGCGCGGGCTAAGGAGTTAAAGACAAATGCCTTGTTGGAAATATTCATAAAAAGGGAGAATAGGATAATTGCGGATATTCATAAAAGTAAAAAGGTGAAACAGTAAAAAGGTAAAACCGCAAAAACATTCGTCCCTCCCGGCCATTCCCCTTGGAAAGGTCGGGAGGAACTTATTTTTAACGTGAGTTCGGTATAAGACTGGTGCAGGACTTTTCAATTTTAGTCCCATAAATGCCGATAAAACGGCATTTC
>CALUEX010000026.1 GCA_944319815.1 uncultured Prevotella sp. | reverse complement strand
GAGGCCGTGGCCGTGATGCTGTTCTACTGCATCGGCGAGACGCTGCAGGACATGGCCGTTGACCGCGCGCGCGACAACATACGCAGCCTGATGGAGTTCCGCCCCGACCATGCGTCGGTAGTGGTTGACGGCGCGTTGGTGGCGAAAGAGCCTGAAGACGTGGCCGTGGGCGACGTTATAGAGGTGAAGCCGGGCGAGCGTGTACCGCTCGATGGCGTGCTGCTGACGGCCGACGCTCCGTTCGACACTGCCGCCCTGACGGGCGAGAGCGTGCCGCGCACGATAGAGACCGGCGGCGAGGTGCTGGCCGGGATGCTGGCCACGGGCAGCGTGTCAAGGCTCAAGGTGGTGCGCCCGGCTGGCGATAGCGCCGTGTCGCGCATACTGGCTATGGTTGAGGAGGCATCGGAGCGCAAGGCCCCGGCAGAGCTGTTCATCCGCAAGTTTGCGCGCATATACACGCCCGTGGTCATAGCCCTTGCCGCGCTTACGGTGCTCGTGCCCTGGCTGTGGTCGCTGGCTGACGCCTCGTTCGCCTACGACTTCGGCACGTGGTTCTATCGCGCATTGATTTTCCTCGTAATATCTTGCCCCTGTGCACTGGTCATCAGCATACCGTTGAGCTATTTCGCCGGCATCGGCGCGGCATCGCGCCAGGGCGTGCTGTTCAAGGGCGGCAACTGGCTTGACGCCATGACGCACGTTGACACCGTGGTGTTCGACAAGACGGGCACGCTCACCCAAGGCCGCTTTGCCGTGGTGGGCATCTCCGCCGAAGACCCCGACAGTCTGCTGGCCGCCGTGGCCGCCATAGAGCGCGGCAGCAACCACCCCATAGCCCGCGCCATAGCCGCAAGGGCAGGGGACACCGCAGTTGAGGCAGGCGACGTGGAGGACGTGCCCGGTTACGGCATGACGGCCACCGTGGACGGCCACCGCTGGGCCGTGGGCACGCTGAGGCTGCTCGACCGCGAGGGCGTGGCTTACCCCAAGGAGCTGGCCGCCGTGCCAGAGACCATCGTGGCCTGTGCCCGTGACGGGCGGTATGCCGGGTGCATAACGCTGGCCGACACGCTGAAGGACGACGCCCGCGAGGCCGTAGACAAGCTGCGAAAGAGCGGCGTTAGCCGCATCGAAATACTTTCAGGCGACAAGCAGGCGCTGGTTGACAAGGTGGCTGCCGAGCTGCGCGTTGACAGCGGCTACGGCGACCTCCTGCCCGATGGCAAGGTAAGACATATACAAACGGCCAAGGACGAGGGCCGCCGCGTGGCCTTCGTAGGCGACGGCATCAACGACGCTCCCGTGCTGGCGCTGGCCGACGTGGGCGTGGCCATGGGCGGCCTCGGTGCCGACATGGCCATAGAGACGGCCGACGTGGTAATACAGACCGACCAGCCCTCGCGCGTGGCAACGGCCATAGCCCTCGCACGCCGCACGCGCCGCATAGCCCGCGAGAACATCGTCTTCGCCGTAGGCGTCAAGGTGCTCGTCATGCTCCTCGGCCTTCTCGGCCTGGCAAACCTCTGGGTCGCCGTCTTCGCCGACGTAGGCGTGGCCCTGCTCGCCGTGCTTAACGCGATGAGGGTGATGGTTGCTTTTAGGAGTTAGTATTAGGAGTTAAATTTAGGAGTTAAGGAGTTAAAGGGAGTTAAGGAGTTAAGACAAATGACTTGTAGGCTGTAATTATTTATGACCAACAAAGCTATTGTCTTAACTCCTTTACTCCCTTTAACTCCTTAACTCCTAAAAAGAAAAAGCTATTGTCTTAACTCCTTTACTCCCTTTAACTCCTTAACTCCTAAAATAATTCCCTTTATCTTCCTTGTCCTCAGAAAAAAAACTTATATTTGCATCACCATGACCGATGAGCAATTTTATATCGACAAACTGGAGCACCGCGGAATAAAGCCTACGGCCACGCGGCTGCTAATCCTGCGCGAGATGTTCCGCGGCGACGAAACGGTGTCGCTGCCGCAGCTCGAAAGGTTGTTGCCCACCGTTGACAAGAGCACTATATCGCGCACCCTGACGGTGTTCCTGATGAACAAGCTGATACACGCCGTTGACGACGGCAGCGGCTCGCTGAAGTATAACGTCTGCTCGGACGACTGCGACTGCGGCGTTGACGACGAACACACGCACTTCTACTGCGAGCGTTGCCACCGCACGTTCTGCCTGAAGCGCATACACGTGCCCGTGGTGGAACTGCCCGACGGCTTCGTGATGAACAGCATAAACTACGTGATAAAGGGATTGTGCCCGGAATGCGCGGGGAAAAATCGGTAGTTGATTTTAGGAGTTAAGGAGTTAGGAAGTTAAGGAGTTAAGACAAATGCCTTGTTATTTGCGAAAGAAATAATCAACGAAGCTATTGTCTTAACTCCTTAACTTCCTAACTCCTTAACTCCTAAAAACTTGTCTTAACTCCTAAAAGTATTCATCTAAACGCAAAAAACGTTCCGCCGTTCACGGCCATACGTGCGTCGAACATACCTTGTTCGTTGAGGGCGACGTCCATCGTGCGGCCGTCCTTGAGGTAGATTTCCGCCGTGTCGTTAGCCTTGATGCGCAGCAGGGTGGTCTTCTTGCCGTCCTGCACCATCGACCACGTGTTTTCCTTCTTGTCGTAGACGAAGTTGACGATGTTGCCCTCAGGGTCGCGTATCTCGTATCCGTCCTCGAGAGTCGTCACGGCGTACAGCTTGCCGTCGCTGCCGAGCACGCTCTCCGTCTTGCCGACGTTCTCGGCCAACGGGTTGCTGCCCGACCAGAACTCGATGGAGTTGATGACCAGGATGTCGGCCACGCCGCACAGCACGTAGGCCGGCGAGATGAGGATGAAGATTAGCCAGTTAAGGAACTTGTTGCCCGTGGCTTGCTTGTTCCAGTCGAGCACCTTGTTGAACAGTCCGAACGAGCCGATGCACGAGCTTACGAGCAGCGTGCCGGCCAGGAGCAGAGTGATGGGTTTTAATGCTTTTTTGTACATGGTGTGTTATGGTTTGTTTGATTATCGCTTACAAATCTAACGTTTTTTGTCATAAATGCCATTCCGCATTATCATAAAAAAACAAAAAACAGCTGTTTACGCACATAGTTTCCGTTATTTCGGTACATAGCATTGCCGGCACGATGCTGGCTGTTTAGTTTTTTTATACCCACATTATTTGTTCCCGTACTATTTATTCATTATCTTTGCAAACTTGCAAAGTGTGTTTGTTGAACACGCAAGGACAAGTCAGGAAACAACGAATGGAGACAGCAAACAACAATAACGATTTTGTGCGCCAGGTGGCCGAGCAGAAATATGAGTTCGGCTTTACCACCGACGTGCATACAGACATAATAGACAAGGGGCTTAACGAGGACGTGGTGCGCCTGATTTCGGAGAAGAAGGGCGAGCCGGAGTGGTTGCTCGACTTCCGCCTCAAGGCGTTCCGCCACTGGCAGACAATGGAGCAACCGACGTGGGGACACGTGAACGTGCCGGACATCGACTACCAGGCAATATCCTACTATGCCGACCCCTTGGCAAAGAAGAAGGACGAGGGCAAGAAGGAGATTGACCCGGAGCTGATGAAGACGTTTGATAAGTTGGGCATTCCGCTTGAGGAACGCTTGGCTCTTAGCGGCCAGACGGCCGTTGACGCCATCATGGACTCGGTGTCGGTGAAGACAACCTACCGCGAGAAACTGGCCGAGAAGGGCATCATATTCTGCTCAATCGGCGACGCGGTGAAGCAGCATCCCGACCTCGTGCGCGAGTATCTGGGCAGCGTTGTGCCTTACAGGGACAACTTCTTCGCCGCGCTGAACAGTGCCGTGTTCAGCGACGGTTCGTTTGTCTACATACCGAAGGGCGTGAGAAGCCCGATGGAGCTTAGCTCGTATTTCCGCATCAACGCGAGGAACACGGGGCAGTTTGAGCGCACGCTAATCATCGCCGAGGACGACAGTTACGTGTCTTACCTTGAAGGTTGCACCGCCCCGATGCGCGACGAGAACCAGCTGCACGCCGCCATCGTGGAAATCATAGTGAAGGACAACGCCGAAGTTAAGTATTCGACGGTGCAGAACTGGTATCCGGGCGACGAGCATGGACGCGGCGGTGTGCTCAACCTCGTGACCAAGCGCGGCGACCTGCGCGGCAATAACTCGAAACTCTCGTGGACGCAGGTGGAGACAGGTTCGGCAATAACGTGGAAATATCCGTCGTGCATACTGCGCGGCGACAACTCCGTGGCGGAGTTCTACAGCGTCGCCGTGACCAACAACTACCAGGAGGCCGACACGGGTACGAAGATGATTCACTTGGGAAAGAACACCAAGAGTACTATAATAAGCAAGGGTATCAGCGCCGGACACAGCCAGAACTCTTACCGCGGACTGGTGCGCGTGGCGCCGAACGCCGACAATGCGCGCAACTATTCGTCGTGCGACTCGCTGCTGCTGGGCAGTGACTGTGGTGCGCACACCTTCCCGTATATGGACATACACAACGACTCGGCCATAGTGGAGCACGAGGCTACGACCAGCAAAATCAGCGAAGACCAGCTGTTTTACTGCAACCAGCGTGGCATCCCGACCGAACAGGCTGTCGGCCTTATCGTCAACGGTTACGCCAAGGACGTGCTCAACAAGCTGCCGATGGAGTTCGCCGTGGAGGCGCAGAAGCTGCTGAGCGTGTCGCTGGAGGGGACGGTAGGATGACGATTAATTGAAAATTGAGAATTGAGAATTATGATTACCATATATTAATTGAGGAAAGGGAATGGACGCTATGAAGATAATGTGATTGCCGATACGTAAAGGTAATCATAATTTTCAATTCTCCATTTTCAATTCTCCATTTATCAAAGATGTTATGTTAGAAATAAAAGACTTACACGCCAAAATAGGCGACAAGGAGATATTGAAGGGTATCAACCTTACGATAAAAGACGGCGAGACGCACGCCATAATGGGCCCTAACGGTTCGGGAAAGAGCACGCTTAGCGCGGTACTTGTAGGCAATCCGCTCTATGAGGTGACCGCCGGCGAGGTTACGTTCAACGGCAAGGATTTGCTCGCGATGAAGCCCGAGGACAGGGCGCACGAGGGGCTTTTCCTCTCGTTCCAGTACCCGGTTGAAATCCCCGGCGTGTCGATGACCAACTTCATGCGCGCCGCCGTGAACGAGAAACGCAAGTATGAAGGCAAGGAACCGCTCAATGCGGCGGAGTTTCTGAAGCTGATGCGCGAGAAAAGGAAAATCGTGGAGCTTGACAGCAAGCTGTCGAACCGCTCGGTGAACGAGGGCTTCAGCGGCGGCGAGAAGAAGCGCAACGAGATTTTCCAAATGGCGATGCTCGAGCCGAAGTTGAGCATTCTCGACGAGACAGACTCTGGCCTTGACGTCGATGCGCTGCGCATCGTGGCCGAAGGGGTGAACAAGCTGCGCACGCCGGAGTCGAGTTGCATCGTCATCACGCACTATGAGCGCCTGCTTGACATCATCAAGCCCGACATCGTACACGTGCTCTACCATGGCCGTATCGTGAAGACCGCCGGCCCGGAGCTGTCGAAGGAAATAGAGAAGCGCGGCTACGACTGGATTAAAGAGGAAGTGGACAGGATTTAAGTAGTAAGGAGAAGAGGAGTAAAGGAGTAAGTAGATTTGCATTACAGGCTAAGTATATCGGTCTTATTTGGCTCATTTGTCTTATTCGATGATTGTCATTTGTCTTTAACTCCTTTAACTTCATTAACTTCTTTAACTCCTAAAAATAAACAAAATGCAGAGCGAAAAACAATATATCGACCTTTACGGGCAGTGCCGAGAGATGCTCATGGCACACAGTGCGGCGCCGATGAACGCCGTGCGCGACGCCGCTTTCGACGACTTCCGCCGCATAGGCTTCCCCACGAAGAAGGTCGAACGTTACAAATATACCGACATCCCGGCGCTGTTCGAGCCAGACTACGGCCTTAACCTCAACCGTCTGGACATACCCGTTGACCCGTATGAGGCGTTCCGTTGCGACGTGCCGAACCTCAGCACGCAACTTTACTTCGTATTGAACGACGGCTTTTACGACAAGGCCTTGCCCAAAGGGCATTCCCTGCCCGACGGAGTTGTGGTGGGCTCGCTGGCAAAATATGCCGCTGAACATCCCGACTTCGTGGCGAAATACTACGCAAAACTTGCAAAGACGGCCGACGACGGCATCACCGCCCTTAACACGATGCTGGCCGAGGACGGCCTTTTGGTGTACGTGCCTAAGGGCGTTGTGGTGGAAAAGGCCGTGCAGGTAATCAACATCCTGCGGTCGGACGTAGACCTGATGGTGAACCGCCGCGTGCTAATCGTAGTCGAGGAAGGTGCCCAAATCAAGCTCCTTTTCTGCGACCATGCCGCCGACGACCGCCGTTTCCTTGCCACGCAAGTAATCGAAGCATACGTGGGGGACAACGCCTCGCTCGACCTTTACTGCCTGGAGGAGACCCACGTGAAGAACGTCCGTGTGAGCAACGTGTTCATCGAGCAGCAACGCGACAGCCGCGTGAGCCACAACGTCATCACGCTGCATAACGGAATAACGCGCAACCGCACCGACCTTGTCTTCGCTGGCGAGGGCGCCGAGTGCGACCTTTACGGTTGCGTAATAGCCGACAAGCACCAGCACGTTGACAACAACACGCTCATCGACCACCGTGTGCCTCACTGCACGAGCCGCGAACTGTACAAGTACGTGCTCGACGGCAACGCCGTAGGCGCGTTCGCCGGCAAGGTATTGGTGCGCCACGGGGCACAGAAGACTGTCTCGCAGGAGACTAACCAGAACCTCTGCGCAACGAAGGAGGCGCGTATGTACACCCAGCCGATGCTCGAAATATACGCCGACGACGTGAAGTGCGCCCACGGGAGCACCGTAGGCCAGCTTAACGACGCGGCCTTGTTCTATATGCGCCAGCGCGGCATTCCGCTCAAGGAGGCCAAGCTCCTGCTTGAGTTCGCCTTCGTCAATGAAGTCATCGACGGCATAAAGCTCGCCCCGCTGCGCGACCGCTTGCACTACCTCGTCGAAAAACGCTTCCGTGGCGAACTGAACAAATGCGAGGGATGCAAGCTGTGTAGGTAAGCACCCACCCCAACCCTCCCGAGGGGAGGGCGTTTGAAATGCCTTGTTTGATTGATGATAAGGTATTATATTAAAGTAAGATAAACGTACATCCACTCCTTCACAGTCTTTTGGTTACCAAGCTCCCTCCCTTTGGGAGGGTTGGGGTGGGTGTTAAATCAATAGTTTTATGTTCGACATCAACAAAATCCGAAACGACTTTCCTATACTCTCCCGCACGGTCTATGACCGTCCGTTGGTGTATCTCGACAATGCCGCAACGACCCAGAAGCCGCGCCAGGTGGTTGAGGCCATAACCGACGAGTATTACAACGTCAACGCGAACGTACATCGCGGGGTGCACTACCTGTCGCAGCAGGCCACCGACCTGCACGAGGAAGCGCGCGAGAAGGTGCGCCGCTTCATCAACGCACGCTCCACGAGCGAGGTCATCTTCACGCGAGGCACCACCGAGAGCCTTAACCTCGTGGCCTCCTCTTTCTGCGAAGAGTTCATGCAGGAGGGCGACGAAGTGATTGTCTCCGTCATGGAACACCACTCCAACATAGTGCCATGGCAGCTCCAGGCAGCCAAGCGCGGCATATCAATCCGCGTCATCCCGATGACCGACGAGGGCGAACTCTTGCTCGACGAATACGAGAAACTGTTTACCGAAAGGACGAAAATCGTGAGCGTGACGCACGTGAGCAATGTGCTCGGCACGGTGAACCCGGTGGAGGAAATCATACGCATCGCCCATGAGCACGGTGTGCCCGTGATGGTTGACGGCGCACAGAGCGCACCCCACTTCGCCGTTGACGTGCAGGCTATGGACTGCGACTTCTTCGCCTTCAGCGGCCACAAGATGTACGGGCCTACGGGCGTAGGCATGCTTTACGGCAAGGAAGACTGGCTCGACCGCTTGCCGCCTTACCAGGGTGGGGGAGAGATGATTGAGAGCGTCAGCTTCGAGCGCACGGTGTTCGAGCGCCTCCCGTTCAAGTTCGAGGCCGGCACGCCCGACTACGTTGCCACCCACGGCCTTGCCAAGGCCATCGACTACATCACCGCGCTCGGCCTTGACAACATCAGCCGGCACGAGCAGGAGCTGACGCAGTACGCCATGCAGCAACTCTCTACGGTAGACAACATCCGCATCTTCGGCACCGCCCCGCGCAAGGACGCCGTTGTGTCGTTCCTCGTGGGCGACATCCACCACCTCGACATGGGCACGCTCCTCGACCGTCTCGGCATAGCCGTGCGCACCGGCCACCATTGCGCCCAGCCCCTCATGCTGCGTCTCGGCATACAGGGCACGGTGCGCGCCTCGTTCGCCCTTTACAATACGAAGGAAGAAATAGACGCACTCGTAGAGGGCGTGAAGCGCGTCAGCAAGATGTTTTAGGGCACAAAACCACCAAACACCTGACACCCAACGTCTGACACCTGACACCCACCCCAGCCCTCCCGAAGGGAGGGAGCTTGATATGTCTTGTAATAAATATAAAAAAGGAAGTGAAAACATTTGTTCCACTTCCTTTTTTCTTTTGCATAGCTAATTAAAACTCCCTCCCTTCGGGAGGGTTGGGGTGGGTGTTTCTTTTGTATAGCTAATTAAGCTCCCTCCCTTCGGGAGGGCTGGGGTGGGTGTTTAATTTCCTTATTGCCACCACGAACCACGCGCAGGCCAATGCCCTGAGTACCAAGGGATAGTCGGCGGGTAGCGTCACGGCGAAGAAAGCCGCTTGGGCTTCGGTCATAGCCCTTGCGCGCTCCTTGCTTACTTCTTCCCCGAGCACGTAAGCGTAATACCGGCGGAGCATCCGTTGCGGTGCGGCCAGCCTGTAGCTTATCCTTTTCATCTGCGCGGTAAATCCCTTTGCCGTAAAGGCGTTCGCCTCCAATGTCATTTGCTTTTCCATATCTTTATTGTTTTATGTTTCCGTTTCTGGTTGCAAAATAAGCGTGTGTTTGTGCACAATAAGTTCACTGATGTTCCGTTTTTAGTTAAAGAAAAATAAAAGGGAGCGGACGAGGGACAAGGGACGAGCGACGAGCAGACAAGGGACGAGCGACAAGCAAACAAGAAACGAGGGACAAGCTGCCGCATTGTCCGCCAAGGTTCATTTGGCTTATCCGCCTTATCTGGCCTATTCAGCTACAACTGGGAGGCCTGGGAGCACTGGGAGGCCTGTGACAAGGCAAGCGACCCTTGTTTGCTTGTCCCTCGTCCCTTGCCAACTAAAAAAAAGAAAGTCATGCTTAAAAGCCATTATTACAGCGGTCTCGTAGAGGCCGGATGCGACGAGGCGGGGCGCGGATGCCTTGCCGGAAGCGTGTTTGCGGCGGCGGTAATCCTGCCCGAAGACTATGTGAACGATGCCCTCAACGACTCAAAGCAGCTGTCGGCCAGGCAGCGTTATGCGCTGCGTGCCGAAATCGAGCGCGACGCATTGGCGTGGGCCGTGGGCGTGGTTACGCCAGAAGAGATTGACGAAATAAACATCCTAAACGCCAGCATACTGGCCATGCACCGTGCGCTCGACCAGCTCAAGGTGCGCCCCGAGGCTATCATCGTTGACGGCAACCGCTTCAAGCCATACCGCTTCATACCGTACACCACCGTCGTAAAGGGTGACGGCAAGTATCTCTCAATCGCTGCCGCCAGCATCCTGGCCAAGACTTACCGCGACGACTACATGGACCGCCTGGCCGAGGAGTTCCCGCAGTATGGCTGGGACGGCAACAAGGGCTACCCCACCAAGGCTCACCGCGAGGCAATAGCGCGCTACGGCGTAACGCCATACCATCGCAAAAGCTTTAAATTATTAGCAGACGAGTAGACGAGCAGACAAGCAACAAGCAAACAAGCTATTTGCTCGTTAGGCAAATCTCCTTGTTTGCTTGTCTGCTCGTCAACTCGTACCTTATATATAAAAACCATGCGTCACGACAAACTTGAGCGCGAGCTTAACCTGATACTCCTGCTCACCGAAAACCACGTTTACACCATCGACGAGCTGTGCGCCAAGGTTGGCATATCTCGCCGAAACCTTTATTACTACTTAGAGTTCTTCCGCGACTGTGGCTTCAAGCTCTACAAGCGCGGCAACGGCTATTGCATCGACCGCGACTCTCCCTTCATCAACAGCCTCGTCAGCCGCGTGTCGTTCACCGAGGACGAGGCCGTGCTGATGAACCGTCTGCTCGACCGGGCCGACAGCGGCAACGTCATAGCGGCCAACCTGAAGAAGAAGCTCGCACGCTTCTACGACCTCGACATTCTCGACAACGCCGAGCTGCGCGAACAGTCGGTGCGCTCAGTCCGCGCCCTCTACGACGCCATCAAGCTGCGCCGCCAGGCGGTGCTCCTCGGCTACGCCTCGCCCCACAGCCGCACCGTGCGCGACCGCTTCGTGGAGCCGTTCCTCCTGATGAACAACAACAACGAGGTGCGCTGCTACGAGCCGGCCTCTGGCCTTAACAAGACGTTCAAGGTGAGCCGTATGCAGGGCGTCGAGGTGCTCGGCACCGAGTGGGAGCACGAGGGGCAGCACCGCCGGATGTTCACCGACGTGTTCATGTTCAGCGGCGAGCTGCTGATGCCCGTCGAGCTGGTGCTCGGCGAACTGTCGTACAACGTCATGAAGGAGGAGTATCCCCAGGCCATACCCCACATAGCCGACGACGACCGCGGCCGCCACCTGCTGCGCCTCGACGTGTGCAGCTATGCCGGCATAGGCCGCTTCGTCCTCGGCCTGTTCGACGACATCGAGGTGCTCGGCGGCGACGGCTTCAAGGATTACCTGAAGGCGAAAGTGGAGAAAATGAATTTAAAGGTAGGTATGTTAAAGGTAAAAAAGTAAAAAGGTAAAAAAGTAAAAGTTGGCCTATCTTATCACGTTTTTACCTTTTTATATACCTTTATACCTTTAAGATGACCTTTTACCGTTTTACCTTTTTACTTTTTTACCTTTAAAACGTTGCCTCTTACCCTTTAAAAGACCGTCTTTTGCATTGCGTTTCGGCGTCTTTTGCGTCGCGTTTTGCCACGTTTTATATCGTAAGCGGATGCCGCCGGTTTGCTTACGCTTCGCGTTTTGAGTGCCCGTTTGCCGGCGCGGGTGTAAGCAAAAGCGGCGTGAAATGTTGCGGTCTCGCGCGTCAGTCCTCTCCGGAGATGCCGGGATTGTCGCGCACGTGCTCCTCGTCGTAGTCCTCCCGGTCGTCGAAAATCTCGCTGGGATATTCGTCCTCGGCGTCAGGGTCTTCGTAGTATTCAGGATAGAAGTAGTCGTGGATTATGTCCTGTTCCTCCGGCGTCAGTTCCTCCCCGCGGTTATACTTCTCCCTTAGCGCCTCCGGGTCGGGCGCGTTCTCTATTTGGCGGCGCAGCAGTTCTTCCCTTCGCCGGCGTTGCTCGGGCGTTATGGGGTGTGCCTTGAGCGAGTCTATGCGTCTGCGCAGTGCCTCGTCGAGCGAGTCTTCGAGGTGTTGCCGGGCCATTCTGCGCTTGGCGTGCACGGCCTCCTCGTACCTCACTTTCTGTTCGTAGCGTTCATCGGCCACGAATTTCAGTATCAGGCAGGTAATCAAGAGCGCCACGGCAAAGGCCAAGTTGACGTAAAACTTCGGTATGCGCCGCCTCGGCTTGCGGTCTTTAGCATTTCTGTCGGTGTTCCTCATCTGTGCTGTTGTTTTATGTTTCTGCGTTTATTGGATGAATGTCAGCAAGGCGTCCATTCTCCGGGGGTTAAGGGAGCTTTCTTCGGAAGTTAAAGGAGTTAAGGAAGTTAACGCTCGTTTCACTCGCTAAGGAGTTAAAGACAAGTGCCTTGTCGGCTTATGCCTGTTCATTGGCGGTTAAGGCGGTTAACGTAGTTGGCAACGGGGCATACGTCTTTAACTCCTTAGCGACCGTAGGGAGCGATAACTCCTTTTAACTCCTTTAACTCCCGATGAATGCCCGCAAAGCAGGCATTCATCCATTGCAAAGATACGATTATACAACGACAAAACGTGTCGCCCAAGGCATAAATATGCAAAAATGGCGGCAGCCTGTCGCAAGCCGGTTTACACGCCAGTATTGCCCGTTTGCGTGAAATATGATGAAAAAAAGCCAATTTAACGCAGTTTTAATGCAAAACGCTCTTTGGTTAACCTAAAATTAGTTACCTTTGTTGCGATTTTTTTTGATGTAAAAGAGATATTTTTTTGATTTTTTATTTTTAGATGAACGTAATTACAAAAACAGTTTCACTGCCTGATGGAAGAACCATCAGCATTGAAACCGGGAAAGTGGCAAAACAGGCTGACGGCTCCTGCGTGCTCCGCATGGGCAACACCGTATTGCTCGCCACCGTTTGTGCCGCAAAAGATGCAGTTCCCGGGACAGATTTCATGCCTTTGCAGGTTGAGTACAGAGAACAATACGCCGCAGCGGGACGCTTCCCCGGCGGCTTCACGAAGCGCGAAGGCAAGGCAAGCGACAACGAAATACTCACTTGCCGACTTGTAGACCGCGCCTTGCGCCCGTTATTTCCCTCCGACTTCCACGCCGAAGTATTCGTAAACGTAATCCTTTTCTCGGCCGACGGCGTTGACCAGCCCGACGCCCTCGCCGGCTTCGCCGCATCGTGCGCCCTGGCCTGCTCGGACATCCCGTTCGAGTGCCCAATATCCGAGGTGCGCGTGGCCCGCGTCAACGGCGAGTACGTAGTTGACCCGACGTTCGAACAGATGAAGAACGCCGACATGGACATCATGGTGGGTGCGTCGAAGGACAACATCATGATGGTAGAGGGCGAGATGGACGAAGTGTCTGAACAAGACCTCCTGCAGGCCCTCAAGGTAGCCCAGGAGGCCATCCGCCCGATGTGCATCCTGCAAGAGGAACTGATGAAGGAGCTCGGCACCGACGTGAAGCGTGAATACTGCCACGAGGTGAACGACGAGGAACTGCGCGAGCAGCTGCACAAGGAAACTTACGACAAGTGCTACGCCATAGCCCTGGCCGGCGACCACGACAAGAAGGCGCGCGAGGAGGCTTTCGACAAAATCAAGACCGACTTCGAGGAGGCTTACGCCGCAGCGCACGCAGACCTCTCGGAGGACGAGCTTGAGGAGAAGTACGCTCTCGTAGACCGCTACTATCACGACGTGATGCGCGATGCCATGCGCCGTTGCATCCTCGACGAAGGCAAGCGCCTCGACGGCCGCAAGACCGACGAGATACGCCCCATCTGGTGCGAGGTGTCACCCCTGCCGATGCCCCACGGAAGCTCAATATTCACCCGTGGCGAGACGCAGAGCCTTACCACCTGTACGCTCGGCACGAAGCTCGACGAGAAACTCGTTGACGACGTTCTCGACCGCTCTTACCAGCGTTTCCTGCTCCACTATAACTTCCCGCCCTTCTGCACGGGCGAGGCTAAGGCGCAGCGCGGCGTAGGCCGCCGCGAGATTGGCCACGGCCACTTGGCTTGGCGCGCGCTGAAGGGACAAATCCCAGAGGAGTTCCCCTATACGGTTCGCCTCGTTTCGCAGATTTTGGAGAGCAACGGCTCGTCGTCAATGGCTACGGTTTGCGCCGGAACGCTTGCCCTCATGGACGCCGGAGTGCCCATGAAGAAGCCCGTGAGCGGCATCGCCATGGGTCTTATCAAAAACCCCGGAGAGGACAAGTACGCCGTGCTTAGCGACATCCTCGGCGACGAGGACCACCTCGGCGACATGGACTTCAAGACCACGGGAACGAAAGACGGACTCACGGCAACGCAGATGGACATCAAGTGCGACGGCCTGAGCTTCGAGATTTTGGAGAAAGCCCTCATGCAGGCGAAGGCCGGCCGCGAGTATATCCTCGGCAAGCTGACCGACACAATCGCCGAGCCGCGCGCCGAACTGAAGCCGCAGGTACCGCGTATCGAGGCCTTTGAAATCCCGAAGGAGTTTATCGGTGCCGTAATAGGCCCGGGCGGAAAAATCATCCAGCAGATGCAGGACGAGTCAGGGGCTACCATCACCATCGACGAAATAGACGGCGTAGGCAAGGTTCAGGTAAGTGCGCCTAACAAGGAGAGCATCCAGAAAGCCATCGCCAAAATCAAGGCAATCGTCGCCATACCCGAGGTTGGTGAGGTTTACGACGGAACAATCCGCTCAATTATGCCTTACGGATGCTTCGTTGAAATCCTGCCGGGCAAGGACGGACTGCTGCACATCTCGGAAATCGACTGGAAGCGCCTTGAGACCGTTGAGGAGGCAGGGTTGCACGAGGGTGACAAAATCACCGTGAAGCTGATGGAAATCGACCCGAAGACGGGCAAGTACAAGCTCTCCCACCGCGTGCTCATACCGAAGCCCGAGGGCTACGTTGAGCGTGAACGCCGCCCGAGGGGCGAGCGTCGTCCGCGTCCTGAGCGCCAGCCGCGCGAGCAGCGCCGCTTCGAGCACCGTCCGCAGCGCGACGAGTACCATGACCCGCTGACCCCGAAAGAGCCGCGCGACTTCAACGACAGTCTCGACCACGACAACTTCTAAATATCTTGTAACGGGTGTCCGCATTTAGCCGACATCCGTTGTAGGGACATAATTTATTATGTCCGAACGCCGCGAAGAGGCGTATAGAACAAACAATGCCAATGAGATACGTTCTTTCAGAACGTGCGGACATAATAAATTATGTCCCTACAGTTGGCGGTTTGCGGATATTCAGAATATTTTATAACTAAAAAAGGCGACCCTGCAGGGTCGCCTTTTTTAGTTTAATTGTAGTGATTTAATGTCAATTCGGTATAAAAACTGATGCGGGACATACCAATTTTAGTCCCGTAAATGTCATTAAACACGGCATTTATCCTCCACCACGTTTCCATCCAACCTGTAGGGACGCTCGGTCGGAGCGTCCGGGTAATGTCGTAAACATATATTCCGTGGGTTTTCGTATGGTATCCGTTGGCTGTTTTCATGGTTACCCGGACGCTCAGACCGAGCGTCCCTACCCGTGGGTGAGCATTATTCTCGGTGATGATGCCCGATATTTTTGCCGCAGGGTCGGCGTACACCTTACACCGAACTCACGCTCATTTAACTCCACGTGCGGGCGCAGTGAGCTGATAACTCCCGTTAACTCCCTACAACTCGTTTAATCATTCATACAGGTGGAACATCCGTTCCATCATCTGCCACTTCTCGTCCGACGTCGCGCCGTCGGCACAGTCCTGGAACGTTGCCACGTGGTCCTCCCATTCCTGTTGGCGCGGCAGCGTGGCAAGGCGCGCCATTGCCTCGTCCCAGTCGAAGTCAAGCGGTGCGTCAACAATCATGAACAGCCTGTTGCCGAGGATGTAAATCTCCATCTCGAGTATGCCAACGGCCTTTATTCCCTGCTTAATCTCGTCCCAAAAGTGCTCACGGTCGTGAGCCTCGCGGTACTTGCGTATTAGCTCCGCGTCGTCTTTCAGCTGCATCGTCTGGCAGTAACGCTTAACGGGCACGCCGAAGTCCTTTGTCTTGTAGCCTTGCGTTTTCATTGTCTTGATGATTATTTATTTTTATGTTAGGAGTTAAGGAGTTATGTAGTTAAGGAGTTAAGACAATAGCCTTGTCCTTTATAAGGAAGTATTAGCCAATAAAGCATTTGTCTTAACTCCTTAACTACATAACTCCTTAACTCCTAAAAACCAGCTCCTTAACTCCTAAAACGTACTCTTAATTTTCCTGTTTTACCACTTCCTCCACTACCAGCCCTGCCAGCGTGAAGCCGAACACGGCAGTTACGTGCACCATGGAGCCGTTGGCGCGCGGCTCCTGTGGCGTGCCGGCGTTGTCTAAAAGCTCGTCGCTGAACACGCACTTGAACTTCCTTTGCGGCATCAGTCCCGACCGCTTGAAGCCTTGGCGCAGCGAGCGCGCCAACGGACAGCCCCTAACTTTCCAGAACTCGGCCACGCTGACGCGCGTAGGGTCGAGCTTGCGCGCCGCGCCCATCGACGAGAACAGCCGCGCCCTCGACGCGAGGGCCGTGCGTATGAGCAGCATTTTGTCTTGCAGACTGTCGATTGCGTCGATGACGAAGTCGTAGCCGTCAAGGTTGAAGCGGTCGGCCGTGTCGGCGCAGAAAGCCTCATGGTGCGCCGTGATTTCGGCCTCCGGGCTTATTTCGAGCAGGTGCGCCTTCAGCGCGTCAACCTTCACCTGCCCCACGGTCGTTGCCGTTGCCATGAGCTGCCGGTTGACGTTTGACGGGCATACGCGGTCGGGGTCAACTATTGTGACGTGCCTTACGCCCGAGCGCACAAGGCCTTCGACGCACCAGCTGCCCACGCCGCCCACGCCGAACACTATTACCCGTGTCCTCGCGAGGCGGTCGGCGGCCTCGTCGCCTACAAGCAGCCGTGTGCGTGATTGGTATTCGTTCATGTTTCAGAGATTTAAAAGTGATGGATGTTCGCAAAGCTCCCATTCATCGGTAGTTAAAGGAGTTTTCTTTAGGAGTTAAGGAGTTAATTTTTAGGAGTTAAGGAGTTATGTAGTTAAGGAGTTAAGACAATACCCTTTTCACCTACCTCCTCCCCCTGGGGAGGTTGGGAAGGGCTGCCTTTTTTGCCACTTGTTGCTTTTCGGAGGCTTTTCCTTACGGTTTTCATTTGCTTCAGGCGAGTTTGCAAGAGCTATCCTTTTACCGTGTGAAAGGCCGTCTTTCATGAGGCGAAAGGTCATGTATTGCATTCCTGGATGATGCCGTTTGAAACTGTAAGCGTGGCAGTCCGCCACAATGTTCTTCCCTCAACGGAACCTTTCTTGATTAGCTTACGCTGACTTTCGGTTCTTCACTCTTCACCCTTAATTCTCAACATTTCTCGGCATTGCTCCAGTATGTCCGTCAGTTCGCTAACGGTCTCGGCGCGAAGCATGGCTATGCGCGTCTGGCGGAAGTTCGGGATGCCCTTGAATATTGGCGTGGCGGCCAAGTGCCGGCGCGTGTGCAGTATGCCGCGATACTCGTAGATGCGTTCCACGTTGATGCGCAGCTGCTCCTCAAGTAGGTCTATCTTGCGGTCGAGCGTAAGCGACGGGTCAGGCTCGCGGCCGTCAAGATAGTCGCGCATCTCCTTGAATATCCACGGATGCCCGAACGTCGCGCGCCCCACCATCACCGCGTCTACGCCATAACGCTCGAACGCCAGCCGCGCCTCCTCGGGCGTCGTGATGTCGCCGTTGCCTATTATGGGGATGCGGATGCGCGGGTTGCGCTTCACCTCGCCTATCAGCGTCCAGTCGGCTTCGCCCGTGTACATTTGCGCCCTGGTGCGCCCGTGTATGGTCAGGGCCTGTATGCCGCAGTCTTGCAGCTGCTCGGCCAGGTCGGTTATGATGAGGTTCTGGTTGTCCCACCCGAGCCTCGTCTTCACCGTCACGGGCACTTTCACGGCGTCAACCACGGCCCGCGTAATCTTCAGCATCAGCGGCACGTCGCGCAGCATACCCGCCCCCGCGCCCTTGCCCGCCACCTTCTTGACGGGGCAACCGAAGTTGAGGTCGATGAGGTCGGGCTTCGCCTCCTCGACGATTCGTGCCGCCTCGGCCATCGACTCTGCGTCGCGGCCATATATTTGTATGCCCACGGGGCGTTCGTCGTCGCTTATTGCCAGCTTGCTGACGGTGCTCTTTACTGCCCTTACCAGAGCCTCGGCGCTGACGAACTCGGTGTAGACCATCGCCGCCCCGAACCTCTTGCACAGCTTGCGGAAACCAATGTCCGTAACGTCTTCCATCGGCGCAAGGAACAGCGGCCTGTCGCCGAATTGTATGTTGCCTATGTTCATGTCTTCTTTTTTTAGGAGTTAAGGAGTTAATGATTGGGAGTTAAGGAGTTATGGAGTAAAGGAGTTAAGACAAATGCCTTGACCAATTAATCTTATATGGAGATAATCAACAAAGCATTTGTCTTAACTCCTTTACTCCATAACTCCTTAACTCCCAATCATTAACTCCTTAACTCCCGATTATTAACTTCTTATTAAGTGATACACTCCCCCGGCCATGAGCTTCACCACGCCCTTCATCTCGAGCGAGAACATCACGGCGGTGAGGCGGCCTATGGGCGTGCCCGTGCGTGCCGACAGCGTGTTGATTTGCAGGTCGTTGTCCTTCGCCAGCGTGTCGGCAGCAGCCTGTTCCTCCGCCGTCAGTTCGGGGAAGAGCGTGCGCTCTATTCCCTGCCGCCGGGCGTGCTCCATCTCGGCGTCGGCCTGCCAGCCCATAGCCTTCACGAAGTCGTCGGCCGAGGTTACGAGGGCGGCCTTGTTGTCGCGTATTAGGTTGTTGCAGCCCTCCGAACACTCGTCGCCCACGCGACCGGGGAAGGCGAACACGTCGCGGCTATAGCTGCCGGCGATGCGCGCCGTGACCAATGCGCCGCCGTGGCTTGCGCTCTCCACCACGATGGTTGCGTCCGCCATGCCCGCCACGATGCGGTTGCGCCGCAGGAAGTTCAGCTTGTCGGCGTTGGTGTGTGTGAAGTGTTCGGTCAGCAGTCCGCCCTGCGTCAGCATCTGCGTGGCCGTGTCCCTGTGGCGCGGCGGGTAGAGGTTGTCAAGCCCGTGGGCCAGCACTGCCACGGTGTCGAGCCCTGCGGCCAGGGCTTCGCGGTGCGCGCAGATGTCTATGCCGTAAGCTAACCCGCTGACGACGAGCGTGCCCGGGCACAGTTCGGCCAGCCGCCTGACGAACGAGCGCACGCAGTCTTGCCCGTAGGCGGTGCAGCGGCGCGTGCCCACCATGTTGATTACGCGGCTGCGGTTGAGCGCGGCCGTGCCCTTGTAGAACAGCACGAGCGGCGCGTCGGGGCAGTTGGCCAACCGTTGCGGATAGTCGTCGCCGCCGAGGCAGAGCGTCTTCACGCCGTTGCGCGAGGCATATTCAATCTCGGCCTCGGCCTTGCGCCGCGCCTCGGAGACGTCGGCCAGCGTCTCCACGACTTTCTGTGGGCACGCCGGCAGTATGTCGCGCAGGTTGCGGCGGTTGTCCATCACCGCCGTTGCGCTGCCCGCCGCACGGTAAAGCTGCACGGCTTCGTCGGGATAGAAGTGCATGGCGGCGGCCAAGGTCAGTATGTTGAGGGGCTCGCACATATTTTTTTAATTGATAATTGAGAGTTGATAATTGAAAATTATGATTACCTTCGTTTTAATTGAGAATTGAAAGTTGTGAATTGACAATTATGATTACCTTTTTGTTTAATTGATAGTTGACGGTTGATAATTGACGATTATGATTACCTTTTGCCTGATTAAGAGTCGATGGTTGATAATTGCAATTTATGATTACCTTCCCTTAATCGACGTGATGCAAATCATAATTTTCAATTCCCAATTCTCAATTCTCAATTTGAAGCGAAGCCGAAGGCCTCGTCATACTCCTTGCTGTGCGCCAGTTTGCCGTTGACTAAGCAGACGAGTTCTATTGTGCCCTTGAAGCACAGCTTGTTGTCAGAAGCGCGGTAGATGTCTTGCTGGAAGACGTAGCGCAGCCCCTCCTTCTTCAGGTTGAGGCATGATATGAACTCGTCGTCGCACCTTAGCGGCGTCTTGTATTGCAGGTTCATCCTTGCCACCACGGCGTCGGTGCCCCGCCGGTGCATCTCGGCGAAGCTCAAGCCGCACTTCTGCAGGAACAGGTGGCGCGTGTGCTCGGCGTAATGCAGGTAGTTGGCGTTGTTGACGATGCCCTCTATGTCGCACTCGTAGTCGCGGACCATCATCCGCGTTGTGAAGATGTATTCCATAACAAGTGCAAAGATAAATTATAAAAGTGAATAATGCAAATAAAAACCCACCCCAACCCTCCCGAAGGGAGGGAGTTTGATTACCATTGTTGGTTATTTATGGCTTGATACGTGAGTTCGGTATAAGAAAACACTCTCTGTAGGGACATAATTTATTATGTCCGCACGCCGCAGAGAGGCGTATAAGTAGGCTATGTCAATAAAAACGTACTTCCAGAACTAAGGACACGATTGCGTCTTAATGGAGCAATCTTCAAAATTATGTCCCTACAGAGGGGTAATTTCCCATATCAATGTTGCATTAACATTATACCGAACTGACGTCTTGATATACGGTGTAATCAATCTTTAAAACATATTTAGCTCCCTCCCTTCGGGAGGGCTGGGGTGGGTGTTTTACCCTCCAAAAGTTATCCAATTGCAACGTAAAAGGGCACGTTTTGCACCGCAAAACGTGCCCTTTGGGCATGGCGTTGATTATCAATGAGTTAGAAACTCTTGTCCTTTCGCTCTTTAATCTATATTCCAAAACAATTTATCTCCCTCTTGATTGGCCAAGGCATTTTAAGCTCCCTCCCTTTGGGAGGGTTGGGGTGGGTGTGAAATTCACCTCATCTCGCCACCTTCAGCATCCTTGGTGCTACGCCGTTGCCGCCGACGCGCATCAGGAGCACGCCCTTTGGCAGGTCGGCAAGGCTGGTGCTGGTAGAGCGGATGGCGCGTGCCGACACTAAACGGCCGTCGGTTGTGTAGACGGCAAGCGTCGCGCCGATGGCGTTGTCGCTTACTGTCAGCGTCTCCGTGGCGCGGTCGTAGCCTACCGTTGGCCTCTCGACAACGGCCTGTGTGATGCCAGATGTGAAGTCGTCGTCGAGCGTCTCGCCCATCAGCGAGTTCAGGTAGACCTCCAGGGCCGTGTATCCCTCGCCGTTCAGGTTGTTGCGGTCGGCGGCGTCAGTGGCGTCAAGGCCGTGCTGGCGTTCCCACTCGTCAGGCATTCCGTCGCCGTCGGTGTCCGTCGGAGCCGTGCCTGCTTCGTGCGTCAGGCCGAGGCCTTCGGCATCATCGACAGAGTCTATGATGCCGCGCTTGCCTGTCTTTTTGCCTGTGTATTTTGGTTCGCCCGTCTTCACGTCGTTGATTATGCGCTTTTCAATGGCGTCCTTGCTTATCGTTCCCGCCCCGGCCAGCACGCTCTCGTAAGCGTCTTCGGCGGTCTCGATGTCCGTCAGCATATAGCGTGCGGGGTCGTATTCGCCCGAATTTCCGAGCACGGCATTGTAGCGGTAGTAAGGCGTCTTCGTCACAATGCGCTCGCCGGCGCGTATCTCGTCAAGAGTGTAATGCTCCGCCGACATCGCCTTCCAGTTGTCAGCCGTGGCCTCGGCGTCGCCTTCCATGACGTTGCCCGCCACGTACCACTTGGCCGGCGCCCACGACGTAGCGCCCTCGCGGGCGTAACTTGCGTTCACGAAGTAAGAGTCTTCGGGCGACTCAGGCCCCGGCTTGTAATAGTTGTTCATGAAGTTGCACTCGTGGGCGGAGTTCAGTCCGTTGTATTCGGTGATTTCGGCCGTGTTCTCGCCACCGTAGCAGGCGCCCCGGCTACCCCAGTTGAAGTTCACGTTGTTGGCGTATTCCATGAACACCACATAGTCCTCGCCCCTGGCCCCGTTGAAGCGCGGGCTGCGGCTGTTGTTGCCGGAGAGCAGGTTGTGGTGGTAAGTGGCCGGCGAACCGCCCCACTGCGAGCCGTATCCGCGCGCTCCCTTGGCGTGGCCCGCGTCGTTAAGTCCTTCGTGCACGATGCTCCACTGCACGGTGAGGAAGTGGCTGTCGGCCGTGTTCATGTTTTCCTCCATCGACCATCCGAACACGCAGTGGTCAAAGATGTAGTTGGCGCAGTTCTCCGTTCCGCAGGCCTGGTCTTGCTGTCCGTCGCCCGAGCGGAAGCGTATGTTGCGCACGATGAAGTTCTGCGACATACCGAAGTTTACCTTTGCGCCTACTATGCTGATGCCGTCGCCCGGAGCGGTCTGGCCCGCCAGCGTCCAGTCGGCGCGGTTAACGTCGAGTATGCTGTTGATGTGTATTTCACCGTTGACGGCGAACACTATGGTCAGCGGCTCGTCGGGATACTGCTGGAAGGCCCAGCGCAACGTGCCCTCGCTGCCGTCGTCGGCCAGCGATGTTACGGTTACGACCTGTCCGCCGCGTCCTCCTGTGGTGTACTTGCCGAAGCCCTCAGCCGTCGGGAACGCCGGGGCAGTCTCGCGCATGGCCACCGCGTTAGACGTTACGCCGTGGCGCGACACGGCGCGCACCGTGTACGATGAGTTGTCACCTTGCTCGATGGTGTATTCAGGCTCGGTTACGAAGTCGGCAAACACGCCGTCCTTGTAGATAAGGTAGCCCGCCGCCATGTCGTCGCTCTGCCATGTGTAGCCAGTGGCAGTGGCCGTGAAGTTGTTAGGCGTGGCCGCCCCGCGCAGTATCTTGGCGTAGTCGAAGGGCACGTCTGACACCGCGTCGAAGAGGAAGTCGGCATTCATGTACGCCTCGACCTCTGCGCTCGTGGCCTGTCGGCTGAACGATGCGCGCTGGCTAACGTCCGTTGCCGAGCCGTCTGCCGCCTTGCTGTTATATTCGTAGTATGAAGCCGTGGCGCCGCGGCCGTCCCAGTCGGCCCAGCCTTCGGGCCTTATGTGCGAGCCGAGGGTGCAGTTGATGTACATCGTGCCGCAGTTTTCGCCCCACGGACGGCCCAGGTAGTAGCTTGCGTCGCTGACGCCGTCGGCTGCGGTGATGTTGCACTGGTTGAAGAACAGCCCCGCGTAGAACGGGCTGTGGCTAAGTTCGGGGTAGAGCACGTTGGTCATCGTAAGGTCGGCATTGCTTGCGGCAGTGATGTACTGGCCGCCGGCGAGGCAGCGGATTTCGCAGTTGTCGAACCACTCAAGGCCGCTGTCGTAGATGAAGTCGGTAGCTCCCTCGATGGTGCAGTTGGTGAAATAGCCGCGCGCACCGCTGTTGGCCTTGTACGTATCCTGGAAGCCTGACAGCGTGCAGTTGCTGAACACGTGGGCGTCGCCTGCCGTGAAGAGGGCCTCGGCCTGGCCTACGTTGCCGCTGGTGTTGCGGATTGTCAGGTTCTCGGCATAGAAACGGTCGGTGTAGACGTTAAGCGCGGCGCAGTCGTTGTAGCTGTTGCTTTCGTTGCCAGCGCCTCGCGAGACGTCAGACGTCAGTATTGTCGTCTCCTTGTCCTCGCCGATGAGGCTGATGTACTTGTTCTTGTTAGAGCGCGTGCCGGAGTAGATGTTCTCGTCATACTCGCCCGGGCGTATGTAGATGATGCCGCGCGCACCCTCGCTTACGGCGTTGATGGCGGCCTGTATGCTGGTGTAGTCGCCCGTGCCGTCTTGCGCAACGACCTTCAGTTCAACCGGTGCGTCGTCGTCAGGGGCAGGCTCTGACGAGCCGCCGCCGAACTGGCCGAGGTCCGTCAGCTCGCCTACGTCGCTCACGGGGTTGTCTTTCGCGTACTGCGCTTGCTCCGCCGTAATCTCCGAACCGAAGATTTGGATTTTGTGTACGCGCGCCGTCTGGCATTCAGTGTATGGCCCTCCTGTGCCTTCTTCCACCGTCCAGCGTATTGAAACATCGCTGGCGTTGATGACGTTCTCCATGAAATAGCCTTGGTCACTGAACGCCGTGATGCCGTCACGGTGCCTGTTTGACGGCATGGAGACGAGCGTCGTCCATGCGCCGTCGCCTACTTTATACTCTGCCTTGATGCCGCGGCCCCAAGATGTTGACGACCATGACCATTGGATACGCTCAACGTAAGGTATGTGGTCAATCTCCATCCAACCGTGGGCTGACACGGGCGCGTTGGTCTGCGGGTCGCGCTCGAAGAACTTGTTGCGGCATAGCTGTACGAAACCGGCCTCGCCGTAGGTTGGATTTCCGTTTGAATCGTATGTGATATTGTCCTCAAGGTACTTTGTGTGGCCAGCAGCGGTCCAGTCGTTCGGGTAGTCCGTACCTGCCCCCGTGGCGTTTTGACCTTCATAATACTGGCGCGCGAAGGCTGCCGTAACCCCTGCGAAGCCGTTGTATGATGTCTTGTTGGCGAACGTGCAGTGGTGGAACAGCACGGGGTATGTAATGTCCGTGCCGCCGTTTGCGGGCACGTTCACCACCGTGTTGACATATCCGCCGTTGTCGTCGGCCGTCATTTCGGGACAGTCTATGCCCGTATTGCCCTGCCAAGTCTGCCCCGGCCACAGCTCGTCGCTGAAGTTAATGTCGATTACCTTTGGGTAAGTCGATGCGTTGCTCCACTCCGCCACTACGCAGTCGGGGTCGAGGCTTCCCTCGATGGCAGCCCCTGCTGGCAGCGTTCCGGCCAAGGCCGCGAGCGCAAGCAACGCCTGTTTAGATAAAATTTTCATAATCGTTAGCGTATTTAGTGTTATAGGACATTTTTTTCGTTCATAGTTGGTTTTAAGCCGATTTTTCGATTATACTCGAAATTTTCACCTTTTTCGGTAGATTTTTCGATTATAGTCGAAAGATTTTGCCGCTTTTTACCGCGTCGTTGACGTCGTTGCTTAGTGCGTTTCCGTTGGGGTTGCCCTTGCATTGTCGGCGTTCGGCTAACTTGCTGTTATCCAACGGACTTGGAAAAGGCCGCCTTTTAGCGTGTAAAAGGCGGCCTTTTGCGCTTCAAAAGATGTCCTTTCGCCGTGCGTTTGGGCATCTTCCGCCGGCAGCTTGCGCTGCAGGTGTTATTTCACGATGAACTTCTTGCCGTTCTGGATGTACAGGCCCTTGACCAAGGCAGCCTTGTCAGTGCCTACGTAACGTCCGTCGATGGTGTAGATTTTGTTGTCGGCTGGCTTCTCCGTGGTGTTTGTCACTACGTTCTCGATGCCTGTTGACGTGCTGTAGTTGGCGTCGTGGTAGCCGGTGAATGCAAGGCTGTAGAAGTCAGTGTTAGCACCTTCCTCTGCGCCGAATATCCAGTAAACGTGGTCTTTCCTTACGTTCACGGTAACAGTGTGGGGCAGAATTTCAAGGCTGGCGTCCTGTGTCTCGTCGAAGAACGTGCTGTTGGCGCATACGTATGCGCCAAGGCCGTCGGCTGCGGAAGTGTCCCATACGTACATCGTGGTTGCGCCGTTCTTGCCACGGCAGTACGTGAACGTGATTTTGCCGTTCTTTTTCGGTGTGAGCGTCAGCACCGCGTAAGGTTGCTTCATTGTGGCATAGAGTGTCTCGAGCGAGTAAATAGGTGTGTTGCTTTCACGTGTAATCGACGAGCCCATCTGCAGGTTGATGCCGTAGCCGGCAACCTGGCAGCTCGTTGCAACGTTGGCGGCACGGTTGAGCTGGAGCTTTATGTCCTCGTTGTCAACAAGCACGTGGTTCTCCGGCATCACGTAGCCGTACTGGTAGTCGCCCCACAGTCCTCCCCAGTTGTTTGCCTGGGCGGTCTCGACCGTAGGTATTACCATCTCTGTGGTACCTGTGGTGCTCGTTACGTAGTTCGGGCTTGAATAGGGCACGAACTTCATTCCGTAGAAGTCGGTGTTAGCGCCTTCCTCTGCACCGAATACATAATAAACGTGGTCTTTACGCAAGTTTACGGTAACGGTGTGGGCGATTGGGTCAAGGTCGGCGTCTTCGGTCTCGTCGAAGAACGTGCTGTTGGCCGATACGTATGCACCAACTCCGTCGGCTGCTGAGGTGTCCCATACGTACATCGTAGTGTTACCGTTCTTTCCGCGGCAGTAGGTGTAGGTGAGCTTGCCGTTCATCTTCGGCGTAACCGTCAGCACTGCGTATGGCTGCTTCATCGTGGCGTAGAGGGTTTCGAGCGAGTAAATAGGTGTGTTGCTTTCACGTGCAAGCGACGAACCCATCTGCAGGTTGATGTTGTATCCGGCAACCTGGCAGCTCGTTGCCACGTTGGCTGCGCGATTGAGTTGTACGGTTATTTCCTCGTTGTCAACGAGCACGTAGTTCTCCGGCATTACGTAGCCGTACTGGTAGTCGCCCCATAGGGCATCCCAGTTGTTAGCCTGGGCGGTTTCAACGCTCGGGATAGTTACGTCCGTGTCGGCGTTGACACCGGTAATCGATGCGGCGAACAAGGCCGCTACTAAGAAAATCTTTTTCATACGCTTCAATTTATTTGGTTAAGATTTGTTTTTAATCCCCGGCCGTGCAAGCCGG
This sequence comes from uncultured Prevotella sp., assembly GCA_944319815.1. Taxonomy (GTDB): domain Bacteria; phylum Bacteroidota; class Bacteroidia; order Bacteroidales; family Bacteroidaceae; genus Prevotella. The sequence goes on along the minus strand of CALUEX010000026.1, from coordinate 7,395 downwards.
CCGGGGACTTGTAAGTAGTTTATCCGTGGTTAATATCCTTTCGATGCCGTTGTTCCGTAGCCGTTGTCGCCGTATTCGTCGCGGTTGTCAATCTGCTGCAGGAAGTCGTAGGATATTGGTCGGCAGTAGTGGATGGACGGGTTGAAGAATTGCGCTGCGCGCGAGTTGTACGCCTTCAGGCGTGTCTCGAATGCGTGGTGGCGCTTGAGCAGAGCCCAGCGTGTGAACTCGCCGGCCATCTCGCGTGCGTATTCGTCAAGGATTGTCTCCTCGGTTATCGTGCCGAGTGCGGGGGCTTGCGTGCCTGGGCGTGCCGCGCGGTCGCGCAGTGGCTTGAGGTATTGTTCCGCCCCGGATGCGTTTCCGAGCATCACGCTTGCCTCGGCCGCTATAAGGTAAACCTCGGCCGTGCGCATCACCATCATGTCGCCGCCCTTGCGCTGCATATGGTTGGTCCAAACGCCGTCGTAGCACCAGTTGAACTTGATGAGCGACGGGTAGAGCTGGTAAGAGTTCGTGCCGTCGAACGGGGTGGTGTGGTACTGGTCTCCGTCGAACAAGTCGTCGATGTTGACGGTGAAGTAGATGCTGTTGGCCTTCTGCGCGGCGGTCTTGTAGTCCTTCGAGAGCACGAAGAGGAAGCGGTCGTCGTCCTCGGCTACGGGGTAGTCGATTACGTACACGTTCTTAACGTCGGTGATGAGGTTGGCCGTGTTGCCGCTGTGGTCGCCCTTAGGCCATACGCCCGTGGGGAAGTATTGGTTGCCGCCGTAGGGCGATTGCGCCGTTGACATATCTACGTATGGGTAAATATTCTGGCCGTAGAACTTCGGGTCGATGCCGTATTTCTTTCCGACGACAGGGTTCATCGTGAAGCACCTTCTCGCATAAGGGCCTACCCAGCCGGCCTCGTTCATCGAGAAGTTGCCGAAAGCCGTCATGAACGTGTTTTCGTAACGCTTGTCCCAAGAGGCGTCGAACACGTCGATGGCATACGGGGTGGGAGCCAGCGTGTTGTTGTTTGTGCGCCCGAGGTAGTAGTTTTGGTTGTCGGCCTGTGTGTAGAGGTCGGCAACTGCGTTAGGCTTGCACACCGTATAGGTGAACAGGTTGTTGTTCATGTTCACGTGGTTGTACGACTCGCTGTAGGCATCGCGCCCCGAAACGATGAACAGGGCCTCGGGGTTGTTGCGGTTGTTGGCCTGCGCCCATAGGTCGGACACGTCAGGGTAAAGGTAGACGTTGAGGTTGTCCTTGTTGTCGATGATGTATTTTGCAACGTCGAACGCCCTCTGCCAGTAGCTTACGCCGTCTTCTGTGAGACCCTCGCCGGCACCCTGTGCGTATGCACGGGCAAGCAGGCCGAGCGCCGTCTTCTTTGTTACGCGGGCATAGTTGTCATCGTAGGGTGTCGTGCCGAGCACATCGGCAGCCTCCTTAAGGTCGGTGGTGATAGCCTTGTAGAACTCCTCCACGGTGTTTCGCGTCGGCGTAGTGTTGATTTCGCCGAGGCTGACGTCGGCGTCGGTCAGCGTCACCGGGCCGTAGTAAGTCACCAACAGCAGGTTGTAGAAAGCGCGTAGCGTCTTGGCTTCGGCCACGAGCGTAGCCTTGGCGGCGTCCGTTCCGCCCTCTACGCGGTCAGCGTTGTTTATTACGGCGTTGCACGACGCGATGCAAGCATACGCCTGCTTGAACACCTTGTTTGAAGCGTTGGTGTTGGTGGTCAGTCCGTCATAATAGATTAACTGCTTCGCATAGTCCGGGTTGCTGCCCGTTGTGTTCCACATATCAGTGCCGCCCTCGGCCACCGACAGGAAGTCGTAGACCGAGTAGAGCTGCTCGGCCAGCGGCGAGTAGCAATAAGTCTCAAGTCCCTTCCAGGCGTCGAACGACTCGATGTTGGCATCGCCGCCAGTTGGGTTGTATTCGTCAAGCTCGCAAGATGTGAGGCCTAACGTGCCGGCAAGCACCGCCGACAGGTATAATAATTTAGTGGTTTTCATATCTCTTTATTGTTTTTAAAGCCCTAAGAGCCCCTCCCAACCTCCCCGGCGGGGAGGAGCCGTATCGGCTTTTAGCGGGAATAGCGGGCCGTCTTGAACGACGCTATGGAGCTTTATGTTATACTTTTACTTGTCTTTTCATCAACTAAGCAAATCCTTTCCCCCTCTTTTGGAACGGGGTAGGGGTGGGCTTTCTTGTTAGAACGTCAGGTTTACGCCGAACACGAACTGCTTTGTAAGCGGGTAGTCCATACTTCCGTTCATTTCGGGGTCGTAGTTTTTCAGCAAGTCACTCTTCTGAACGACGAGCGGGTTGGTAATGGTCGTGTAGACGCGGAAGTTCTCTATGCCGATAGACTTGGCCCACTTCTGCGGCAGTGTGTAGCCGAGCGTGATGTTCTTGATTTTGAAGAACGAGCCGTCAACATAGCTCAGGGCGTACCATCCGGTGTAGTCGGTCAGGCCTCTCGACGAGTTCAGTGCCGGGAAGTAGTGGTTTTGGTCGCCCGTTTCCTGTGTCCAGTAGTCGAAGTATGTCGGGAAGTTGCTTGATACCGTCGGGTCGTAAGTGGCCAGCTGGTCGTACTTGATGGTCTGTCCCCAACGCATATACATATAGATGCTAAGGTCGAAGCCCTTATAAGTAAAGGTGTTCTTGAAGCCGAGCGTCCAGTCGGGGTTGCGGTGGCCGAGCACCTGGTAGTCGTTACCGCTGATGGTGTAGGGGTTGTCGGCCGTGTAGGTCTGCAGGACGCGGTTGCCGTCCTCGTCCTCCACGTACTTCTGGTAAACGCCCTCGCTAACGTGTGTCATTCCCGGAACGTCGATTTTCAGGTCGCCGGGCTTCATGCCGAAGACGGCTGCGTCAGCTGCCTCCGACGTTTTCCATGTTCCGTTGAGTTTGTAGTGGTACCAAGAGTTGACGGGTTCGCCCTTCATCAACACGAGACCGTTGTCTCCGTTAGAGATATACTCGGCGTCGGGAGTGGCCAGCTTGGTGATTTTCTCCTTGTTCCAGGTGAACGTAAGGTTGGACGTCCAGGTGAAGTCCTTGGTCACGATGTTGCGTGTGTTGAGCTGGAGCTCTATACCCTGTGTCTCCGTCTCGGCCACGTTCATGTTCGTCTGGTAGTAGTCCGACGACGTGTAACCGCCGTTGGTGATAGGCAGGTACTTGCTCCAGATGATGTCCGTGGTCTTGGTGAAGTAGTAGTCGAGAGACATATCGATGCGTCCCTTGAGGAAGCTGGCGTCGATACCTATGTTAGTGTTCTTAGACTTCTCCCATCCGAGCAGCACGTTGGCTACGTTCTGGCTGAAGTGGTATGCCGGAACCATGATGCCTCCGAGGCCGTAATAGCCACCCTCGAGCACTGACGTGCTTGAATATTCGTCGATTGAGGCTGTACCTGTGATACCCCAGCCGCCGCGGAGCTTGAGGTTATCGAGCCAAGAGCGTGTGCCCTCCATGAACTTCTCCTCAGAGATGCGCCATCCGAGAGAGAACGCGGGGAAGGTGTCCCAGCGGTTGCCTTCGGCCAGGCGCGACGAGCCGTCGTGGCGGACGGATACCGACGCGAGGTACTTGCCCATGTAGGAGTAGTTGATACGGCCTACGAGACCGAAGCCCTTTGACATCAAGTAGCTTGACTGCGTGCGCTGGTTTTGGCCTACGGTGAGGTTATGCCAGAGGTAAGTGTTTGTCGAAAGGTTGTCGGCGCGGGCGTAAGTGTACTCCTGGCGGTTGTGGTTCCACGACGTAACGCCTGTGATGGTGAACTCGTGGTCGTCGTTTATGTTAAAGTTGTACGTGAGGATGTTCTCCCACTTGTAGTTTGTCTGGTTGGTCTGCTCCACCTGTGCGTAGACTCCGGCGTTCGTTCCGGTCGTTCCCGCACCGTTGTTTGAGTAGTAGTTGTACGAGCCAATGCCGTCGAAGCGGTTGCGCTTGTTGTAGATGAGCGATGCGTTGAGGCGGCTCTCCCAGGTGAATCCCTTGAACGGGGTGACGCGGATGTACGGGTTGACGTAGATGCGCGTAATCTGGTCGTTGTCGCGGTAGTTGCCCTTGTTGTTCAAGAGGAGGTTGTAGTTGCCGCTGCCCTCCACGGTCTCGATGTTCATGTTGCCCTCGTCGTCATAGATTGAGCCGATTGGGTTCTGCGAGAGTCCGCGGTCAATGCGGGCGTATGCGCGGTTGCGGTAGACGTAGCTGCCCTGCATGTTGATACCTGCCGAGAGCCATTTGTTCACCGCGTGGTCAACGCGGATGTTGGTTGAGTAGACCTTGTAGTCGTCGTTCTCGTACTGGCCTTGCTCGTCGGTGAAGTTGAGCGACATATAGGCCTTGGTCTTCTCGGTTCCGCCGCTGATTGACACGGAGTAGTTCTGGATGATGCCGGTCTTGAGCAGCTCGTCGGTCCAGTCGATTGACTCGCCACGCTGGTAAGCCTCGTACATTGCGGTGTTGCCCAGCACGCTGGCGTCGTCGGTGTACGTGCCGGCCTGCTGCTGTGCCAGCTTGCGCAGGTTGAAGTAGCCTTGTGCGTCGTACACTTCGGGCACTTCAGACCATCCGTTGATGCCGACGTAGGCGTTGAAGTTCACCTTGGCCTTGCCTTCCTTTCCGCTCTTGGTCGTGACGATAATAACGCCGTTGGCACCTGCCGAACCGTATACTGCCGTTGACGACGCATCCTTGAGCACCTCGATGCTCTCGATGTCGTTGGCGTTGAGCGTTGCGAGGTTGCCGGGCATACCGTCGATGATTACGGTGGGGTCGCCGCTGGCTGTGAACGAGCGCGTACCGCGCAGCTGCATGGTCACCTCGGCTCCGGCCTGGCCGCTGGCCTTGGTGATATCGAGGCCGGCCACCTTGCCCTGGAGCGCCTCAACGACGTTAGACACGGGCTGGAGCGTGAGGTCCTCGCTCTTCACCGACGACACGGCGCCCGTCAAGTCGCGGCGCTTCATCGTACCGTAGCCGATTACGACCACGTCCTCGAGGCTGGCCACGTCTGACTCCATCTGGAGCTTCATGGGCGCACTTGTGGCGCGCACGGTCATTGACTTGTAGCCTACGTAGCTCAGTTCGAGCTCGTCGCCCGGCTTGGCGGCGAGCTGGAAGTTGCCGTCAAGGTCGGTCACTGCGGCGGCCGAGCCGCCCTTCACTTTAACGGTGACGCCAATCATGGGCTGTCCCGTCTCGTCGATGACGTTGCCTTTCACGGTCTGCCCTTGCTGCACGGCTTGTGCCGGGACAGCCTTGGGCTCGGCTCCCGCCGCCGATGCGATGGCGGGAACGCAAAGCAGTGCTGACAGGCCTATGGCTACGGAGGCCTTGGTCAGACTGATGGCCGGATTGTGTTTCTTGATTTTTTTCATGTTTTTTGTCCTTATGTTCAACATTAGTTACATACGTGTCACTAAACGGGGGCTTTTGTTACATGGTTTCTCGGCGAAAAACGCACTTCTTGCGTGAAGCGCAAAGCTCCTCATGCGGATAGTGTTGTGCAGCAATGCTTCAGTATCTTTGTCGTATTATCGAGGTTAGTAGTTTGACGGCTAAGGTATTCAGTGTGGCTTTTCCGTCAGGGCCGCCGGCCCGTGGGTGGCGGTAAGGTCGTTACACCTTAATTATATACTGTGTTATTTGCTTCTTCGGTAAAGTTCGGTGTCTTTCTTTTAAAAGGACTTACCTAACGATGCAAATATAGAAATATTTTTTAAAGTCAGCAAAACTATTTTATATAAAAACGGCTTGTAAAATCAAAAAATGGTGTTTTTTTAGCAAAAAACACCATTTTCACTGAATTTTAATGGTTACATGCCCACATTCTTTTCGTCAATAGACATTCTGCCGGTGCCATCGCCGGCCGTAACCTTGCTTAGAACGGTTAGTAGTTCGACAGCCTTTAAGGGCTGGCGGGCAGCCTTTACCGTGCGCCCAGCCTTCACAGGCTGGCCATGGCGCGCTGCCGCCTCATTAAGATATGTTATCAGACTTATATCTTCGGTATTGTCGTGGCGCGGCGGGCTGCCGCGCCGTAAGTTTTCCGTTGCAAATATAGATGAATTTTCATTACAGGTAAAACATTTGCCGGCGGAAAACGTGGAATAGTCAAAAAACCGCGTCTTTTGCTCAAAAATCTCGACTTGCGCAGTGTGCTTGGCCCCCGGCAGCCGTGGTGACGCGCCGCGCCTTGCCACGGCTGCGCAACGCCCTGGCTTACAGCGGCTTGCCGATACGTGCCCTTTCGCCTTGTAAAAGGGCGTCTCTTGCCTCGCGAAAGGGCATCTCTTGCCCTGTGTTATGCCGTCTCTTGGCGTGCCGCGAAACACTTTTCCCTCCATCCTTGGCGGCAGGCTTGCCGCCAAGGGTTTACCGTTAAAGCCCCCGTTTAGTGACACCCCTCCACGGGCGCCGTCCCCGTCGGCCTTTTATCAAAATCGTTACATTTGGCACAAAAAACAGGAAAATATTTGCAGCGTTGCGATTTTATTACTACTTTTGCAGCGTTCAGTGGAATGAGGGGCTTCGAGAAAGCTCCTCATTTTATTTTAAATACCCTTTTATGATAGATAAGAACGTAGTAAGGAGTTTGGTTGAAGAATGGCTGCAGGACAAGGAGTATTTCCTTGTAGACGTGGAAGTGAGCCCTGACGACAAGATTACGGTAGAGATTGACCATGCCGACGGCGTGTGGATTGACGACTGCGTGCAGCTGAGCAAGTACATCGAGGACCACCTCAGCCGCGAGGAGGAGGACTATGAGCTCGAGGTGGGCAGCGCCGGCCTGGGGCAGCCGTTCAAGGTTCCGCAGCAGTACGAGAACTTCGTGGGCAAGGAAGTCGAGGTGCTCGACGCCACGGGCCGCAAGCACCGCGGCACGCTCAAGGCCGTAGACGGCCGCAAGTTCACCGTCGCCGTGACGGAGAAGGTGAAGAAGGAGGGTGCCAAGCGCCCCGTGCTTGAGGATGTTGACAAGACGTTCGACATGGACGAGGTGAAATATACGAAATACCTGATAAGTTTCAAGTAGTTCGGGTGGCGGGTGAAAGGCGGAGCGTGAAAGGGCAGGCGCCATGTTAGGCCGCGACGTCCCAGTGCCTCCCGGTTCTCCAAAGACCCCCCGTCCCTCCCTCAAAAGAAGAAAATAAAAAGAGAAAAATATATGGCAACAAGAAAGAGTGGTGAAGAAACCGTCAGCATGGTTGACACCTTTAAAGAGTTCAAGGACACCAAGAACATCGACCGCACGACGCTGATGAGCGTCCTCGAGGAGAGCTTCCGCAACGTCATAGCCAAGATTTTCGGCAGCGACGAGAACTTCGACGTCATCGTGAACCCCGACAAGGGCGACTTCGAAATCTACCGCAACCGCACCGT
>CALUEX010000025.1 GCA_944319815.1 uncultured Prevotella sp. | reverse complement strand
ACCCACCCTTAATCATCTTGAAACCCACCCTAACCCTCCCGAAGGGAGGGAACTTGATATGCTTTGTATGGCTTATTTTCTGTTAAAATACGGTAAAGCATAGTTAAAAACGCCATTGTTTGCGGCAATGGCGTCATTTTTGTATCCAATAAAGCAATATGTGGCGACGGCTAAAGGATGCTTCTTTGCCAGCTAAAAGGACGTGTTTTGTCAGCTAAAGGGAAATGCCTTGTCTGCTTGTACCTCGTGCCTTGTCTGCTAAAAAGACGTGTTTTGTCAGCTAAAGGGAAATGCCTTGTCTGCTTGTACCTCGTGTCTTGTCTGCTAAAAAGATGTGTCTTGTCTGCTCGTCGCTTGTCAATTTGTAACTAAGAAATAATATGTCAGCAGGTAAATGGATAGGAGGCATACTCGGCTTTATGTCGGGTGGAGCATTAGGCGCACTGGCCGGAGTGGCCTTGGGCGCGTTGTTTGAGTATGGGCTGAAGGCCGTAAACAAGGACGAAGGCAGCCGCGAGAGCGGTTTCGCGGGCGGAAGCGACGCCTGGGAACAGGCCGAGCGGCAGAGGTATTATGAAGGACAGCGCAACAGTTTCCTGTTCTCGTTGCTCGTCTTGGCGTCATACATCATCAAGGCCGACGGCAAGGTGATGCACTCCGAGATGGAGTTTGTGCGCTCGTTCCTGCGCCGCAACTTCGGCGAGGCTGCCGTGGAGCAAGGCAACCGCATACTCCTGCGCCTTTTTGACGAACAGAAACGCATGGACGCAAGTCGCCAAGGGGCGTTCAAGGAGACCATAAGGCAGAGCTGCGTGCAGATTGCCGCCAACATGGATTACGCCGGGCGGCTGCAGCTGTTGAACTTCCTCGTGATGCTTGCCCAGGCCGACGGCAGCGTGCCCGCCAGCGAAGTGGACGCCCTGAAGGAAGTGGCGCGCTTCATGGGCGTGGCCGATGCCGACATAAACTCTATGCTTAAGTTGAGCGGCGGCACGCTCGACGATGCCTACGCCGTGCTCGGCGTCAGTCCCGACGCCACAGACGACGAGGTGCGCGCGGCCTACCGCAAGCTCGCCTTGAAGCATCATCCTGACCGCGTGGCCGCCCTCGGCGAGGACATACGCCGTGCGGCGGAAAAGAAATTCCAGGAAATCAATGATGCCAAGGAGCGCATTTATAAGGCGAGGGGAATGTAACCATGAGCTAACATGATAGCTCCGCCGTAGTGCCTTGCGTGCAGACGGATTGCAAAAGGCGGCAAATCGCATTGCGATTTGCCGCCTTTTATGTTGCGATATGCCACCTTTTGGAAGGAAAAAGGTGGCATATCGCAAAACAGTTGATAGTCAAGTAGTTATGCGGATGCCACAAGGTAGGCAAAAACGGCTACCTGTATAATAGTGTTGTCACCCTCTGTGTAGGGGCGCGCGGTCGGCGCGCCCGGGTAATGTTGTAAACATCAAATCTATATCAAACTATAATTTGCCGGGCGCGCCGACCGCACGCCCCTACACGTTGATGGCGTATTCTCGGTTCGGTTAGCGGCAGTTGGGTAGTTTGCGGATGTTCATCATGCTTATTTCTGTGCAATGTCGGCATAGTCAGGTATGTCCTTCAGGAAGGCATACGTGCGGTTTTCGTAGTCCATCCGGCAGCAGTAGTGCTCCAGGCCGTTGCTTACGATGAGGTAATCTACGTGCATCAGCATATTGTAGACCGTGATTTGGTCGAACACTTTTTGCGAGAGGGGCACCGTAGGAGCCTTGTATTCGATTAGCATCACGGGCTGCGCCGCGCCGTTGTAGAGCACGCTGTCACATCGCAGGCGCTTGTCGCCGACGCGCAGCTCCACCTCGTTGGCCATGAGCGACGGCGGATAGCCCTTGTGCTCGATGAGGAAATGGACGAAATGCTGGCGCACCCACTCCTCCGGCGTCAGGCTTACGTATCGCCGCCGCAGCGTGTCGAGTATGTTGGGGCGGCCGCCATGGTTGGCTATTTTTATTTCGTATTGTGGTAGGTTTAATCGATACATTTTATTAAATTTGCATTCTGGTAGCGCGTTGCGCGTCGGCAAAGTTACGCAATAATACCGAAAAACGGCGTAGTTTGGCGTTTTTTGCCGCTTGCGCGCGCATAAACAACATTTTGCATGGCTGAAAAGAATACAGCGACATACGACAGCATAATGCGCGATATGCGCGAAGGCAAGTACGCCCCCGTGTACATCCTGATGGGTGAGGAGTCTTATTACATCGACAAGATTTCGTCGTTCATCGAGGCTAACGCCCTTGCTCCCGAGGAGCGCGACTTTAACCTGTCGGTGGTGTTCGGCTCTGACGTGCAGCCGGGCGAGGTGGTCGACATGGCCCGCCGTTATCCCATGATGGCTGAACGACAGGTCGTGATAGTGAAGGAGGCGCAGAACATAAAGAACTGGGAGCGCATAGAGCGTTACATGGAGAAGCCCGTGCAGACGACCGTACTTGTAATCTGCTACAAGAACGGCTCGATAGACGGGCGCAAGAAAATCTTGGCCAAGGCATCGGCCGTGGGCGTAGTGTTCGAGAGCAAGAAGAAGCGCGACTACGAGTTACCGGCGTTCATAGCCAACTACTTGAAGGCGAACGGCCGCGCCACAATAGACAACAAGGCGGCACAGATGATAGCCGACCATATAGGCTCGGACCTGAACAGGCTGACGGGTGAGCTTGACAAGCTAATCTTGTCGCTGGCTGACGGCGACCGCCGCGTGACGCCCGAAGTGGTGGAGGAGAGGATAGGGGTGAGCAAGGACTTCAACGCCTTCGAGCTGCGCTCTGCCATCATCAACCGCGACGTGCTGAAGGCCAACAGGATAGTCTACTATTTCAACAGCAATCCGAAGGCAGGTAACGCATACTCGTTGGTTCCGATGCTGTTCACTTATTTCCAGAACTTGCTAATCGCGTATTATGCCCCGCGACCCTATACGGAGGAGGGCGTAGCCCGCTGGCTCGACCTGCGCGGCGGGTGGGCGGCGAGGGACTACATCGCCGGCATGAAGAACTACACCGGAGTGAAAGTGATGCAGATAATATCTAAAATCAGGGAAACCGACGCCAAAAGCAAGGGCTTAGACAACCCAAATACGCCGGTAGGTGAGCTTTTGCGAGAGCTTGTTTTCTTCATTTTGCACTAAAAAGAGGCCGTTTTTCGGCCTCTTTTTTTCTATTTCTTCAATTTTCGCCGACAAGAAAATCATGGTGAAGCCGTTAAAAATCAGGCACTTTTACGAATTTTGACGCCCTGAGAATGGCGTATTTTCAAGCGTTTTTACCGCCGTTCCGAAATATCGAAAAAACTCGAAAAAAGGCATGAAAAATACCCTCTAAATTTAGCGTTAGCACTCGTTAACGTATAAAATCCTAAACTTTAAAACTTTAAATCTTTACAAATTATAATGCGGTTTACGATTTTAAAACCATAAATTTGCCGTTTCTTGAGTAATAATCAGTATTTAAATATAAATTTGTATATCATAATATTTAAATCAATAAACCGCAAGGAATACATATACAGGAATGGAATATTGGCCTAAATGCTTGATTTCCAGCAATTAAATGCCATATATTAAACCTTGGAATGGCTAATTAGGCCTTTTGGGACGAAAAACATTGCATATTCGTTGATTTAAATGGAAACTGCGCAATAATAACTTATGAAGTATGAGACAGATACGTAAAAATCGTAAACTATGGCTTCAAGCGATATTTATAGTCCTAAATTTATGTTTGTATTTTGTAATTTTGAATTTAAAATGATTGTGATTGAGATTTGCAAATATAAATATCTAAATTTAAAATTTAATTCTCTATATTTTCTTTAGATTTGTTGCGTATGTCAAAAAAACGATTTACCTTTGTAAAATCAAAGAAAAAACGGCAAAACAGAGCTGAACATACGATTATGGCAGATATGAAAGACAGAATTAGGCAAATCATGGAGGCCCAACACATGAGCCAACAGACATTCGCCAACTTCATTGGAATAAACGCTGCGTCGCTAAGCAGCATCTTCAACGACCGTACCCGCCCCACCCTTAACACGGTAGAGGCGTTGAAGAGCAAAATACCAAACTTGAATGTTGACTGGCTCATATTCGGACGCGGAACGATGTTTATCGGCGACGGGAATGGCGGTGACCAGCAACCGGGAGGTGATGTTGCCGATGGCGGTCAGTCGTCATTGCAGGGTGAAGCACAAATGCCCGATTTGTTCTCAGGTGGTGGTGATGCCGGTGTTGGGCACCAGCCTACGGCAGGTTATGGTTCGCCCGTAAGGACCGAGGTGAAGTTCGTTGAGCGCCCCAGGCGGCAGATTACCGAGATAAGGGTCTTCTTCGACGACCAGACTTACGAGAGCTTTGTGCCAAGGAAATGACTTCCGTCCATACAGACTGCCTTCCAAACTTGCGCGGAAGGCTGTTTTTTAACGTTTAGGGGCATTTTCTTTGGTGGTAGTTCCCATATTTTGTAATTTTGCATAAGATAAACATACATTGTTTATAAATATAAAAGAAAAACTGGTTTTTGATGAAAAAATACGTTTCAGACCTAAAAGTCGTGTCGGTGGAGCATATTAACGACAAGTATGTCTTAATCAAGCTGACGCAAGACGAGAGGCTGCCTGAGGTACTTCCGGGGCAATTTGTCGAGGTTCGCGTTGAAGGTTCGCCATCAACATTCTTGCGCCGACCAATCTCGGTTAACTTCGTTGACTATGGCACTAACCAGCTGTGGCTGCTCGTTGCGGCTGTTGGTGACGGCACGCGCCGCCTTGCCTGTTTGAAGGCCGGTGACAGGCTTAACTGCGTTTATCCGTTGGGTAACGGCTTTTCCATGCCTTCGCACAGCGACGAAAAAGTGCTGTTGGTAGGTGGCGGCGTAGGTGTTGCCCCGTTGTTGTATTTCGGCAAGTGCCTTAATGATGTCGGTTGCCGCCCTGTTTTCCTGCTTGGGGCGCGGTCGGCAAAGGACTTGTTGATGCTCGATGAATTCGAGAAATACGGTCAGGTATGCCTTACCACAGAGGACGGGACGGCCGGCGAGCGTGGTTTTGTCACAAATCATTCCATATTGCGGGATGTTCGTTTTGACAGGATTGCCACTTGCGGTCCGAAACCGATGATGGTTGCCGTGGCGAAATATGCCAAGGCCAACCGCATAGAGTGCGAGGCTTCGCTTGAGAACATGATGGCTTGCGGCGTCGGAGCTTGCCTTTGTTGCGTGGAGAAGACCACGGAAGGCAATCTGTGCGTGTGCAAGGAAGGCCCTGTATTTAACATAAGTAAGTTGTTATGGCAGATTTAAGTGTAGACATAAAAGGCTTGCGGTTGAAAAATCCGGTGATGACCGCGTCGGGAACTTTCGGTTATGGTCCGGAGTTTGCTGATTTCGTGCCCCTTGAGGGCATTGGAGGCATAATAGTGAAGGGCACGACCTTGAAGCCGCGCCAAGGCAATGATTACCCCCGTATGGTTGAGACGGCTTCTGGAATGCTCAACTGCGTTGGGCTGCAAAATAAGGGCGTGGACTACTTCTGCGAGCATATTTACCCTGAAATAAAGGACATTGACACTAATTTTATCGTCAACGTGAGCGGTTCTTCGCCTGAAGACTATGCCGAATGTGCCGCCCGTATAGATGCGCTTGACCGCATCCCGGCCATTGAGTTGAATATTTCGTGCCCTAACGTGAAGGACGGTGGAATGGCGTTTGGTGTCACTTGTGCCGGTGCATCGAGCGTGGTAAAGGCCGTAAGGGCAAGGTATCATAAGACGTTGATAGTGAAGTTGTCGCCTAATGTGACCGATATTGCCGACATAGCGCGTGCCGTTGAGGCCGAGGGAGCTGACTCCGTGTCACTCATCAACACGCTTATGGGTATGGCCATTGACATCGAACGGCGTCGCCCTATGTTAAGTATCGGCACTGGAGGGCTTAGCGGTCCGGCGGTGAAACCTGTCGCCTTGCGTATGGTTTGGCAGGTTGCCAAGGCCGTGAAAATCCCCGTTGTTGGCCTTGGAGGCATCTGCAACGCCCATGATGCCATAGAGTTTTTCATGGCGGGGGCAACGGCCATTGAGATTGGTACGGCCAACTTCATTGACCCGCAGGTTACAATCAAGGTGCGCGACGGCATCAACGAATGGCTCGACAGTCACGGATGTAAGTCCATTAAGGATATTATTGGAGCAGTTTCTTAAGCAAACAAGAGACAAGTTTTAAGCAGACAAGGGACAAGCAGACGAGCAAACAAGGAGATTACCAAAAGCCATTAATGTGTAAATGGTTAGCAAAGGTAATCTCCTTGTTTGCTCGTCTGCTTGTCCCTTGTCTGCTTAAAACTTGCTATTTCACGCCTTCTACGGTGTATCCGGCCTTTTTCAATTGTGCAAGGATACCGCGCTCACCAGGCAAGTGGCCGACTCCTACGGCAAAGAAGGTTGACTTTTGCTTCATTATTCCTGGCATTTGCTTCATCCAGTTGTCATTGCGGCCGTAGATGAGCGCCTCTTTTTCCTCCGGCGTTCCGTCGCAAGTGTTGTTCAGCTTGGCGTCCATTGCCTGTTCTATGCCGTCAAGGTCCTGTGCGAAAAACGCCTTTATAACGTTTTCCGTTTGCTCTTCGTTAAATTCGAGGTTGTCTGCAAGGCATAGCAGCAGCTCCTTTTGGCGTTCCATGGGTATGCCCTTCAGCAGGGTGTTCACCTGGAAGTCCACTGTCTCAAGGCCTCCTACGGGCTTGCCTTTGGCCGTAGCTTCCTTCTGGAAGTAGGCATCGAAGCCATCGTTCGGGTTGAAGCCGTGTTGCTTTTTCATATAGATTAGCAGTCCGAGCTGCGTATGTAACGCTTGCGGAGTCAACTTCCCTATTTGCTGGGCAACCATGGGGGTGGTCATGTCTGCGCCGAGAATGCTTTTCAGGGCGTTGTTGATGCGCACCATCTCGTCGGCAGTGTAGAGCTTGTCGAGCGTCTGCCCTTCGGGAAGCATCATCGCCGCCTGCATTTTTTGCAGGTTTTCTGGCGACATCATGTCGGCCGTGACTACTTCGCCGTATACCTGTTCCGATGCTGCGAGGGCGTCCTTCAGGCCCGTTATGCTGTCGGTAAACGATACTGGGGCAAGGTGGTAAGTGCCGATTATGTACGAAGGTTTCTGTAAGCCGTTGCCCGATATTTTCCAAAGCAACTGCGCTTGTGCCCCGAACGCAATGAGCATAAGGAGCAGGGTTAGCGTGGTTTTCTTCATTTTAATTTGTTTTTTATTGTTTAATGAATGTTTGTGTTCTTATGGTTTACCTCGTTTTGTTTATACAAAGATAGTTTTTTTAACAGATTAATGAAAGGTAATTTTGTTTTTTTGCATATTATTACATTCGTTAACAGTGCAGATGTGCAGTGTGCATAATAAAAAAGAGAGCGGCCAATTGACCGCTCTCAACCAACACAAAAACTAAACTAGACTTAATTAGACTAAATCAAGATTTTCACAAACCCTGTATTTGTCTTTGCAAATATACTTCAATATTATTGAAAATGCAAGGGAACTATTATTTTTTTTCCTCTTTTAACGTAAAAAACTACATTCTTGTTGATTTTCCTATCAAATATTCATCAAGTATCGTTATTGCCGTCATGGCTTCAACTATCGGAACGGCGCGTGGCAGCACGCATGGGTCGTGCCTTCCCCGTGCCTTCAGCGTGGTCTCGTTGCCGTCCGTGTCAACTGTCGGTTGCTCCATCAGCAGCGTTGCCACGGGCTTGAACGCCACGCGGAAATATATGTCCTGTCCGTTGCTGATGCCGCCCTGTATGCCTCCGCTGCGGTTCGTCCGCGTTGATATTCGCCCGTTGTCGTTATAGAATATGTCGTTGGCCTCGCTGCCGTGCATGGCTGCAAGACCGAAGCCATCGCCAAATTCAACGCCCTTAACGGCGTTGATGCCGAGCATGGCGCAACCCAAGGCAGCGTTCAGCTTGCCGAACTCCGGCTCGCCCAAGCCCGCCGGGCAGCCCTTGACTATGCAGGTTATAATGCCTCCTACGGTGTCGCCCTTGGCCTTTACGGCCTTGATTAGTTGTTCCATCTCTGCCGCTTTGGCGGTGTCAGGGCATCTTACGGCGTTGCTTTCGGCCTTCGTAAGGTCATATTTGCGGTAGTCGCGGTCGAGCGATATGTCGCCCACCTGCGACGTGTATGCCTGTACGCTTATGCCTATTTGGCGCAGGGCGAGCTTTGCCAGCGCACCTCCGACGCATCGGCCGATAGTCACACGTGCCGACGAGCGTCCTCCGCCGCGATAGTCGCGCACGCCGTATTTCGCCGTGTACGTATAGTCGGCGTGCGACGGGCGGAACGTTGTGCGCATCTCGTCGTAGTCGGCCGACCTCTGGTTAGAGTTCCTTACGATGAAGCCGATGGGGCATCCCGTTGACTTGCCCTCGAACACTCCGCTCAGCAGTTCTACCCTGTCGGCTTCGTTGCGGCCTGTCGTTATGGCGCTTTGGCCAGGGCGTCGGCGGTCGAGTTCGTGCTGTATGAAGTCGATGTCGATGTCGATGCCGGCTGGCATACCGTCAACCACGCCTCCTATGGCCGCTCCGTGGCTTTCGCCGAATGTCGTCAGGCGGAACAATGTGCCGAAAGTGTTGCGCATATTCAATAAAAAATTAATAATGAAGAATGAATAATGAAAAATCAAAAACTGGATAATGAAGAATTTATTTGCCATATATTGTCGTTCTTAATTCTTCATTTCTCATGCTTAATTCTTCATTATTTATTCTTGATTATTCATTGTTCATTTTTAATTATTCATTCTTTATCAGTGCTTATGGCAGCATCCACCGCCTTCATGCCCGTCGTGGTGGTGGCAGTGTCCGCCCTCGTGCCCATGGTGATGGCAGCACCCTCCGTCGCCGTCGTGGCCTCCGCAGCAGCAGCCCTCGCCGCTCATGCGGTTAATCAGCCCCTGTATTTCCTCGTTCGTGGCCTCGCGCGCCTCTACGACGTGTCCCTTGAAGTTGAGCGTCTTGCCGGCGAGTGGGTGGTTGAGGTCGATTTTCACCTTGTCGTCTCCCACTGCGAGCACCTTGCCCAGGAACCTGTTGCCGTCTTCGTTTTGCAGCGGCACTATGGCATCCTTGTATATGTTGGCATGGTCGAAGTGCCCGTTTACGGTGAACACATCCTTGTCGAGGTCGAGCACGTGCTCCTGCTCATAGTCGCCATAGGCGTCATCCTTTTGCAGGGTGAAGTCGAACTCGTCGCCCTTTTCCAGTCCGGCTATCTCTTTCTCGAATGCGTCGAGCGTTATGCCGTATCCGCTTATAAACTGGAACGGCTCCTTGTCTGTAGCCTCTTCCACGAGTGTGTTGTCTCCGTTGTCAACCGTGTACAGCTTGTAAGCCACGGCGATGTATCTGTTAAGATTGCTTCCCATTTTTATTTAAAGTGTTGTTTTTTCGGGTGCAAAGATAGTGCAAGTCGAGCGAAATGCAAAATAAAAGTGAATGAAACGAGCTTTTTTCCGGTGTCAGCTATTCGTTAAGCCCAAATCGGTCATTAGAGCTTAGACGGATTATGTACTTATGGCAGACGGTTTTTCTTCCGTTTTGTCGAAGGCGTAGCGGGCTACGTCGAGACGAAACGGAAGAAAAGACGGTGGCAGAAGGACATAAGACGGCAAGAAGCATTAATATAACTATAGAATTTAAAACATTGCGGTCTAATGACCGATTTGGGTTAAGTTTGCGTTATGCCATGTTTTACGCCGTAAAACGTGGCAAATGGCATGATAAAAGGCCATCTTTTACAGCTTAAAAGGTGGCCTTTTGGTAAGTCGTTGTATGTCAGGCGTTTATCGCCCTGGGGCTGATGCCGTTACGCGCTGCGGCCTTGTCAGTCCTCTTTCTTGTCCTCCTTTTTCAGTCCGCCGCCCGTGTTGATGGCTTCGAGCAGTTTTATTGCGTCAACGTATTGCGCTATGCCCTCGGCCACTTTCTTGGCGTCGCGCATCGCCAGCACAACGGTTGACGGGCGGTTTACCACGTCGCCGCCGGCGAAGACGCCCTTTCGGCTTGTCATGCCGCATGGCGTGTCGCGCGTCAGCACGTATCCGCTTTCGTCAGTCTCAATGCCTTTCGTCGTAGACACTATTCGGCTGGCCGGCACGGAGCCTATGGCCATTATCACCTTGTCGGCCTTTTCCGTGCGGCGCTGCCCGTCGTGCTCGATTACCACGCCGCTGAGCGTGCCGTTGAAATCGAGGATTTCAACCAGTTTCGACTCCCAGTTGAACTTCACTCCCTCCTCTACGGCCTCGTCGTATTCGGAGCGCAACGCGCTCATTTCGTCTATTGTGCGGTGGTATATGATTTCAACGTCGCGCGCCCCCATACGTATTGCGGTGCGCGCAGCGTCCATCGCAGTGTTGCCGCACCCCAGCACGAACACTCGGTCGCCTTCCTGCACGGGCACGTCCTCGCGTTCGATGCTGCCCTCGTTGTACAGGCTCACCTTGCGCAGGAAGTAGACGGCCTGGCGCACGCCGCGCAGGTTGCGCCCGGGGATGTCAGGCTTGCGCGGCTTCACGGTTCCCGTACCCATGAATATGGCGTCGAAGCCCTGCTCGAACAGCTGGTCTATGTTGAGGTCAGTGCCTATTGTGGTGTTGCAGTGGAACACTACGCCAAGCTCTTCTATCTTCTTGATTTCCCTGCGCACTACCTCCTTTGGCAGTCGGTATTCAGGAATGCCGAACATGAGCACGCCCCCCGGTTCCGGCTCCATCTCGAAAATCTCGACGTTGAAGCCCTGGCGCGCCAGGTCGCCGGCAATGGTCAGTCCGGCGGGACCGGAGCCTATGACGGCCACTTTGCCACGGGTCTTCGGCTGCAGCTTCTCCCTTATCAGGCCCATGTCGCCGTCAAAGTCGGCTATGAAGCGTTCCAGCTTGCCTACGTGGATGCCTTGTCCCTTCTTGGCAAGCACGCAGTGGCCCTCGCACTGCTTCTCGTGTGGGCACACGCGGCCGCACACTGCCGGCAGGTTACTCTTGTCGTTTATTATCTTCATGGCGTTGCCGAGGTTTCCGCGCGACAGCTCTTGTATCCAGTCGGGTATGTCGTGGCTTATGGGGCAACCCTTCTGGCACTGCGGCACCTTGCAGTGAAGGCACCTCTTGGCCTCGTTGATGGCCTCGAGCATGGTGTAGCCCTCGTTCACCTCATGAAAAAGTTGTTTCTGTTCTTCCATATTGGTTAGTGGTTTGTTCTCGGTTTTTATACTGCAAAGATACTAAAAGCCGAGTGAAGTGCAAAATAAAAGACCGTGAAACGAGCTTTTATTTTTATTTCAGGGTTACATACAGCCTTGCCGCAAGACGGCAAAAGCCTGATGGAACGCCCGGCAATGAGGCACGGCGTTTTACCGGCCGCCGTTCTTCAGGATGCCGGCCTGTTTGCAAAAGGTCACCTTTCGGCCTGCAAAAGGTGTCGTTTTAAGGCTCGAAAGGGCATCTTTTGCAGGCCGAAAGGTGACCTTTTGCATCGAGCCCATTTGCCGGCGGCTTCCTGGTGTGGCTGCACATAAATTAATAAAGGTGGCTCGAAGCGTGTAAAGATTGTGTAAAAATTCATCTTTTTTCTTTGTCCGTAACTTATTTTTCATTAATTTTGCGCGTTGAACAAATGTGTGGACATACGCGCCTGTAGCATGGCCTGGGCGGATATACCGCATGAGTTTTGAACCACAATGCTTACTGGACTTTAAGATTCGGCGCTCGATGGATAGTCTTCGTGCGCGTTCGCACCGGGTCACCGCTGGCCGCATTCCATACCATGAGTTATAGATGATTTTGAGAGAACATGAAATTGAGAAGATATGATTTCAGCATCCGACCGAACATTTAAACTAGGCGTATTGTTGTCAGTAATCGACTGGCTGACATTCAACATCGTATTTCTGTTGTTTTATTGCATTGGTTGTTTCCCGTTCTTCAAGTGGGGAGACAGTTTCGGCACATATTTCCTTGTGGCCAACATCGCTTACGTCATAGCGTTGCAGTTCGTGCAGGTAAGTTTCCACCACCGCCAGTCCCAGCCGGCGATGGTGCTCAACAACACGTCGCGTACATCCGTGATGTTCACGGTGTTGTATACGTCGTTCCTCGGGGTGTTCACCAATGTCTACGTCCCGGGCGTCCTGTCGTCGCTGTTGCTTGCCGTCGTGGTTTTTCTTGCCACGACCTTGGAGCGACTGTCGCTCCGTAATTACCTGATAAGGCAGCGAAGCGTCGGGCGAGACTCTGTCAAGGTTGTCATACTCGGCACCGGCGGCATGGCCCAGAGGGTAGCTAATGTGCTCACGAACGGGTGGAACGGATACCAGTTGCTTGGCTATTTCTCGCGCGAGGGCGACCCCGGGCTTGTCAACGGCGTAACAGGTGAGGCCGTTGAACGCCTTGGAGGGCTCGATGACATAGGTGCGTTCCTTGATAAAACGCACGTCGATGAGCTGTACATAAACAAGATACCGTCAGGTTCGGGCGCGTTCAAGGAGCTGATGAAGCAGTGCGACAAGGGCATGACACGCGCCTTTTACGTGCCGACAACGTTCTACGGCGAGTTCCGTAAGGCAAAGGTCAAGGAGTTTGGCGACATCTACGTCCTCTCGCAATACAACGAGCCGCTGCGCGACGTGCGCAACAGGATGAAGAAGAGGCTTTTTGACTTCGTTGTGTCGCTGCTGTTCCTTTGCACGTTGTTCCCCATTATATTTGTCGTTGTCTACATCGTGTCGAAGCTCACGATGCCTGGCCCGTTGTTCTTCAAGCAGAAACGCACGGGCTATGACGGTCGAGACTTCTGGTGTTACAAGTTCCGCAGCATGAAGGTTAACAAGGATTCGGACACCGTGCAGGCCGTCAAGGACGACCCGCGCGTTACCAAGTGGGGAGCGTTCATGCGCCATACCAACATCGACGAGCTGCCTCAGTTCATCAATGTCCTGAAAGGTGACATGAGCCTTGTTGGCCCCCGGCCGCATATGTTGGCACATACGGACTATTATTCAGAGCTGATTTCAGATTATATGATACGCCATTACGTCAAGCCTGGCATCACCGGTTGGGCGCAGACTCACGGCGAACGTGGCGAGACGAAGACCGTTGACGATATGCGCCGGCGTGTCGAGAAGGACATTTGGTATATCGAGCACTGGAGCTTCTGGCTTGACATCCAGATAATGTTCAAGACCATTTCTGACGCCATACACGGCGACGACAAGGCCTATTAGTTTTTTAAGCAAACGAGGGACAAGTTGACGAGCAGACAAGGAGATTTGCTTGGAAACGAGTAGACAAGTAAAAAAGCAAACAAGGAGATTTGCATGATGCCAACCGCATCTTTAATATGCAAATCTCCTTGTTTGCTTGTTTGCTCGTAGCTCGTCAACTTAAACCCCAATCGGTCATTATACCGCAATGTCTTAATTTCTATAGTTATATTATTGCTTCTTGCCGTCTTATGTCCTTCTGCCGCCGTCTTTTCTTCCGTTCCGTCTCGACGTAGCCCGCTACGCCTTCGACAAAACGGAAGAAAAACCGTCTGGCATAAGTACATAATCCGTCTAAGCTCTAATGACCGATTTGGGTTAAAACTCGTTTGCTCGTCTGCTTGTCCCTTGTCTGCTAAAGACTTAGAATGTCACGAACTTCGTGTTGGTGATTGTTATTTCAGGATTGTCCTTTATTTCCTTGTCCTTCTTGGTGTAGAAGAACGTCGAGTTGTCAATCGTCACGTCGTGGACGCACTCCATGCCTGGCAGCCCTGTTACGGCTACGGCAGTCTTGACGTTGCGGCAAGTGACGTTAGAGATGTGTATGTCGCAGAACTCCGGCGCGAACGGGGCATCCTTCGCCACTGTGGCCGCCTTGCCGTCGTCCTCCTTGACGCTGTATTTTTTGTCGATGTAGGTACAGTCAAACACGATGGCCTCGTCCTTGATGTCGGTCATGTAGATGTTGCTGATGTATATGCCTTCGGTCTTTCCGCCGCGCCCTATGCCGCTCTTGAAGCGCAGCCCCGTGTCTGTGCCGCAGAAAGTGTTGTTGCGCACAACGATGTTCTTCATCCCGCCAGAGAACTCCGAGCCGATGACGAAGCCTCCGTGGGCATGGAACACCTTGTTATTTTCAATCAAAATGTTCTCACAAGGGCCGTATTTCACACCCGATTCTCCTGCTCCGCCTTTCATGCAGATGCCGTCGTCGCCGGCGTCGATGGTGTTGTTTATTATGAGCACGTTGCGGCAAGAGCTTATGTCAAGGGCGTCACCGTTCTGCGCGTTCCATGGGCAGCGGATGGTCACGCCGTCAACTATGACGTTGTTGCAGCGCGTCGGTATGAGGTGGAACTTGGGCGCATTCTGGATTGTTACTCCCTCGACGAGCACGTTCTCGCAGTCGGTCAGGCGGATGAGATGGGTGCGCATCTTCTCCTGCTTTTCCGGGGTGTCGGCCACGTTGGCAAAGTTTTTCAGGTTGAACGGGAACCACAGTTTGCCTCCTTCGGCCTCCGTGCCGCCCATATACTTAAACTCTTTCCACTCCGTGTCGCTCACTTTAGAGCGTTTCACCGGTCGCCAGTAAGCCCCGTTGCCGTCGATGACGCCTTCGCCCGTGATGCTTACGTTCTTGCGCTTGCTTGCGCTAATCATCGGCGAGCACTTCGTGTCCTTCTTGCCGTCCTTTTCCTTTATGAACAGACTCTTGTCAGGCGAGGCCAGCAGGATGGCGTTGCGTTCCAGGTGCAGGTCGATGTTGTCCTTGAGGGAAATCAGTCCGCAGAGCCAGACGCCCTCGGGCACTACAAGGTGGCCTCCGCCCTGTTTGCCCAGTGCGCTGATGGCCTTCTTGAAGGCTTCCGTATTGAGCGTCATGCCGTCGCCTACGCCGCCGAAGTCCTTGATGTTAACCGTGTTGGCAGGTATCGCCGGTGCTGTCACCGTCGGCATACTTACGGGCAGGTCTTTGTAATGCTCACTGTAGTCTTTCGCCTTGGCCGTGCCTATTGCGAGCATGATGGCCAAGCATAATAAAGCTGTTTTCTTCATGTTTATGATTAGTTTGTAAGTTTTCAGCAGTTACCAGCTACAAAGGTAGCATGATTTTGAGCCACTTCCAAGCAATAAACGTTTTTTAATACGTGGCCGCCCATTTTGCAAAAGGTATCCTTTTGCGTTGCGATATGTATCCTTTTACAAGCAGAAAGGTGTCCTTTTGCATCGCAATTAGTGCCCTTTTGTAGAACGCTTCGTGTTTGGTTGCATTTTGTCATGTTGCGGCTTGTTTTGCAAATAATATGTCAAAAATCAGTGTTTTTATATTACTATTCAATATTTATTTGTATTTTTGTGCCTAAAACAATAGTAAACAGACATTGAGAATGTGTGAAGCTAAAAGCCGTAATGCTGTTGACGGCTATGAAAACATAACTGAAGCCTTGGGCAAGGGCAGGATACTTGTGCTCGACGGAGCCATGGGTACGATGCTGCAAAGCATGGGGCTGTGCGAGGCCGATTATCGTTCTGGCGTATTGGCTGGCAGCCCGAAAGAGCTGAAGGGCGACAACGAATGCCTTAACCTTACGCGCCCCGACGTCGTGAGGCGCATCCACGACGGCTACATAGCCGCCGGTGCCGACATAATAGAGACCAATACCTTCGGCGCAAACAGCATTGTGCAGGATGAATACGGCTGTGCGCAATATGCCGGCCGCATGGCCCTTGAGGGCGCGCGCATAGCCCGGGCAGCCGCCGACGAGGCCATGCTTGGCGGCGCGGGGCGGCGCATATACGTGGCTGGGAGCGTAGGGCCGACATCAAAGTCGCTGTCAATGTCGCCCGACATGGACGACCCTGCGTTCCGTGCAGTGTCGTTCGACGGTATGGCGGCGGCCTACCGAGAGCAAATAGAGGCCTTGCTGTTGGGCGGTGTTGACCTGCTGATGCTTGAGACGTGCTTCGACGCCCTCAACGTCAAGGCCGCCCTGTACGCCCTTTGGCAGGTGCTCGACGACGCGGACGTGGCCGGTGACATAGAGGTCGCACGAAGACTCACTGCCGACGGGCATTTCCCCGTGATTGTGTCGGCCACGGTCAGCGACAGGAGCGGGCGCACCCTGACGGGCCAGACGCTTGGGGCTTTCTACACGTCGGTGAGCCATTATCCGCTGACGGCCTTCGGCCTGAACTGTTCGCTCGGTGCCGACGAGATGTATCCGTTGGTAAAAGAGATTGCCGGTTTTGCCGGATGTGCCGTGAGCTGCCACCCCAACGCAGGCTTACCCGACGGCATGGGAGGCTACGGCGAGGCACCGGCCGACATGGCGCGGACCATGGGACGCATGGCTGCCGACGGGTTGCTGAACATCGCCGGGGGATGTTGCGGCACGACGCCTGAATATATCCGTGCCATAGCCGGTGCAGTCAGTGGCTGCAAGCCGAGGCCTGTGGTGCGCCATGACGGTGCTGAAGGCCTGCAGCCACTGGTAGTAAGCGGGCTTGAAGCGGTTGGCATCGACCTGAAGACGCGCAACTTCACCAACGTTGGCGAACGCACTAACGTGGCAGGTTCGAGGAAGTTCGCGCGCGTGGTAGCCTCCGGCGACTATGCCGGGGCTTTACGTATAGCCGCCGACCAGGTTGAGGCCGGTGCCGACATAATAGACATTAACATGGACGACGCCATGCTCGACAGCACCGCCGAGATGACTAAGTTCGTAAGATACGTGGCCGGTGACCCAGCCGTGGCGCGTGCGGCATTGATGATAGACTCGTCGCATTGGGACACAATCGTTGCCGGACTGAAGAACGCCCAGGGCAAGTCAATAGTCAACTCCATAAGCCTGAAGGAGGGCGAGGCCGCCTTTTTGGCCAAGGCCGGGGAGATACGGCGGCTCGGGGCAGCGATGGTCGTCATGGCGTTCGACGAGAAAGGGCAGGCCACCGACTTCGACCGCAAGGTCGAAATATGCTCAAGGGCGTACCGGCTGCTTACCGAGCGGGTAGGTATCCAGCCGCGTGACATAATCTTTGACGTCAATGTCCTGGCCGTGGGCACGGGCATCGAGGAACACGCCGGGTATGCCGTTGACTTCATAAAAGCCGTCAGGTGGATAAAGGACAACCTGCCCGGAGCCCTTACGTCGGGCGGAATATCCAACCTGTCGTTCGCCTTCAGGGGCAACAATCCTGTGCGCGAGGCCATGCACTCGGCGTTTCTTTACCATGCAATAAGGGCCGGGCTCGACATGGCCATCGTCAATCCGGGTATGTTGCAGGTATATGACGAGATTGAGCCGGCGTTGTTGAAGTGCGTTGAAGACGTAATCCTCAACGCCGACAGCTGCGCTACGGAGCGGCTGGTGGCCAAGGCCGGAGAAATAGCTGCGGCCAAGTCGGGAGCGTCGGGCGGTTCGTCTGCCGGTGTTCCAGGGCGTGACGCGATAGGGGGTACGCCCGCCGAGCGCGTCATGGATGCTTTGGTCAAGGGCAAGTCGGACAATCTTGGGCAAGACTTGGCAGATTGTCTCGCAGTCTACGGTTCTGCCGTGAACATTATTGAAGGCCCCCTCATGGACGGGATGAAGCGCGTTGGCGAGCTGTTCGGCGACGGCAAGATGTTCCTGCCGCAGGTGGTTAAGTCGGCAAGGGTGATGAAAGATGCCGTGGACATACTGCAACCATATATGGAGACGGGGGCAGACGGGACTGCTGCCGGCAACGGACGTGACGTGAAGGACAAGCCGAGGATAGTAGTAGCCACGGTAAGGGGCGACGTCCACGACATCGGCAAGAACATAACGGCCATCGTCTTGGGGTGCAACGGGTTTGACGTCGTTGACCTCGGGGTGATGGTTGACAAGGAGAAAATCATAGACACGGCCATCGACAGGCACGCCGACATAGTGGCGGTGAGCGGCTTGATAACGCCGTCGCTCTACCAGATGGAGGAGCTGTGCAGGGAGATGGAGCGAAGGGGGATGGACGTTCCGCTGCTGATTGGCGGCGCCACGACCTCCGCCTTGCACACTGCCGTCAAGCTGGCACCGCTCTACGGGCACGTGTTTTACGGCTCTGATGCGTCGGCGACAGCCGTTAAGGCGAAGCGTTGCATGGTTGACCGCGCGGGGTTTGAGGTAGAGGAGCACGGTATACAGGAAAGAATACGTAGGCAATATGGACAGTGCAGTAAGCAAGGGAACGGCAGTGCGCCTTGTGAAAACGTTGCAGGCGAGGGCCGTGATGTTCCTGCCTATGGTGTTGGTGCTCATCCTTTTGCGCGTGACAGTTACTTAGACATGGCGGCACCGGAGGGTATCCAGGTTGCCGAAATGAGTATATGTGACGTTGTTCCGTATTTTGACTGGAAGATGTTTTATTCAATATGTGGCGTGAAGTACGGCACGTTGGACGACGGCACGCCGTGTCTTGACAGCCTGAAGGATGAGGCAATGGCCATGATTGACCGTTTCTCAAGTGACGGGTTGTGCCGTATAGTGGCCGGTATGTGTTGGTTTGACGCATATTCGGATGCCGATGCCGTCTGTTTCCGTACCGGGCGTGGCGTTGTGTCGTGGCCTATGATGCGGCAGGAGAGGCCTGCGTCTTTGGTTGACGGCCGCAAGTTGTGCCTGTCTTTGTCTGACTTCGTGCCGCCGAAAGACTATGGTTTCACGTCGCCGATGGGTACCTTTGCCGTCAGTGTAGACAAGACGCAGGGAGGACAGCCCGGGAATGACGGCAGGAACATGAGCCATGACGACTTGCTTGGGCACGCCGTGATGAACACTTTGGCAGAGGCAGCCTCGTCGTGGCTGGAGAATAAAGTGAAGAATGGTGTCGTTCCCGGTGACGATTGGCGGATAATAAAACCGGCTCCAGGTTACGCCAGTTGTCCGGACCATACCCTGAAACGCGACATCCTGTCGCTGTTGCCGGGGGCGGAAAAGCTCGGCATCAGCCTAACGGACAGTTGCGGAATGTTGCCCGAGGCATCAATATGTGGTTTGGTTTTTATCCATAAATATGCCGTTTACCCTGAAATACGCCGTGTTTCACACTCGCAGGTGGCCGATTATGCTGCCAGGCGTGGCATGACGCACGGCGAGGCGCGCCGCTTTTTGGGGTATCTTGTAGAGTGAAGGCCAGGGAGTGAAGAACGAAGAATTAAAGCGTAAGGCAAATAAATCATTCGTTCTTCACCCTTAAACCTTCGCTTTCATCCTCTCGTTGATTACAAAAAACAAGCGAAATGAAAATAAGCGAAATACTTAAAAACGGAGGCAAGGCCTTTCCTTCGTTAGAGATTGTTCCGCCGTTGAAGGGCCTTACGAAGACGGAACTTATCGAGTCGATACGTCCGTTCATGGAGTTTAGCCCGAAATACATCAACGTAACTTGCCACAGGGACGAGTACGAGTATAGGCAGAAGCCTGACGGCACATACTCAAGACACCTCGTGCGAAACCGCATCAGCGAGGTTGCAGTGTGCGGGGCAATCATGTCCGAGTTTGACGTCGAGACCGTGCCGCACATCATTTGCGGAGGAGCCACGGCCGAGGAGATTGAGTGTGAGCTTTACAACCTTCGTTTCTTGGGTATCTCTAACGTCATGGCGTTAAGGGGAGACAGCATCGTCGGCGAAAAGAGGTTTACCCCAGTGCGGGGCGGCTACAGGTATGCCAGCGAGCTGGTGGAGGCCGTCAAGCGGTTTGACGATACGTTTTCGGTCGGGGTAGGAGGCTATCCGGAGAAGCATTTTGAGTCTCCCAACATAGAGACCGACATTGCCAACCTGAAGAAAAAGGTTGACTCGGGTGCCGACTACATAATAACGCAGATGTTTTTTGATAACAACGTATTCTACGAATTTGTCGGCAAGTGCCGCGCCGCAGGCATAACGGTGCCTATAATACCAGGCTTGAAGCCTCTTTCGACGGCCAATCAGCTCACCATGTTACCCGAAGCGTTCTCACTTGACATTCCTTTTGAGTTGACAGAGGCGATGACAAGGGCAGGCGATGATAAGGAGAAGGCATACCGGACGGGCACAGAATGGTGCATAATGCAGTGTAAGGACTTGCTTGCCCACGGTGTGCCGGTGGTTCATTTTTATACTATGGGGCGTGCACGCAACATCGTTGAGATATTAAAAGAATGTTTCTGACCGCCAAGCCACGGCCCCGGCTTACTTTAAAATCTTGCCTATCATCTTCCTGTTGGCTTTGGCCACGGTAGTGGTGTCTATGGTCGAGAGGTATATTTGTGTAGTTTTCAGGCTCTCGTGCCCCAGCCCCTTGCTTACGATAGACAAGTCGCAGCCCATATCCCTCATGGTGCTTGCCCATGAGTGGCGGGCAACATACGTGGTGAGCGGTATGTGCAGGCCTGCCATTTCGCCTATTTTCTTCAGGTTTCGGTTCACGTTATGTTCCATCCTTTCGTACTGTTGCCGTTCCGTTCCGTCCTGGCGTGTTATGATTGGCAGTAGGTATGGGCTGTCGATAGTCATGTGTTCGTAGGTCTCGACGAGTTTTTGCATAGGCGGTTCCCAGCTTACCGTAAGCGTCTGTCCAGTTTTCTTGCGGTTGTATTTTAGCTGTCCGCTCCTTATGTCCGATTTCTTCAGGTATGCCATGTCGATGAACGAGATGCCTTGCAGGTAGATGCACAGCATGAATAAGTCCCTGGCGAAGGCAAGGGCCGAGCCGTCAGGCAGGCTGAGTTGCCTGATGTCGCGTATCGCGTCGAGCGGGATGGCTCGTTTGGAGGTTCTGGCAAAGCCCGTGAACACATGGCTGAAAATGTCCCTGTCATCGGTAAGTCCCGTGTCAACGGCCTTGCGGTAGAGTGTGCGCAATGTGCGCAGGTAGCATGACGACGAGTTGCGCTTTAGTCCGCGTCCCTTCATCCATGCCTCGTACAGGCTCATCATGTCGGCGTCCAAGGCGTCGATGGATATGTCGATGCCGTTGCGGAAGCTGGTAAAACTTGCCAAGGCGTCGCGGTAGGTCTTGGCCGTGCCGTGGCGGCCAACCGTCGTCTTTTGGTCAATCATGCCGTGGATGAAACCGAACCAGGTAGGGCACGTTGGCTGTAGCCTGTATGTTGAAATGATGTCGTCAGCCGTGTATTCCATCGGTGAAGCCTCTTTCTCGGCTATGATGGAGGCCAGCTGCTTGAAGCCCCATAGAACCTTGGAGGCGATGAGTTGCAGTGTCGCCCGCCTTTCCGGCGTACCTGTAATTCGTATTGACGACGTCTTCCCGTCCCACTCGCATTCAAGTATGCGGCAGTCGGTATAAACTGTTCTCGTTCTCCTGCTGTGGATTACCTGGAAATACAGTGCGCCCTCCTTGCCGGGAGAGGCCGAAGGGCGGAATTTCAAACGTACTGAAGCCATAAGTTTTTTACTCTTGTTTAATTAAGAATTGAATTTTAAGGATTAAGAAAATATGCGTCGTTGCCGGTTATAGGCTGAAATACATTCTCTTAATTCATGATTTTTAACTCCAAAGTCTTGCCCCTTAATTCTTGCCTATTGGCTTTTATTGGTTTCCCGGTTCTTTTTTAACGCTTCAGGACTTAATTTTACCGTTTCCGCCACCCGATAGTTTGAAGTAAGTGATTAAGTGGTTAACTTTGCCGCAGTAATTAAAAGCAAATGAAGAATATGGCCGAGACATACGCCGTAGGCGGCATACGTTCCGACGAAGGAACGGGAGTTAAATTCTGGCTTGACACGCTGAAGAGCCGTTTGTGGCTTACGCTGGTCACTTACGTGCTTTACATGACGCTTTACCTGTTGACCGACGAGGTGATGCGAGAGTTTTACTTAGGCGGGCATTCGCTTTTAGATTATGTGCTGGATGTCGGCACCACGCTCGTGTGCATATTCCTGTTCGTGCAGCTTTCCATTTTCTACAGCCACATTATCAGTCGCTGCTTCATGTCGTTCGACAAGCCCTACCGCCACTTGCTCGTCTATTCGGTAATGCTGCTTTTGATGAACAACCTGACGCTTACGTGCTGTCGCTGTTGACGGGACTGCTGTTCGACATGGACAACCTGCCGTTCCTCCAGGTGCAGCACCTCTACGTCTACAGCATCCTGGCTGCATTCATCTCGAGCATATACACCAACGCTTATTACCTTTATTCATATATGCACGCCGACGCCGAGAAGAAGCGCCTTGAGGTGGTTGCCATGCAAGCCCAGCTGGCGGCCCTGAAGCAACAGATTGACCCGCACTTCATGTTCAACAACTTCAGCATCCTCTCCGAACTCATCCTCGAGGACCGTGCGTTGGCGTCGAAGTTCCTCGACAAGCTGTCGAAGGTTTACCGTTACGTCATCCAGAATTACGACAAGGACACGGTGCACATCTCGCGCGAGCTGGCTTTCCTCGACTCGTGCCTTTACCTTATGGAGATACGTTACGAGGGCGCGGTAATCGCCGTAATAACAGACAAGCTGCGCCAGGCCGACGGCTGTCTCTCGCAAAAGGGCACCTTTCACATTCCGAAAGGTGTCCTTTCATCGTGTAATATGTGTCTTTTCGTACCGCGAAAGGTGCCCTTTTGCAATGCGGCGGTTTTTCGTCTGTGTCTTTATTCAGTAGGAGTTAAAGAAGTTAAAGGAGTTATCGCTCGTTTCACTCGCTAAGGAGTTAAAGACAAATGCTTTGTTTGCTTGTGGTTGGATAACGGCTGTAGCCCTCTTTGTTGGTATTTATTAAGCATTGCAACCGCATAACCTCGTCCCATAACTTGACTCCAAAACCGTACAACCACATAATCCCCCAACCTCAAAACCGTACCCTCCAACCGTATAACCCCATAACCCAACAACCCCAAAACCATACCCCCCAACCGTATAACCCCATAACCCAACAACCCCAAAACCATACCCCCAACCGTATAACCTCATAACCCAACAACCCTAAAACCGTAAACCCAATGACCGTATAACCTCATAACCCCACGACCGTATAACCTCATAACCCCACGACCGTATAACCCCAAACAACGTTTGGGTGACGATTTTTTACGCTTCGGTAGCTGGCCACTTCCGCATCAGCATGATTTGCCCCATCTTTGCACCGATAAATAATGGTTCAAACAATATGGATTTACGGAAAATTATTTTCACGCTTCTGGCAGTTGCGCTGTTAGCGTCTTCATGCAAGGAGCAGCGGCAAGAAGCCTCCCGGCAGGCCTATCCTGTCATCACAGTGCAGAAATCAGCGGTAGAAGTCACCAACGATTATCCTGCCACCATACGCGGGCGGCAAGACATCGAGATTTATCCGCAGGTGTCGGGCAAGATTGTCAAGGTGGCCGTGACCGAGGGACAGCGCGTAAGCCGTGGCCAGACGCTGTTCGTCATAGACCAAGTGGCCTACCGTGCGGCGTTGCAGAACGCCGAGGCCAACGTCCGTGCGGCGCGTGCCGCTGCGGCTACGGCGCGCCAGACATACGTAGGCAAGCGCGAGCTTTTCGAGCAGAAGGTGGTTTCGGAGTTCGAGCTTAACACTGCGCACAACGCCATGCTCACCGCCGAAGCACAGCTGGCGCAGGCAAAGGCGCAGGAGGTGAGCGCAAGGAACGACCTGTCGTACACCGTCGTCGCCAGTCCGGCCAACGGCGTCGTGGGCACCATACCTTACCGCGTTGGCGCGCTCGTAAGTTCGTCGTCGGCCTCGCCGCTCACCACGGTGTCGGATAACTCGGAGATGTACGTCTACTTCTCCATGCCCGAAAACTCGATGCTCGCCCTCATCCGCAAGTATGGCTCGGTGGACAAGACCATCAAGCAGATGCCAGCCGTGCAGCTTCGCCTCAACGACGGCACGCTCTACGGCAAGAAAGGGCGCGTGGAGAGCATCAGCGGAGTAATCGACAGGCAGACGGGAGCTGTCAGCTTGCGCGCCGCTTTTCCGAATACCGGCGGACTGCTGCACAGCGGCGGTTCTGGTAACGTGCTCATTACCGAGGGTATCGGCTCTGCGCTCACCATACCGCAGGGCGCAACCTACGAGCTGCAAGACAAGGTCTTCGTCTACCGTGTGGTTGACGGCAAGGCTAAGTCAACGCGCATCGAGGTCACGCCGCTTAACGAACAGAAGAAGTATATCGTGCGCAGCGGCCTGAAACCGGGCGACGTAATCGTGGCCGAAGGTGCCGGAATGTTGCAGGACGGAGTGGCAGTGAAGGTGAGAAAGTGAGACGTTGAGAAGGTGAGAAAAGGTAAAAAGGTAAAAAAGTAAAAAGGTAAAAGGGTGGGAAGGAGACCGAAGCAATATGTAAAGGCATTTGTCTTTAACTCCTTTAACTACCTCTAACTACTTTAACTACTTGATTTTATGAAGCTAAAGACATTTATCGAACGCCCGGTGCTATCCATCGTGATTTCCGTGGCAATAGTCCTTGTGGGCTGCATCGCGCTGTTCACGCTGCCGATAGAGCAGTTCCCGAGCATCGCCCCGCCTACTGTCGAGGTCACGACGAGCTATCCCGGAGCCAACGCCGAGACTGTGCAGAAGTCTGTCATAGTGCCTTTGGAGGAGGCAATCAACGGCGTTGAGAACATGACATATATCTCATCTACGGCCTCCAACGCAGGAGACGTGTATATAACCATCTACTTCAAGCAGGGCACCGACCCCGACATGGCCGCCGTAAACGTGCAGAACCGTGTCTCGAAGGCGCAAGGCCAGCTGCCTTCGGACGTAACGCGCATCGGTGTCGTTACCAACAAGCAGCAGAAGTCGATGCTCAAGGCCATCACGCTGTGGAGCCCTGACGACAGTTATGATGCGCAGTTCATCAATAACTATCTGCAAATCAACGTTATACCGCGCTTGAAACGTATCACTGGCGTTGGCGAAGTAACCCTTCTCGGCTCTAATTACAGTATGCGTATATGGCTCAAGCCCGACGTTATGGCGCAGTACGGCCTCGTGCCTTCTGACGTCACGGCGGCCCTCAACGCACAGAACATCGAGTCGGCGACGGGCTCTTTCGGTGAAAACTACCAAGGCGTGTTCCAATACACGATGAAATATAAGGGGCGTCTCGTCACTCCCGAGGAGTTCGGCGACATCGTTATAAAGTCTCTTCCCACGGGCGAGGTGCTGCGCTTGAAGGAAATCGCCGACGTAAAACTTGGCGACGAGGCATACAACTACACCTCGATGACCAACGGCCATGCTCATGGTTTACCAGACGGCAGGCTCCAATGCGTCTGAAGTAATCGGCAACATCGACGCCGAAATAGCCGAGATGGAGAAGAGTTTGCCCAAAGGAGTGGAGTTCGGCGAACTGTATTCGACAAAGGACTTCCTCGACGCTTCAATGCACCAGGTTATCAAGACGCTGTTTGAGGCATTTATCTTGGTCATCATCATAACCTACGTTTTCTTGCAAGACGTCAAGTCGATGGTCATCCCTGCCATCTCGATTGTTGTCTCCTTGGTGGGTACGTTTGCCGTCATGTCAATCGCAGGATTTAGCATAAACCTGCTCACTTTGTTCGCCCTCGTGTTGGCAATCGGTATCGTCGTCGATGACGCCATTATCGTGGTGGAGACTGTCTAGGCGCGTTTCGACGCCGGATATAAGTCGCCTTACATGGCGACAATCGACGCAATGGGCGGCATCACGTCGGCCATCATCACCACTACGCTGGTATTCATGGCCGTGTTCATCCCCGTTTCGTTGATGGGCGGCACATCGGGCACGTTCTATACGCAGTTCGGTATCACCATGGCGGCTGCCGTCGGCATCTCCGCCATCAACGCCCTTACCCTGTCGCCGGCGCTCTGTGCCATGATGCTTAAGCCCTACCTGACCGAAGACGGGCAGGCGAAACGCAACTTTGCGGCGCGCTTCCGCACGGCGTTCAATGCCGCCTTCACGGTCGTAACCAATCATTATATGGGCTGTGTGCTGTTCTTCATCCGCCGCCGTGCTGTCAACCTTGGCGGGATATTACAGCGGCCAGTATGTGTCTAACTTCAACCGCTTCAACAAGCTGTACCGCGTGATGTTGCAGTCTTCGCCCGAATACCGCATAACGCCAGAGTCTTTGGACAAGACATACACCGCCGTGGGCGACGGAAAGATGGCTCCCTTGAGTCAGTTTGTCAAGCTGACGAAGGTCTACGGGCCCGAGTCGTTAGGGCGATTTAACCTCTACAGCTCGATGGGCATCAACGGAGAGGCCGCCCAGGGCTACTCGTCGGGTGACGCAATCAACGCCATCCGCGAGACGGCGGCCGAGGTGTTGCCGCGCAACTACGGCTTTGAGTTCGCCGGATTGTCACGCGAAGAGAGCCAGACGAGCAACAACACGGTAATTATCTTCGCCATCTGTACGGTGTTCGTCTACCTCATCCTGTGCGGCCTTTACGAGAGTTTCTTCGTGCCGTTCGCTGTCATTCTCTCCGTGCCGTTCGGCCTTATGGGCAGCTTCCTGCTCGCGAAGCTGATGGGATTGGAGAACAACATATATATGCAGACGGGTCTTATAATGCTCATCGGACTGCTCTCGAAGACAGCAATCCTGCTCACCGAGTACGCCTCAGACCGTCGCCGTTCGGGTATGTCGCTTGTACAGGCGGCATTGGCCGCCGCAAAGGTCAGGTTCAGGCCTATTCTCATGACCGTGCTCGCGATGGTGTTCGGCCTTCTGCCGCTAATGTTCGCCACAGGTGCTGGCGCTAACAGAAACTCATCATTGGGGTCGGGCGTTATCGACGGACTGCTCTTCGGTATATTGGCAATCCTGTTCTTTGTACCCGTTTTTTTCATCCTGTTCCAGTATATACAGGAGAGAATTAAGCCCGTTGAGTTCCTGCCGTACCCCGACTGGGAAATACAGGGCGAGATGGACGACATAAAGGAGCGTAAGAAACTTAAAGGAAAGGAGAAGAAATGAAACGTATATTGATATTGTTAGGCTGTGCGACGCTGCTTACCGGA
Source organism: uncultured Prevotella sp. (assembly GCA_944319815.1). Taxonomy (GTDB): domain Bacteria; phylum Bacteroidota; class Bacteroidia; order Bacteroidales; family Bacteroidaceae; genus Prevotella. Next base: position 7,429 of record CALUEX010000025.1, on the reverse strand, counting down.
TGTAATGTTTACAGGCAGTTCGAGCGTCCCGAAGTGGAGACAGGCAGCCTTTTCGGGCATGACGTGCGTGCGGTCGACACGGCGTCAATAGCCTCGCTGCCGTGGACGGAGCTGTTCACAGACCCCATGCTGCAGTCACTCATCCGTGAGGGACTGGCCAACAACACCGACCTCGGCATAGCGCGGTGGCGCGTTGAGGAGGCCAAGGCCATGTTGTTCTCGTCGCGTCTGGCCTACCTACCGTCGCTATCGCTCAATCCGCAGGGGCAGTTGAGTAGACAAGTGACGAGCAGACAAGCAGACGAGGGTAACCCGCTTGTCAACTCGTCTACTCGTTCCTCGTCTGCTACGTACAACATTGCGGCATCGGCCGAATGGGAAGTTGACATCTTCGGACGGCTTACCAATGCCAAGCGCGGCGCAAAGGCGGCGCTTGAACAGAGCGTGGCTTACAAACAGGCGGTGCGGACACAACTGATAGTGACAATCGCGAACGGTTATTATAATCTACTGACACTTGACCGGCAGCTTGACATCAGCCGCCGCACCGCCGTTTCCTGGGACGAAATCCTGCGTACATACGAGGCTAAGTTGCGCGTGGGCGAGGCTACGGCGGCAGCCGTTGCACAGGGCAAGGCCAGCAAACTGGCTGTGGAGGGGCAGGTGCTGACGCTGGAAAAGCAAATCCGTGCACAGGAAAACTCGCTCTCAGCCTTGCTCGGGCGTGTCCCTGGAAGCATCGAACGCGCAACTCTTGAAGGCCAGAGCTTCCCCGAACATCTGGCCGTAGGCGTGCCCTTGCAGCTGCTCGACCGTCGTCCTGACGTGTGCCAGGCCGAAGCCACACTTGCGCAGGCGTTCTATAACACTAACGCGGCACGCGCGGCGTTCTATCCGAGCATCACGCTTAGCGGGCAGGCAGGATGGACCAACACCAACGGCGCCGTAATAATGAACCCCGGCAGTTGGCTGCTCAACGCCATAGGCTCGCTTACCCAACCGCTGTTCAACCGCGGACGCAACATTGCCAACCTGCGTATCGCCAAGGCACGGCAGGAAGAAGCTGTGTTGTCGTTCCGCCAAAGCCTCCTCAAGGCGGGCAACGAGGTGAACGATGCGCTGGCGCAATGGCAGACGGCCGACAGTAGGCTTGGCATCGACCGTGAGCAAGTTGAGGCCCTGCGTGTCGCCGTTGACAACACCACGAAGCTGATGCAGTACAGTAACCAGGCGTCTTACCTCGAAGTGCTCACCGCCAGTCAGTCGCTGCTACAGGCCGAACTGACCGAGGCTAATGACACCTTTGATAAAATCCAAGGCGTAATCAACCTGTATCATGCCCTTGGCGGAGGCTGTTCGCCTTAGGAATGACGCCCTGTCCAATGGCGAGGTGCTAACGTGCTGTAAGCCAAGCATTTGCCAATATGCCACCTCTCGCATTATGAAAGGTGGCATATCGTCGTTTAAAACGTGCCCTTTCGTGACGTAAAAGGGCACGTTTTATGGTTCATCCGCAAATCTGTCGGATAAAGATAAGATATTGGTATTCAAGTGTCTGTATATTCTTAATATATTCGTAAGTCCTTGATAATCAGCGTTTGTAAATTGATTGAATTGAATTTTAGTGCAATAAAACTATCTGACTCTTCAATGCTTTAAATTATATAACAAACCTATTGATTTTTAATCTTTTAAAAGAAAACTCGATGTCCTTAATTTTATGTTGCAGGAAGACCATCCAACACATTTGCGGATGAACCCGTTTAGTGACAACGTTTTTAGGCATTACAAACTAACACGACTACAGGCAGCGCCCGGTTTTATTTGTACTTGTCAAGATTATTTTGTTCCTTTAAATGATGATTGCCATCATGGCACTTTTTTATTAAGTGTTTGTTACCATTGGGTTGTTGCAACTTTATGGATTGCTTGATGGTAAATGAGTATAGCATGAGAATGATGTGGAATTCTCAGAAAACGAAAAAAGCTAAATAGTTTATTATTAACTATTTAGCTTTCATTCTGTACGCCTGCAGGGGTTCGAACCCTGGACCCTCTGATTAAGAGTCAGATGCTCTACCAACTGAGCTACAAGCGCATCCGCATTTGTTATTTCTTAAATGCGAGTGCAAAGGTAGGCATTTTGTTTTAAACGACCAAATGTTTTTTGATGTTTTTGCGAAAAAAACTTTCATTTTGATTAAAAAAGCGGTTTTGAAGGCCGTTTTTTGGCCGGTTTATTGGCTACATTAGTCAGCATAAGCCTTGTTGCATAAAAAGGCTGAGTAGTTCACGGTTGGCTTTGTTGTCAATGGCTGATGGACTATCGGGGGTAAACAGCCTTAACGTCACGGGGCATTCGCCGCAGATGTCGATGCCTATTATTTCTCCACGCTTCATTATCAGCGATAACAGGCGTTTAAGGTCATCAAGTGTAAGCGAGCCTTGATTCCAATTTGTGTATGCTGATTTAGTGTCGAGTACGTCTTTGTCTATTGATATATATAAAGGTGTGTCGGTAAGCAAAGTTTTACTGCCTTCTATGTATGCGTGCAATTTTTCCTCGGTGACAGCAATCACGCGGCCTTTGTATCCGGCAGGTATTGACGCAGCCTGTTCTTTTGATATGCCCAGGAGGTAGATGCGCCGTAATAGCTTGTTGTTGTCAGCAATATCCTTCACCCATCCTCCGCACGACAACATTTCACCCCAGCGTGATGGTTGCATATCAGTGTGGTGGTCGAACAGCACCAAGGAGAAAGGTTTGTTGATTTTGTCAGTCCAGAATTTTGTAACGTAGTGATAATCTCCAGAGTCAATGAAGTGGATGCCTTCGGCAGGGTAGGGCGCAATAATGTTTTGTATGCTCTTTGCACCTTCTGCGTCGCAATAGCAGTCAGTACCTTGCAGGTGGCTGCAATCCAGGTGTGTGAAGCGTGGATTACTGGCGAACGGTTCTTCTTTATAGACGCCTGAAAAATTCATTATTATGATGGACTTGTCTGTATATGTCTGTTTCATGGTGTTTTTTAGTTTGTTTGTGTACGTCAATTCCTTACTTTGGCGTTCATCCTGTTATATGCAAAGTTTGTGCCTTATAGTTGGTTATTAGCCCGTTTTTTTATTTAAAAACTTTAATTAACCTCAGTATGCGACTTGTCATGCCTGACGTGAGATGCTGTTTTTAATGAAATTATCGCAAACGAAAAAGAGAGTTACCGTATGTAACTCTCTTTTTCGTTTGCGATAACATTAAGTGGTACCACCAGGAATCGAACTATTCCTCCAAGTGGCTGAATATCTTTGATTTATGATTCAGCAAGTAGTATAATCTCCCGCTATTGCTCCACCAGATTGTTGCAGCGTTCTGCGCCAGATTGCGTGGAGGTTTCCTTTATTGACTACAAATATACAACTTTCTTTTGAAAGTCAGGCATGTAATCATGAAAACTTCTCCACCTTGGTTCAGAATCCTTTTTGGACTTCCCAATGACCACCTTTATCCGGTCCTACACGCTTAATTGTTCCTTTCTCTTGAAGTGAAGCTAATCGCCTTTTCACACTGCTGTCATGTAGTCCCAATCGACCAGAAATCTCTTTTCTTGAAATGTAGGGATTCTCTTTAAGAAGTTCAATAATAGCATCTTCCTGTTTGCTTTGGTCGCTTTCTGGTCGCTTTCTGGTCGTTTTCTGGTCACTCTTTTGGGTCGTTTCTGGCCCGCTTTGAATAATAGCTCTTTCCGGATACTCAAACTTGAATGTTGTCCAGATACCCGAAGCGTCATAGCGGAAGTCCGGCGTGGAGAATCCGTCATTCTTACAAGCCGTGATAATGCGCTCAATACCGCGTCCCCATGCTTCAATCTCACCTACACGGAAGAACGTATTGGCAATATCCGGGTTGTAAGGCATGCTTCGATGTGAGGACAATAAGGTTTCCACCGTCCATCCTTCGGGCAATACTCCACCGTTTATTATCTCCAGCTTGTTTTCATACACGTGGATTTGGATGGGAGAAGGTTCTGCATAATCTTTGTTGATGCAAGCATTCAATAACGCTTCACGCAGTGCCTCACGAGGCATGGGCAATGTTTCCATCCGTTGGATACCTTCGTAGGTAATGATGGCTTTCATGTATTTGGTACACAGCAAATCCATCAGCTTCACGATTTGCTGGAACAGATTGCCATGCACTTCGTCCTGATACACCAAATCCATGCCTTCACGGAAGAAACCAACCTTTACAAATGCTCCGGTTACATACTTTTCCGGGTCGGTATGGAACAACAATGCGGCAGCACGTTTCAGCTAACTGCCCTCATAAAGTCGGAGCTTCTCCAACAATCCGTGATTATCGTCCATCAAGTCCGCTTCCTCCATGCGTCCACTCCGCTTGGCATATTTGCGGAACAAATCAAACGTAGCATTGTCCAAGTCCTCCGCTTTCAGATAGGGCACAGGCACACCGTCCCAAGTCTTACCTTGCTTGCGAAGCATAAAGCGGTCGAGTGCCGCCCCTTTCAATTCCTGATTGGTAGCACCGCTCAGTTGGTAATACTTGCCACGGAAACTGACGGGATAAGGATAAGCCTCCGTCACAATCTCCAGATATGACTTTCCGTCTTTCTCTTTCAGATTGACATCAACCAAGATGCCCATCATGTCGCGCACCTTGTTCGGAATATCCTCCATCAGCTTCTTGGCATCCTGCACACCGCACACCTCGCCATTATCCTTTATACCCACATAAAGGACACCACCTTGTGCATTGGCAAAGCCACAAATCCATTTCTGGTATTCGTCACGCCAAGATTCTTTGAATTCTATGTTTTGGAATTCTGTTGGCATCATATTTTATCTTTTAGGAAAGTGGCGAGGTGGCGGTGAGTGTTCGTGTAATGGTAATAGCTGGTTGCAGAACGGTTCACGCCTACACGCAATGCGTACTCACTGCTATGTTCTTCAAACAGTTTCATAAATGGCTATTTTCCAAAATCTCATTTAACCGCTGTTGCGTATGAAAGAGGCTTCCGTCAGACTCTTTGCCTGCTTCCGCACTCCTGTCGGCATCCAGTCGGCCGCCTAGTATATCCCCGGCCAGCTATGTTTTCTATGAAACTATAAGATAAAATGTACGTCATGACCGCAGAATCAGTATGAAATCTGATGGCGATTTAGGATTAATGGAATTGGAAAAATCATTTGTCGTTAAAGAGAGATATTTTAATATGAGAGCTTACATGATTTTATATTAACAGAAAATGACATAATTGATGAACTTTTCCAATATCCGTTTGGTCATATTCCAATAATATTCTAAATTTGTAGAAAATTTAGAATAAATAGCGGAAAAGAACAAAACATGAAAAGCGGGAGTCATATCTCAAGAAACTGACCATCAGGCGAGACAATGGGGAAGCCAAAATAATACTGGTTTTCGCAGATGTTGAACGTCATGGCTTTTAAGCTACGTTTACAGGAATTATCTGTTGGAGCAAGGAGTATCTCCCGACAATATCATCATGCTGGACTTTGTCAAATACGGTGGCAAATATGATACCAACATAATTGATTCAAGAATCGTGAAAAAACATATTTAATCTCGGATGAAAAATGAAAAAAGAGAATTACTGTGTCTTTCATGATGAACCGCATCTAAGAGGCTTGCGCGAACTTTGGGTCGCGAAAACGCTCCTTATAATAATAATGTCGCAGATAGCGGTAATTGCGACAGCTTTACGCGTAAGCGACTTTACGTTCTCTCATCTGGGTCTGGCGGATGGATTAAACAGCCAACGCATCTATTCGCTTAAACAGACGGAGGATGGAGCCGTGTGGTTGACGACACAAAGTTTTGTGGCCCGATACAACGGGGTCAGCATAGAGAACTTTAATTTGGAGGGTAATACCGGTGAACTGTTTTGTCCAATCGGCCGACAACAGTGTGTTGCAAGTGTTTGATGCCGGTGGACGCATATATGAATATAATCCGGTGCAAAACCATTTTGATGTTGTAGCTGACGTTGCTGCTTTTTTCAAGAATGACAACCAGCTCAATGATGTGTATAGGGACGGCGACACTTATTGGTTGGCAATGAGCGGAGGCGTTTATATGCTTCGCAATGGGAAGATTGTCACGGTAGGTTCCAATGTATATGCAAGTTGTATCATCCGCGGGCCGAAAGGCATTTTACTCTTTGGCACACGTCAGGGTGTAAAGTCATTGAGCCGTAATCACAAGGCTCTTATTTCTTATTTGCCGTATGACGTCGTAAGTGGGCACTATGACGCGGACACCAAACAACTTTGGCTTGGCACATACGAGCAGGGGCTTATAATTGAAGGCGGAAAAGGTGTGTGTACATCAATGGACGGAATACCTCATCATCCCGTTCGCAGCATTGTCGACTATGACAGTAATACGATGCTGGTGGGGGTTGACGGCTTCGGCGTGTATCAGGCTTCACGCTTACCCTCAGCTAAAAATAAAGCCTCACTGCTGTTCAATGCCAATGAGGGAGAGCATGGCGTGCTTCACGGCAATGGCATTTACGCAGTGCTTGTTGATGCCTGGAAAGACATATTCATAGGTTCTTATTCGGGAGGCATAGACATTGCGCGGCCCGTCGGTAACGTCGTTACCGTTTATATGCATCAGCCGAATAAGCCGACATTGGTTAACGACCATGTCAACTGTGTGGCACAGCTGTCACCATCGACTTTGGCGATGGGTACTGACGGCGGTATCAGTGTATTAAACATCACCACAGGTGAGTGGCGTCATATTGCGCGGAACATCGTAGTGCTTTCGTTGTGTCCCAAGCAGGACGGCGGAGGGCTTTTGGCTGCAACTTATGGCAACGGCGTGTGTGAAATCAGCACCAACGGAGAGGTAAGGAAGTTGTATGGTACTGACGTCTTGGAAGACAGCCACATCCAGGATTTGTTGTTTGACAGGAATGGCCATCTTTGGATTGGTTGCCAGGATACACGACTTGTTGAAGTAGTACAAGGGAAATTCCGGTATTACCCTGTGGAAAATGTGGAAGCACTTGCCCTTTTGCCCGACGGCCGTATAGCGGCAGGTACAATAAACGGGCTATATATTGTGACTCCGGGTCAGAAAGCGGTAAAGGAACTGCCTTATTCCCAGTCATCAACCAGCCAAGTCAACCGTTATGTGCTTGACCTCTTTATTTATGATGAACGCTACATAAATATCGCCACTAATGGCGGAGGCCTATATGTGTATGACCTTCGCACTGGAAAATGCAGGCAGTTTACCATGAAAAACGGCCTGCCTTCAAACGTCGTCACAAGCGTCACGCAAGACGAACTCGGACGCCTGTGGCTCGCTACTGACAGGGGATTGTCGTTCGCATACCCTGGCAGTCTTGACAAAATCATTTCAGTAAACTATCATTATGGA
>CALUEX010000024.1 GCA_944319815.1 uncultured Prevotella sp. | reverse complement strand
GGAATAACACCTGATATTGTAAACAAAGACTGTTATTAACCAACATAACTGTCAACTAATTTCAGGAAAGGTCAGTTACTGTTTCAAACGGTGTCCTTTCAGCCTGCAATATATGGCTTTTCGCCTTCTGAAAGGTGTCCTTTCGCGCCATGAAAGGGCACCTTTTGCAGGCTTGCCGGAAGCAGGCGAAAACCGTAACAAAAAGCCGTCGAAACGCAATAAACCGTAAGCATCTGCCGCGGTAGAGACACAAATAGTTCCGCCAATGGGTGTTTTCATTATAAAGAATGTACTTGCGGCAGGTTACGAAGTTTGCCGTGGTTTTCCCGTTGCCGTTTTGATAAATCTTCATTCTGTAGGTATTTTAATGCTGTGATTTGTCGTTTTTTCGGGTGTTAAAGTGTTGATGTGTTAAATATTTGATTTTTATCCGTAAAAATTTGCATAGTTCGTTGTAAAATTATATATTTGCCACATCTTATTTATGATTTCGAATATTTGGACGAAATCGCCAGAGGTTGGTAGCATCCTGCATCAACCTCTTTTTTTTGTCCTGCCCCTTTGTCGTTTGCTGTATTTTTGTTAAATTTGCCAAACCTTTCGTTCACTGTTTCTAACTATTATGAAAAGAATACTATTTGCGATATTACAGCTGTCCGTTCTTTTTTGCACTTTATCCTGTGAAAAAACATATTTGGGTGAGGATAGGGAGGAACCGCCGGAGGATGTTGTCGAAGGCGAAGCCGGCGACGGCACGGGCGATAACGGTGGATGGTATGGTGAAGGGAGCGATGTTGACGATGACGTTGTTTATTTGGGAGACACCGTTGACGTCGGCACGTTCAGGTCTCATGTAATATATGGCCAAATCTGGGTTAAGGGGTATATCGTGGGAGCCGCAACGGGCGCTTACGGTAAGCGCAGGTATGAGTTCGGCCCTGATTTCAACTATGACACGGCAATACTAATAGCTGACGACCCAGGCGTGGTGGATGAGGAAGAGACGGTGCCGATAAGCCTGACAACCTGCTCCAAGGCAATACGCAGTAAGCTGAACCTTGTAGATAATCCGGGGAACAAGGGCATATTCATCTGGGTGTATGGGGTGCAGGAAACTTATCTCGGTTTGCCTGGCATAAAGCATATCGACGGGCTTGAGCCTTTGGAGCTCTTAAGGTGAATGCCCGTAAAGTCCCCATTCATTAGTGGTTAAAGCGGTTAAGGCAGTTCTCGCTTCGCTCAATGAAACCCGCGCCCGTTTCGCTCGTCAAGTAGTTAGGGACAAATGCTTTGTTGGGTTTTGTTTGGTTGACGGCCGCCTGGCTGTTTGCGGATATTCATGACTTTAAATGGTAAATTATTAAGCAATTTTTTTGCCAAATGGGCAAATCTTCTTATTTTTGCAAACGTTATAAAGTTATTTTTAATTTAAACAAACAACCTTAGCCTATCGGAACATCATTACTTAATAAAGATAAAAAAAGTAATAATGGAAAATTTGAACTTGTTGACGGATGAGGAATTGGCCTTGTCTTACATCAACGGGGACAACAAAGCCTTCGACGAACTTTTGTCTCGTACACAGGGTAAGTTGTTTTCGTATATATATTTCGTCGTGAGGGACGAAGACAAAGCCAATGACTTGTTCCAGGAAACTTTTGTCAAGGTCATTACGAAGCTGCATGAAGGCCGTTATGTCGATAGCGGCAAGTTCAGTGCCTGGATAATGAGGATTGCACATAACGTTATAATGGACTGGTACAGGGAGGTGCGTTCCCGCAGCCTGATTGAGCCGACCGAGAGTAATGACCTGTCAAACATCAGTTGCGGCGAATTGCTCGACCAGAACGTTGAGAACAGGTTTGTCAACGAGCAGGTCTTGGCTGACGTTAAGAAGATGATGAATCTTTTGCCGCCAACGCAACGCGAGGTGGTATTCATGCGCTTTTACCAAGACTTGTCTTTCAAGGAGATTGCCGAGCTTACAGGCGTAAGCATCAATACGTCGCTTGGGCGGATGAGGTACGCCATCCTCAATTTGCGCAGGATGACACGTGAGCATAACATCGTCTTGCAGTTAGACTGAAAAAATAATCAAGAGCCAAGGATTAAGAAGGTGTGCGTTGTCGGCTTTAACCGTAAAAAGCATATTTTCCTAATCCTTGGCTCTTGGTTATTGATTGCTTATAGTTCCTTGAGACTCTTTATTACATCTTCCGGTTTAGCGGCCTTGAATATGTAGCTGCCACTTACAAGCACGTCAACGCCTGCCTTTACAAGGCGTGGGGCGGTTTCAGCCTGCACTCCGCCGTCTACCTCAATCAAGGCGTTTGAGCCTGAGGCGTCTATCATCTTGCGTAGGCGTTCCACCTTCTTTATTGTGTTTTCGATGAACGCTTGTCCCCCGAAACCGGGGTTTACGCTCATGAGCAGCACCATGTCTACGTCCTCGATGATGTCCTCAAGCATACAGACCGGTGTCGATGGGTTAAGGGTCACGCCTGCCTTCATGCCGGCTTCGTGTATTTCATGTACCGTGCGGTGCAGGTGCGTGCACGCTTCGTAGTGTACGTTCATCATCATGGCCCCGGTGGCTGCCGTCCTTGAGATGTACCTTTCCGGCTTGGTTATCATGAAGTGCACGTCCAGTGGCTTCTTGCAAACTTTGGCCACAGCCTCTATAACGGGAAACCCGAACGAGATGTTCGGCACGAACACTCCGTCCATGACATCCAAGTGTAGCCAGTCGGCATCGCTGCGGTTAATCATGTCGATGTCATGCTGCAAGTCGAGAAAGTTCGCTGCCAGCAGTGACGGGGAAATTAATGTCGCCATAATTATACAATGATGTCAGTTGAGGCAGTACACCTCGTTTTTACCGTTCATTTTTATTATTCTGTACGTGTAGGCTATTTGCCTTATGATGTTCAATGTTTTGCTTGACGGTTTTGTGTCTTCTGGTGTAAAATGTTTCATAGGCGTTAATTTTTATATGGTTTACTATTGTAACGCGGCCTATTTGCTTTTATTACACATTTTGGCGTTTTTTTTACAACGCGCTGGCTTTTGTCTTGCGCATTCGCCCGATTTTGGGCCATGCCTTGTCGTCAACGGTTGTTTCGGCCTTTGCCTTATGTCTCCCGGTCTGCGGCTCATTCCCTGCTTACCGCGTTCTTGGTATGGCCGGGTTGTGGTCTTTCATGAAAAATACCTACAAATTGTGATTGCCAATTTCGTGGATTTTTTGTTATTTTGCAGCTTAGGAAACCTGCTTGATGCAGGCTTGACGAAGAAGGTACAAAAATGAAGGCGGACAATGAAGAATAACAAGATGTACGAAGCCGACGACAAGATGATTTCGCTTATCGCCGACAATTATAACATATTGCAGAGCCTTGGCCGGTTCGGCATCAACCTCGGCTTTGGTGACAAGACGGTGCGCGAGGTGTGCGAAGACCAGGGCGTGGACACTTATACGTTCCTTGCCGTGGTTAACTTCTCAATCAACGGCTACCGCGACTTTGACGACGGAGGGCGCTTCTCCATAGAGACGTTGCTGCATTACCTGAAGGCTTCGCACGAATACTACCTCAATTTCCAGCTGCCGTCAATACGGAAGCAGCTTGATGCCGCGCTCGACGAGAACGACAACCTTGCCCGGCTGATAATGAAACTGTACGACGAGTACGCCCACGAAATAAGGAAACATATGCAGTACGAGGAAAAAACGGTGTTCCCGTATGTTGACGACTTGCTGTCAGGGAAGGTGAACAACGACTACGACATGGAGACTTTCTCGAAAAAGCACGGGCAGACCGACCAGAAATTGCGTGAGTTGAAGAACATCATAATAAAGTACCTGCCGAGCGACATACAGCACAACAACCGGCTGACGGCCACGCTCTACAACATATATAATAATGAGGAATGGCTGGAGAACCATTCGCAGGTGGAGGAATGCATATTCATCCCGGCCATAAAGAAGCTGGAACGCAAGTACAAGCAGGACGACGTAAGCGTGAAAATATCAAAGATGATAAGCCAAAGCCACGACAGCAGCGAGTCGCTAAGCGACAGGGAGAAAGACGTAATCGTAAGTCTTGTGCAGGGAATGACCAACAAGGAGATAGCCGACCATCTCTGTATATCAATCAACACGGTAATAACCCATCGCCGCAACATCGCCCGTAAGCTGCAAATACATAGTCCGGCCGGGCTCACCATCTATGCCATTGTCAATAACCTTGTTGACATCTCGGCCGTAAAGCTGTAACTCGTGGTACGAGCGCAGGGTGTGCTGTTCATGTAGTAGTTAGAGGAAAAGCCATTGTCTTTAACTCCTTAGCGAGTGAAACGAGCGCTAACTGCTTTAACTCCTTTAACTACTTGATGAATGGGAGCTTTGCGGACATTCATAGTCATATTGTTTTGTGTGTTTTGTCCTTCAGTCTTTCACTTCGGCATTAACCGTTGGTTTACAGGCGGTTGCCGGTGAAAGATTGTTTTGTTTCCATGCTTCGGCGCATTGTTGGGCGTCGTTTCTTTTTGCCAAAGTTTACCCAATACGCAATCCCTCGGTAGGGGCGCACGGCTCGTGCGTCCGATTATAAGATTGGTTTTATTAAACCCAAATCGGTCATTAGACCGCAATGTCTTAAATTCTATAGTTATATTATTGCTTCTTGCCGTCTTATGTCCTTCTGCCGCCGTCTTTTCTTCCGTTCCGTCTCGACGTAGCCCGCTACGCCTTCGACAAAACGGAATAAAAACCGTCTGCCATAAGTACATAATCCGTCTAAGCTCTAATGACCGATTTGGGTTAATGCGTAAAGGGTGTTTGGCTGACGCGCGGGCCGAGCGTCCCAACAGAGTGGATGTGAGGTATTGCCGATAAAGGTAAGTGTCCTTAACCAGTTATCGTGCCGAGCCTGCGTAGCCGAAAAGTAAAAGGTGTCCTTTTGCGTTGCGAAAGGGCACCTTTTGTCGTGTAATATGTGGCAAATTGCACGGCGAAAGGCCACGTATTGCATGGCGGGCGGTTGCGTGCCGCAGGGTAGGGGCGTGCTTGGGACGGTTTGATGGCTGCGGGCATGCCTTGTGCCGTGTGCTTTTGCCGTGTGTTGTTGCTCGCTAATGTTGTACGTTCTGGTTATTCCATGAAAATAAATATGCGGTAATATTGCTGTTTGTTGGATATTTTGTTGTATATTTGCAGCCGTAAAGTTTACCAAAATGGAAAACTTTTACAAATTAAATTTTTAAAAAGTTATCCAAAAGGTAAAACTAAAACAAACTTTAGATAAATAAAAATCATCCGAAATGGCAAATCTTGAAACAGTGAATTTCACTATCACCAAGCGTGACGGCAGTGCCGAACGTTTCAGCTTAGACAAAATCATGAACGCCATAGCCAAGGCGTTCGGTTCGGTAGGACAGTCGGCCGACTTAGGCTGTATCTTCCATATAATCAACCGTTTGGAGCTGAAAGACGGCATCACCGTGGAGGATATACAGAACCAGGTGGAGGAGGCCCTGATGAAAGAGGGGCATTACCGGGTGGCAAAGAGTTTCATGCTCTATCGCCAGCGGCATACGGAAGACCGCGAGACGCTGGAGAAGATGAAGTTCCTTTCAGACTATTGCGGGGCGAGCAACGCGGCCACCGGCTCTAAGTATGACGCCAACGCTAACGTTGAACATAAAAACATAGCCACGCTTATAGGCGAGTTGCCAAAATCGAACTTCATCCGCTTGAACCGCCGCTTGCTTACCGAGCGCATAAAAAAGATGTATGGCAAGGAGCTGGCCGACAGGTATATCTACCTGCTTGACCACCACTTCATCTACAAGAACGACGAGACGAGCCTGGCAAACTATTGCGCGTCAATAACGATGTACCCCTGGCTGATAGGCGGCACGACGTCAATCGGCGGCAACTCTACGGCCCCAACCAACCTAAAGTCGTTCTGCGGAGGCTTCGTCAACATGGTGTTCATGGTGTCGAGTATGCTCAGCGGTGCGTGCGCCACGCCCGAGTTCCTGATGTACCTTAATTATTTCGTCGGCATGGAATATGGCCGTGACTACTGGAAAGAGCCGGGGCGCGTGGTTGACCTGTCGGTGAAGCAGCGCACCATAGACAAGGTTGTGACCGACTGTTTCGAGCAAATAGTCTATTCAATCAACCAGCCCACGGGCGCGCGGAACTACCAGGCCGTGTTCTGGAACATAGCTTACTACGACCGCCCTTACTTCGAGAGCCTCTTCGGCGAGTTCCGCTTCCCCGACGGCAGCAAGCCCGACTGGGACGGGTTGAGCTGGCTGCAACGACGGTTCATGAAGTGGTTTAACGCCGAGCGCACCAAGGCCGTGCTCACGTTTCCCGTCGAGACCATGGCATTGCTGTCGAAAGACGGCGACGTGATAGACAAGGAGTGGGGCGACTTTACGGCCGAGATGTATGCCGAGGGACATTCGTTCTTCACCTACATGAGCGACAACGCCGACTCTCTAAGCTCGTGCTGCCGCCTGCGCAACGAAATCCAGGACAACGGCTTCAGCTATACGCTCGGCGCGGGAGGCGTCTCAACGGGCTCGAAGAGCGTGCTGACCGTCAACCTCAACCGTTGCATACAGTACGCCGTGAACAACGACGTAGACTATAAGGAGTTCCTTTCGGGCATCGTTGACCTTGTGCACAAGGTGCAACTTGCCTACAACGAGAACCTGAAGGAGCTGCAGCGTGCAGGTATGCTTCCGCTCTTTGACGCGGGATATATCAACATCGGACGGCAATACCTTACCATCGGGATAAACGGACTGGTGGAGGCGGCCGAGTTCCTTGGCCTCGAAATCAACGACAATCCCGACTACCTCGGTTTCGTTCAGGGCGTGCTTGGCATAGTGGAGAAGTATAATAAGGCTTACCGCACTAAGGACGTGATGTTCAACTGCGAGATGATACCGGCGGAGAACGTCGGCGTGAAGCACGCGAAGTGGGACAGGGAAGACGGATACTTCGTGCCGCGCGACTGCTACAACAGCTATTTCTACGTCGTGGAGGACGACTCGCTCAACGTGCTCGACAAGTTCAAGCTGCACGGTGCGCCCTACATCGAGCACCTTACGGGCGGTTCGGCCTTGCATCTCAATCTCGAGGAACACCTGTCAAAGGCTCAATACCGCCAGCTTCTGCGCGTTGCGGCAAAGGAGGGGTGCAACTATTTCACGTTCAACATCCCCAACACGGTGTGCAACGAGTGCGGCCACATAGACAAACGGTACTTGAAGGAGTGCCCCCACTGCCACAGCCATAACGTTGACTACATGACCCGCGTCATAGGATACCTCAAGCGCGTGAGCAATTTCTCTGCCGCACGGCAGGAGGAAGCCAAGCGGAGATATTATATAAAGGTGAAAGGGTGAAATGGCAAGAAGGTGAAAAAGTAATAGATAAGGTGTGGAAATGAAATACGTTAACACGGATGTCGTGTTCCAGGAAATACCCGACGAGGTGACGTTGGCCGTCAACATATCCAACTGCCCCTGCCGATGCAAGGGCTGCCACAGCCGCTATTTGTGGGACGACGTTGGCACGCCGCTTACTGCGGAGGCAATAGACGGGCTAATGGAGAAATACGGCAACGGCATCACCTGCCTGTGCTTCATGGGCGGCGACGCCGATCCTTGCGGTGTGGCGGCGCTTGCCCGATACGTCCACGGTGCCTACCCGGCTGTTAAGGTGGGGTGGTATAGCGGTCGGAGCTCCGTCAGGAATGGCGTGGACAGCGGCGTTTTCGACTATATAAAGCTCGGCCCTTACGTTGAAAAGCTCGGCGGGCTGAAGAGCCCTTCTACCAACCAGCGGCTCTACAGGCGACATGAAGACGGGAGTATGGTTGATATCACGCCGTTGTTCTTGCGCAGATAGACAGGTGTACGGCAGGTGGTGTCCCTGCGGCTTGTCTTTTGCCTGCAGGTTCATTGTCAGCTTGTTTTTCATCGAAACATTTGCCCGTATCGGTTAAAAGTTTTAATTTTGCAGTCGATTACAAATCAAAGGTAAAGAAAAAATGACTCACAATTTATTGAAAGGTAAGCGCGGCATCATCTTCGGCGCGCTCAATGAAGACTCAATCGCATGGAAAGTGGCTGTGAAGGCCGTTGAGGAAGGTGCCAGGATAACACTGAGCAATACGGCCATGGCCCTGCGCATGGGCACGCTCGACGAGCTGGGCAAGAAGCTCGACGCTCCCATCATCGCTGCCGATGCCACCAGCGTGGAAGACCTTGAGAAAGTCTTTTCGGAGTCAGTGCGCCTGTTGGGTGGCAAAATCGACTTTGTGCTGCACTCAATCGGCATGAGCCCCAACGTTCGCAAGCATCGCACTTACGACGACCTTGACTACAATTACTTGCAGAAGACGCTCGACATCTCGGCCATATCGTTCCACAAGATGTTGCAGGTTGCCAAGAAGCAGGATGCAATCGCTGAATACGGCTCTGTCGTTGCGTTGACATACGTTGCTTCACAGCGCACGTTCTTCGGTTACAACGACATGGCTGACGCCAAGAGTATGCTCGAGAGCATTGCGCGCAGCTTCGGTTATATCTATGGCCGCGAGAAGCACGTGCGCATCAATACAATATCACAGTCGCCCACGCCTACTACAGCCGGCAAGGGCATCAAGGACATGGACAACCTCATGGACTTTGCCAACAAGATGTCTCCGCTCGGCAATGCCAGTGCTGATGACTGTGCCGACTACTGCGTAGTGATGTTCTCTGACCTTACGCGCAAGGTTACCATGCAGACGCTTTACCATGACGGCGGCTTCTCGTCGATGGGCATGAGCCTCCGTGCGATGAACCAATATTCTAAGGACCTTACCCCGTATGAGGACGAGAACGGAAAGGTTATCTATGGATAAACTTCTATTTTGGAAATGATAATGGCGGTGAGCGTTTTCAAAACACTCACCGCCATTATTAGTCTTTTGCCTTTCGTTAAACTTGTTTTTCTACCCAATAACGGTGGCTACAACCTTGCGGGCTCCGCCATGGTTGCGGTATTCGCATAGGTATATGCCCTGCCATGTGCCGAGATTGAGCCGTCCGTCGGTTATGGGGATGTTGAGGCTTACGCCGGCAAGCACCGACTTTGCGTGGGCGGGCATATCGTCGCTTCCTTCAAGGGTGTGAATGTAGTATGGTTGGTCTTCAGGCACGATGCGGTTGAATATGCTTTCCATGTCAGTGCGCACGTCAGGGTCAGCATTCTCGTTGATGGTGAGGGCGCAGCTGGTGTGCTTTACAAACAGGTTTAGCAGGCCTGTCTCGGGCAATGGCGGCAGTTGGCTTGTTACTTCATCGGTGACGAGGTGGAAGCCCCTGCGTCTTGGTTTCAGTGTCAATTCCTTTTGTTGTATCATGTTCCTTGATTGAAAGTGTGGTTATCGGTATAAAAACTGGTGCAAAGATAATGCTTTTCATGAAGACCGGCCGTCCGTAGGTTGATAAAAAATAATCTCTCATGTTAGTGGGTCTCGTTATGTTTGGGGCTGTAATGATTTTCACTCTTAACCTTTTAATATTCCTGTTGTAACACTATTGTAACACATGATGCTTAATTTTGCAAAAAAATCAGACCAATATATGGATAAGAAGTTTTTGCTCTTGGTTTTGTTTGCCATTTTTGCAGTCGTGCCGATGTCTGCGCAAGATGACGGCGATAAAGTTGACCGCACCCCGAAAATACATGGAACGATACGAGGAAAGTATGAATACCAGACGGAGGAAGGCGAGGGACGTTTCCAAGTGCGCAATGCACGTGTGAGCATTGAGGGGAACGTGACCAAGGTCGTATCCTACAAAGCCGAAATAGACCTCTCTGACGAGGGGCAGATAAAGATGCTTGATGCCTATACACGCCTGAAGCCTGTGCGTGGACTTGATTTTACCATAGGCCAGATGCGTGTGCCTTTTACCATTGACGCACACCGTTCGCCCCACTTGCAGTATTTCGCCAACCGTTCGTTCATAGCCAAGCAGGTAGGCAACGTGCGTGACGTAGGTGCGACTTTGGGCTATTCTTTCAACGTAGGTTTCCCTATAAAGCTCGAGGCCGGGATGTTCAACGGCTCAGGACTTACCGACCAGAAGGACTTTTGGACTAATAACATCAACTTCTCGGCCAAGGCTCAGTTCTTCCTTCCGCGTGGCTTCAACATAACGTTGAGCACGCAGAAAATCAAGCCGGACAACGTTGGCATAATGATGTATGACGCTGGTGCGTATTATCATGCCCACGGCTGGCACGTGGAGGCGGAGTACCTGTACAAGCATTACAGCGACAACGCATTCGATGCCGTCCATTCGGTGGATGCTTTCGTGAGCTATGACATACCCTTGCGCAAGTGTTTCTTCAAGAAAATCTCGCCCCTTGTGCGTTATGACTACATGAGTGACCACAGCGACGGTATGCGTTACGTGGACGGAGAGGAGGACACTTCGGGAAGTCTTGTCATCAACGATTACCAGCGTTCACGACTTACCGGCGGTGTCACGCTCAGCCTTGACCTGCCGTTCATATCTGACATAAGGCTCAACTACGAAAAGTATTTCTATCGTGAAGGGGCAATAGCCAAGCCTTCGGAGCGTGACAAGATTGTGGTAGAGTTCATGACAAGGTTCTGATTAAGGCAGACGATAGGCCCGGCCGATGCCATAGGCGCATCCGTTGTTATGCCGAAATCGAGATGCAAGCAAAACGGTGAGTTTGCTTGCATCTCGATTTTTGTTGTCGCTGTAGAAGGCTGTTGTTTTGGAATAAAAGGCTTGTAGACGGAAATGACGGCAAAAATCGCGTGCATTTATAAGTCATTGATACATAGGTCTTTACGCCGAACGACGCAAAAGTGTGCATCGAGAATGGCTCTCCTGTGCGTCAAAGATGGCCTTTTACGATGTCAAAGGTAACCTTTTAAGGGCTTGAAGATGGCCTTTAATGAGTGCGAAGTTGACCTTTTCGGGCATGGATGATGGCTTTTACTATAAAAGAAGGCGGCCTTCTCAAAGCAGAGAAGGCCGCCTTCGCTCATTTAATAGGCCATTTGGCCGCCATGGCTTTTCTATTTCATCGGGTAAAGCCGACATTTGCCGGATGACATATTGCTGCCGTTCGTCACGTTTAGGTTACAATTTGGTGCAGCGTCAATATCCGTTCTTCCCTGTGTAAGGCGCGTTACTTGCCCTGCGACAGCTCCTGTTTCAGGAATTTCGGGGTAAATCCCTTGTCGCTCGCCGCCACTTCCTCCGGCGTGCCCGTTGATAGCACTTGTCCTCCGCCGCGTCCGCCTTCGGGCCCCATGTCGATGATATAATCGGCCAGTTTAATGACGTCGAGGTTATGCTCGATGATGATTACGGTGTTGCCGCGGTCTACAAGTTTCTGCAAAACGTTCATCAGTATGCGTATGTCCTCGAAGTGGAGGCCCGTGGTAGGCTCGTCAAGGATGTAGACGGTCTTGCCCGTGTCGCGCTTGCTTAGCTCGGTGGCGAGCTTTACGCGCTGGCTTTCTCCGCCGGAGAGGGTCGTTGACGGCAGCCCCAGCTTGATATAACCCAGTCCGACGTCCTGTATGGTCTTGATTTTACGCAATATGTCGGGCACGTTCTCGAAAAACTCTACTGCTTGGTTGATTGTCATGTCGAGCACGTCGGCTATGCTTTTTCCCTTGTATCGCACCTCAAGCGTCTCTCGGTTGTACCGCTTGCCGTGGCAAACCTCGCACGGAACCATGATGTCCGGCAAGAAGCGCATCTCGATTGTCTTGTATCCGTTGCCGCCGCAGGCCTCGCAGCGTCCGCCCTTCACGTTGAACGAGAAGCGCCCCGGCTTGTATCCGCGTATTTTGGCCTCGGGCAGGTTGACGAACAGTGAGCGTATGTCGCTGAACACGCCGGTGTATGTCGCAGGGTTGGAGCGCGGCGTGCGCCCGAGCGGACTTTGGTCTACGTTGACCACCTTGTCTATAAACTCAAGTCCTTCTATGGAGTCGTAGGGCATGGGTTTCTTCAGGGAGCGGTAGAAATGCTGGCTTAAGATTGGCTGCAACGTCTCGTTGATTAGCGTTGACTTGCCCGAACCGCTCACGCCCGTGACTACAATCAGCTTGCCGAGCGGAAACTCTACGTCAACGTGTTTCAGGTTGTTGCCTGACGCCCCGTGCAGCCTTATGCACTTGCCGTTGCCTTCGCGCCGCTTCGCCGGCACCTCTATTTTCATCTCGCCGTTCAAGTATTGGCTGGTTATGGTGTGCTGCTTCAGCATCTCTTGCGGCGTGCCTTGGAACACCACCTCGCCACCCCGTCGCCCGGCCTTGGGCCCTATGTCAACGATGTAGTCGGCATTGAGCATCATGTCCTTGTCGTGCTCTACGACGATTACCGTGTTGCCGAGGTCGCGCAGCTCCTTCAGCGACTTTATCAGCCGGTCGTTGTCGCGTTGGTGCAGGCCGATGCTCGGCTCGTCGAGGATGTACAGCACGTTGACTAACTGCGAGCCTATTTGCGTGGCGAGGCGTATGCGCTGGCTTTCGCCGCCCGACAGCGTTGCCGATTGGCGGTTGAGCGAGAGGTAGTCAAGCCCGACCTCGAGCATGAAGTCGATGCGCGTCACTATTTCCTTTATTATCTCGTCGGCTATGCGGCGCTGTCGTTCCGTCAGGTGGGTCTGTGCTTCGGCCAGCCATTGCTTCAGTTCGGCGATGTCCATATCGGCAACTTCCGATATGTTCTTGTCCCAGATGCGGTAAGATAGCGATTCGCGGTTTAGCTTCATGCCCTTGCATTCGGGGCATTGGCATACCGTCTGGAACTGGTCTGCCCACTTTTGGCCGCTTGCGCTGTCGTCGTTCTCGATGACGCTGCGCAGGTATTTGACCACACCGTCGAACTCAACGAAGTAGTCGCTTGACGTGTGTACGAGCTCTTTCCTTATGCGCACGTTCTCCATCGAGCCGTAGAGTATCTCGTTCATGGCCTCTTCCGGTATGTCCTTCACCGGCGTGTTGAGGTCGCATTCGTATTTTTCGAGTATGGCGTCGATTTGCCAGAATATCATCTGGTTCTTGTATTTCCCAAGCGGAGTGATGGCTCCCTGGCGGATGGTTGCCGATGTGTCGGGGATTATTTTGGCCAAGTCAATCTCGTTGACGTAACCGAGTCCCTTGCAGCGCGGGCACGCCCCTTCGGGCGAGTTGAACGAGAACTTGTTTGGTGCGGGGTCGCCGTATGATATGCCCGTTGTCGGGCACATAAGCCGTTTGCTGTAATATTTGGCTTCGCCGGAGTCCTTTTCCATTATCATTAGCAGTCCGTCGCCCTGTTTCATGGCCGTGGCCACGCTTTTCTTCAGTCGCTCGTCGTCCTTGTCCTGCACCTTGAGCTTGTCGATTACCACCTCGATGTTGTGGTTCTTGTAGCGGTCGGTCTTCATGCCTCGCCCTATTTCCTTCACCTCGCCGTCAACCCTGACGTGCAGGTAGCCTTTTCGGCGCAGGCTCTCGAACAGTTCGCGGTAGTGCCCCTTGCGGTTGCGCACCAGCGGTGCCAGTATGTATATGGGCCTTCCGCTGTAGCGTTCGTGTATCATCTTGAGCACGTCCTCCTCGGTGTACTTCACCATTTCCTCGCCCGTGGCGTAGCTGTAGGCTATGCCGGCACGTGCGTAGAGCAGTCGGAGGTAGTCGTATATTTCGGTGGTAGTGCCCACGGTTGAGCGCGGGTTCTTGTTGGTGGTTTTCTGTTCGATGCTGATTACGGGGCTTAGTCCCGTAATCTTGTCAACGTCGGGGCGCTCCATGCCGCCGAGAAAGTTGCGTGCATAGGCCGAGAACGTCTCAATGTAGCGTCTTTGCCCCTCTGCATATATGGTGTCGAAGGCCAACGACGACTTGCCCGAGCCGCTCAGTCCCGTTATTACGGTCAGGCTTCCGCGTGGTATTTCTACGTCGATGTTCTTCAGGTTGTGCACTCTTGCACCCCAAACGTTTATCTTTTCTTCAGGCATCTTTTTCCTTATAGTAGTTAAAGTAGTTAAAGAAGTTATCGCTCGTTCCACTCGCTAAGGAGTTAAAGACAATAGCTTTTTCATTTAGGAGTTAAGGAGTTACGGAGTAAAGGAGTTAAGACATTAGCCTTATTGTTCATTCCCCTCCCTTTGAGGAGGCTGGGGGCTGCCTTTTCATCTCCTCCCCTCGGGGAGGTTGGGTGGGGGCTTCTGGTCGGTTGTGAGGGGCTTTGGGAGTTGCTCATTCGCCGCTGACGGTTCCCGTGCTCTCCGTATATCCGCGCAGCAGGTTGACGTCGCGCTTGATGTTGTATTCCCTGCCGTCGGCTCCCCTTGCCTTGACGAGAACGAAATACACTCCCTGTGCCACGTCCTTCCCGTTGTACTTGCCGTCCCATCCGCCGGCAGGGTCGCTCCATTCGTACAGTTTCTGCCCCCAGCGGTTGAAGATGTAGGCGTGGAACTCTACAATCGACTGGTAGTTGCTCTTGGCCTGGTAAATGTCGTTGATGCCGTCGCCGTTCGGCGAGAAGGCGTTGGGCATCTCCAGCCGGCTCTCGCTTACGGTCACGCGCAGCGGCCCGCGGTCGGCCCAGTAGTCCTGGGTGTAGGATATGGTGTCGTTTCCGTTCACGAACATGGCGTAAAGCACGATGTTGTGTGTGCCGGCCTCCGTGAAGGTATATTCAGTGTCCTGCTCGTAACGTATCAGGTAAGGTTCGCTCTCGTTGTTGAGCGTGAACCGCCATTCGTAGCTCGCCGTGTATTCGCCGACGTTCTCCGGGTTGGCCTCGAAGCGTGCCACGAGCGGCGCGTTGCCTGAGTAGGCTTCGCTCTCCTCCTCGCCCTCGTCGGTGGTGTAAGTGGCTGTGGGGTTTATTGTCGGTATTTCGTCATACGACTGGGAACGGCCGGCCGTCGGCCATGCCGCCACCGCAAGTAAAAGCATTAAAAACGTTCTCATAATCAATCATAAACCTTTAAGCGGAAAGCGAGAGCCTTATGCAGCGTGCCGTTTGGGCGCCGTGCGACGTGACGCCATGCACATTGCGGCTTGTTTGCTGTGCAATCGTAACTCGCTGACAGTCAGCATGGTTAGTAAAAGGTGCTCTTTCGCCTTGCCAAAGGCCACCTTTTACGGGCCGAAAGGGCACCTTTCATGGCGTGAAAGGGCACGTTTGGCGAAGCCGCAAGCCCGTGCCTGGCTTTTGCCATGCGTCCCGGCGACACACTGTCACAGCCAATATTTCACTTTTCGTTTATTTGTTTTCTGCAAAAATACGCAATAAAGTTGATTTAGCCACTCTTTTTTTGTATTTTTGCGCTCGATAAGTTAAAAAGTGGATAATTGCAATGAAACGTTTAGCAAGATGCTTGCTCGTCGTTGCGGCGCTTACTTTCAGTATCGTCGCGGCGGCGCAGGGCGGCAAGAAATGGCGCGAGATGCACAAGGTGGAGAAAAGCGAGACTATCTACGGAATAGCCCGTGACTACGGGTTGACCGTCGATGAGCTTGTAAAGGCCAACCCAGACATGGGCGTGCCGGGCTATACCCTGAAGAAGGGCGACTATATATTCATCCCTTACCCGTCGGTCACGGCATCGGCTCCGGCCAAGGCTTCCGTTACGGCCGGTGCCCTGAAGGTGGGCGTGCTGCTGCCGCTGCACAACGTTGACGGCGACGGCCGCCGCATGGTTGAGTATTACCGGGGGATGCTGCTCGCCTGTGAAGACCTCAAGAAAGAGGGCTACAACATCGACATACAGGCATGGAACGTGCCCATAGGTGCCGACATCTACCGCACGCTCGTAAAGGACGGCCTCGACAGGCGCGACATAATCTTCGGCCCGCTCTATTCAAAGCAGGTGAAGCCGCTGTCGTTCTTCGCCAAGGACAACGGCATCAAGCTCGTCATCCCCTTCTCAATCACGGGCGACGACGTTGACTCTAACCCCAACATCTTCCAGGTGTACCAGTCGCCTGAAGACTTCTACGACCGCGTGGCTGACCACTTTGCCTACCGCTTCAAGGACTATAACGTAGTAGTGATTGACTGTAACGACAAGACCAGCGACAAGGGCGTGTTTACCTTCCCGTTGCGCAAGAAGCTCGCGGCAAAGGGCGTGGCGTGCAATGTCACCAACCTGAACTCGTCGCAGACGGGCTTCGCCGCGGCCTTCAGCGCCGTGAAGCCCAACATGGTGGTGCTCAACACGGCTCGTTCGCCCGAGCTTAACGCCGTGCTGGCCCTCCTTGACGAACTTACGGGCAGCCATCCGTCGCTCAAGGTTTCGCTTTTCGGCTACACCGAGTGGTTCATGTACGTCAAGCACAACCTTGACCGCTTCTGCAAGTACGATACGTATGTCCCCACCAACTTCTATTACAACGAGTATTCGTCGCGCGTGCGCGCTTTCGAGACCCGTTACCGTGCGGCTTTCCATTGCGGCATGATGGACTACCTGCCGCGCTTCGCCCTCACGGGTTACGACCAAGCGATGTTCTTCCTCCGTGGCCTCCACGCGCAGGGCAAGAAGTTCACCGGCGAGTCCGAGGACAAGCGCGCCCTGCAGACCCCGCTGCACTTCGCCCGCACGAAGTCGGGCGGCGGCTGGCGAAACCAGGCTTTGCAGTTCGTTCACTACAACCCCGACAAGTCCATATCCATAATCAATTTCTGACCCGATGCTCAAGCGACTATACCTCTTTTTTATGCTTTTCGTCTTTGCCGTTACGGCCAAGGCCCAGGTGGGCAAATACCGCAGCGACCTCAGCATCGGCGTCAACGGCGGATACGTACTTAGCAACGTTGGCTTCAACCCAAGGGTCAACCAGACGTTCCACGGCGGCATCACCGGCGGTTTCTCCTTCCGTTACGTTTGCGAAAAATACTTCAGCACCATCTGTGCCGTGCAGGCCGAGGTCAACTATGCCCAGATAGGTTGGCAGGAGGACATCCTCGACGCCCAGGACGCTCCCGTAATCAACCCCGCCACGGGGCTTGCCGAGAAATACAGCCGCACGATGAGCTACATACAAATCCCCGTGTTCGCCCATCTCGGGTGGGGACGCGAGGAGCAGGGCTTCCAGTTCTTCTTCCAGGCGGGCCCGCAGATAGGCTTCTGCATCGGCGAGAGCACCGATGCAAACTTCCCGCTTGACGCCCCGAACACCGACGACCGCGTGAACAACATTACCGCCCAATACTCCATGCCCGTAGAAAACAAGTTTGACTATGGCATCGCCGCCGGCCTCGGCCTTGAATATTCACACCACAAGGCCGGCCACTTCCAGCTTGAAGCCCGGTATTATTACGGCCTTGGCAACATCTACGGCGACTCTAAGCGTGACTACTTCGGCAAGTCGAACTTCGGCAACATAGTAGTCAAGCTGACCTACCTGTTCGACATCATCAAGACAAAGGATAGGGCGAATTAAGGCGGATTAGGGGGATACGAATGCCTGGTGCCGGGCGTTTCAAGATATGCCTTGTTACGTCGTGTCCGCAAGGGTAAGCGTGTGTCGGAGCGCGGGCGTGTTCATGCCGCTCCGACACGCGCTTTTTCGAGTTGTTGCCGCTTGTCGGCCCACTTGTTGCGGTTATATGAATTACGTTAGCGCGTTAATCGAGGATTGATGTTAAAGCGTCGTACACGGTGAATGGGCAATATCATTTATCCAATCTCTTAGTTTTATGTCATAACGCCGTGTTTTTTGTGATTTTGCTTTCGTTTTCGGGAAAAAATCTGTATATTTGCCGTTGACTTCATGGCCGCAAGCGCGTTGCGCGGCGGCAGGTGAGGTTGTGGCCTCGCGGCTGCATTTACCTTAAGGCAAGAAGAACATCAAAGTATTTTTAACCGCATTACTAACTGACATAATATGGACAACAAAATGAGCATCGCCGAGCTTACGCTGCGGAGCGAGGAAATCAGGAAAAGGCTTATAGAGGTGGTCTACAAGGCCAAGGCCGGCCACATCGGCGGCGACTTGTCGTCGCTGAACGTGCTGACGGCACTTTATTTGCGCATCATGAACGTTGACCCCAAGAACCCCAAGATGGACAACCGTGACCGTTTCATCATGAGCAAGGGGCACTGTGTGGAGGCTCTTTACTGTGTGCTTGAGGCAAAAGGCTTCATTACCAAGGAACTGGTTGACACTTACGGCGATTACCTCTCTGTGCTTGCGGGCCACCCAACGGTTGAGGTTCCGGGCATTGAGTTCAACAGCGGCGCGCTGGGCCACGGCCTTTCGCTGGGCGTTGGATGCGCCATAGCTGCCAAGATGGACGGCAAGTCGTATAAGACTTACGTGCTGATGGGCGACGGCGAGCAGGGTGAAGGCTCTATTTACGAGGCGGCAATGGCCGGCTCTAACTACAAGTTGGACAACCTCGTGGCGTTCATCGACCGTAACGGGCTGCAAATCAGCGACACGACGGAGAACGTGATGAAGCTGGAATCGATTGACGAGCGCTGGCGTGCGTTCGGCTGGGACGTCATCGACGTTGACGGTAACGACATGGGAGCGATAGTTGACTGCCTCGAAAACATCGACTACACTAACGGCAAGCCGCACATGGTTGTGTTGCACACTACCAAGGGCTTCCACGTGTCTTACATGGAGAACGTGCTCAAGTGGCACCACGGAGTGCCCACGGAAGAGGAATACCGTGAGGCTATTGACGAAATCACAAAGAGGATTGAAGAACTGAAGAAGTAAAAATCAAGGGGCTTGGGTGTTGTCTGTAATGCCCGTTGTCCCGCAAAATTAATGATGCTAAAATGGAAACAAAACCTATAGCTTGCCGTAAGAGCTTCACCGACACGATGCTGGAGCTTGGCAAGAAAGACAAGAATATAGTAGCCGTAACAACCGATGCACGTGGTTCTGTAACGCTGACTGACTTTGCAAAACAGCTTCCCGAACAGTTTGTTGAGTGCGGTATAGCCGAGCAGGATGCCGTAGGCATTGCTGCGGGACTGGCTTCGTGCGGCAAGAAGGTGTTTGTCTGCGGCCCTGCGTGTTTCTATGTAGCCCGCAGTCTTGAGCAGGTAAAGGTTGACGTAGCCTATTCTGGACAGCCCGTTAAAATCTTGGGCGTCAGCGGAGGTGTGGCTTATGGAGCCCTTGGCGCGACCCATCACAGCCTGCACGACATAGCAGTGCTGCGCACTTTCCCCGGAATGCAGGTGGTTTTGCCGTGCGACGCACGCCAGACGCGCAAGCTCGTAGAGCAGCTTGTTGACTATCCGCACCCCGTTTACGTCCGTGTTGGCCGCAACGCCGTGCCCGATGTTTACGAGAACGACGATTTCAAGTATGAAATAGGCAAGTCTATACAGCTCCAGGACGGTACAGACCTTACTATAATAGGTACAGGCGAGAGCGTTTACCACGCCTTGCAGGCCGGTCGTCGCCTTGCAGCCGAGGGCATAAGCACGCGCGTTATAGATATGCACACGCTTAAACCCGCCGACACGGATGCCATAATCCGTGCGGCCCGTGAGACCGGACGCATAATTACAGTTGAGGAACACAGTATGTACGGAGGCCTTGGCGGCATCGTTGCGGAGACCGTTGCACAGGCTTGCCCGGTGCCGATGCGCATACTTGGCATACCCGACGAGAATGCTGTGCACGGCAAACCTCTTGAGATATTCCATCATTACAAGCTCGACGCAGACGGAATATACGAAACCGCAAAAGAGTTTGTGAAGTAAATAAGGATACCGGAAGTTAAGGGCTGACGATTAAGGGCTATTGAAATACCTTGATGTGGGTATTGGGAATGAAGGGTGTTTGCTTAATCCCAACCCTTAACTTCTGGTCAACTTGATGCTTGACCTTGTTTCTTTACTCTTAATTCTTCATTTAATAAAGTAGCTATGAACTACATAATATCCATAGACCAAAGTACGTCGGCCACGAAAGCGGTGGTGTTCAATGAGCAATGCCAGCTCGTGTGCCGCAAGAATGTGCCCCATAAGCAGTATTACCCGAAGCCAGGATGGGTGGAGCATGACGCCGAGGAAATCTACCGTAACATGGTTGAGGCCGTGCGTGAGGTGGTCGAGGCAACCAAGGGCGATGACATAACGTACACGCTTGCAATCACAAACCAGCGCGAGACGGCCGTTGTGTGGAACCGTTTTACGGGCAAGCCAGTATGCCACGCCGTTGTGTGGCAGTGCCAGCGAGGTGCCGAAATATGCGAAGACCTTAAGAGTCGTGGCTACACAGACTTCATCCGAGAGCGCAGTGGACTCCTGATAGACCCTTATTTTGCCGCGAGTGGAGTGAAGTGGATACTCGACAATGTTGACGGCGCGCGCCGTGCAGCCGATAAGGGAGAGCTGATGATGGGTACAATAGACACTTGGCTGATATGGAAGTTGACCGGCGGGCGACGCTTTGTCACTGACTATACCAATGCTTCACGCACCTTGCTGTTCAACATCCATACGCTCGACTGGGATAAAGACTTGCTCGATTTGTTCACCATACCACGCAACATGATGGCCGAGCCACTGCCGTGCGACTCCGTGTTCGGCGAGACAACGGTCGAGGACGTATTTCCCGAACCCGTCACCATAGCCGGAGTGTTGGGTGATTCGCACGGTGCTCTTGCCGGGCAGATGTGCTTTGAGGCCGGTATGGGCAAGGCTACATACGGCACGGGGTCATCGGTAATGGTCAATATCGGCACTAACGCAATGGCGGCTCCCGAGGGTTTGGTCACGTCGGTCGGTTTCGCGGCGTGCGGAAAGGTCTTTTACGCATTCGAGGGCAACATCCATTGCACCGGCGCGACAATCCAGTGGATGACCGACAAGCTACAGTTGATAAAGAGTCCGGCCGAAATCGAGAAGTTCGCCCTTGGCGTGCGTGACAACGGCGGGGTGTATCTTGTTCCGGCGTTTGCCGGGCTTGGTGCGCCGTGGTGGAACCCACAGGCCAAGGCAATGCTCTGCGGCATGACCTTGGCGACGGAGAAAGGCCACGTATGCCGTGCCGCGCTTGAGGCTATAGCTTACCAAGTGAAGGACCTCGTAGACCTGATGACGCAGCACGCGGGCATCGCCCTGAAGGAACTTCGCGTCGACGGAGGCCCTACGAAGAACCAATTTCTCATGCAGTTCCAGGCCGATATGCTCAACGCCTGCATCAACCGTTCCGACGTAGAGGAAGCATCGGCCATGGGCGCGATGGTCATGAACGGCCTTGCGCGCGGCGTATGGGACAGCCTTGAGGACGTGGCAGCGTTGCGGACTACCGACAACCGCGTGTTCCCGCACATGGCCGAAGGCGAGCGCGGGCGTCTATATGAAGGCTGGACGGAGGCCGTAAAGACCGTGTTAGGCGCCGTTAAGCAAGACTGACGAATGCCTATAAAGCATAATCCAAGGAAATAATAGTGAACAAGAAAACAAGAATAGTCCTATGAAGAAACAAGCAAAACCAGGAAAAGAGACTTTCGGCCTGATTATAGGCACGCGAGCTTATTTTAATTCGGAGCTTGCCGTTGACGTGCGCAAGACGCTCCTTGAAGATTTGGAAAAGGCCGGTTACGGCTACGTGATACTCGACGAGCAGGACACTCCCACTGGAGGCTCGATGGAAACCGTTGAGGACGGCAAGAAGTGTGCCGCCCTGTTCCGTGCCAACCGCGACGAGATTGACGGTATAATAGTGTCGCTTCCAAACTTCGGTTTTGAGGTCGGCATCATCAATGCCATAAGCCGTGCCGAGCTGCACGTGCCCGTATTGGTGCAGGCCTGTGACGACCAGAACGACAAGGTTGACCTCGACAGCCGCCGTGATGCCTTCTGCGGCAAAATCTCGGTGTGCAACAACCTTTATCAGTATGGCATACCGTTCACTGACACGACATACCACACATACTCAATCCACAGCGACT
This sequence comes from uncultured Prevotella sp., assembly GCA_944319815.1. Lineage (GTDB taxonomy): Bacteria > Bacteroidota > Bacteroidia > Bacteroidales > Bacteroidaceae > Prevotella. Next base: position 13,031 of record CALUEX010000024.1, on the reverse strand, counting down.
TGCTGATGAAAGACATCGACAAGTTCGCCGCCATCTGCCGCGTCGTCCGTAAGCTGACCCATGCCCGCATCGGACAAATCGGCACACGTCCCCTCGGTTTCAACACTTGCCGCTACAGCGAGAAGTTGCTCCAGGCAACGGGCATCACTGTTGTACCCGTTGACATGAGCGAAATAATCTTCAACGCGCGCAAAATCGACGACGACGCAGCCGAGCTGAAGGCCAAGATGGAGGAAATAAGCGACTATGCCAAGGTGCCCGACGCTTATCGCGAGAAGCTGGCCCTGCAAGCCAAGTTCGGCCTTGCCGTTGAGCACTGGATAGAGGCCAACGAGGTGGACGCTACGGCCATACAGTGCTGGGACTCGCTGGAGCAGAACTACGGTTGCGCTGCTTGCGTGACGATGAGTATGCTCGGCGAGAAGCTAATACCCTGCGCCTGTGAGACCGACGTGGCCGGAGCCGTCTCGATGTATGCCCTCAGCCTCGCCGCCGGCAAGCCGTCGACGCTGTTGGACTGGAACAACAACTTTGCCGAAGACCGCAACAAGTGTGTCTGCACGCACTGCGGCAACGCCCCAAAGAGCTTCGTGAAGAATGACCTCAAGCTCGGCCCGCTCGGCGTTCTCGGCCGCACGCTCGGTAAGGTCAACACCTTCGGCGCCGTCTACGGCAAGTGCACGGAGGGTGACTTCACGTACTTCCGCATCTCCACCGACGACAACCTCGGCTGCATAAAGAGCTACCTCGGCAAGGGCAAGCTCACTAACGACCCCTACGGCATGGACGGCTGCATCGCCGTTACGCAGGTAGACAACTTGCAGAAGCTGATGAAGTTCATCTGCAAGAACGGTTTTGAGCATCACGTTGCCATGGTTCGCACCGACGTAGTTGACATCCTCCGTGAGGCTGTTGACAACTATCTCGGCTGGGACTTGTACGTACACGAATAACATTCCGTTATATTAATGTTTGCGGGAGGCCACCTTTTGCTTGTCAAAAGGTGGCCTCTCGTGCGTTAAAAGGGCATCTTTCGCAGCGCGGAAGATGCCCTTTTCGTTTGTCTAAGGCAACGCCCTGGTTGCCAGTAGGTTATATAGCGTCCGGGTAATGTAGCCCCTCCCAACCTCCTCGAGGGGAGGGGAATGAAAAGGCTAATGTCTTAACTCCTTTACTACATAACTCCTTAACTCCTAAAGAAAAAAGGCTATTGTCTTTAACTCCTTAGCGAACGCAGTGAGCGATAACTCCCTCTAACTCCTTTAACTACTAAGAAAAACTCCCGTTTTATTTTGCATTTCTCTCAATTTACATTATCTTTGCAAATCGTAAATGCCGTGCGGCGATTTGTTAACCTGTTGCCGGCTTGGCGGCTGTGGATGCACGTTGGTTTTGTGGAAATATAATTGAATTTAAAACAATAATACTATGTTTGAAGGACAACCAAAAGGTTTGTATGCGTTGGCTTTGGCCAACACGGGCGAGCGTTTCGGCTATTACACGATGCTCGCGGTGTTCGTGCTGTTCCTCCAGGCCAATTTCGGCTGGTCTGAGGGTGCGGCTGGTGCCGTTTATTCAGGTTTCTTGGCGTTTGTCTACTTCCTCCCGCTCGTGGGAGGAGCAATCGCCGACAAGGTGGGTTACGGCAAGTGTGTCACAACGGGCATCATCGTGATGTTCCTCGGCTACCTGTTGCTGGCCATCCCGGCCGGGGCCGGTATGCTTGGCATGGTGCTGATGTTTGCCGCTCTTGTGTTCGTATGCGTCGGCACGAGCCTGTTCAAGGGTAACTTGCAGGTGATGGTGGGCAACCTCTATGACGACCCCGCATTGCAGTCGAAGCGCGACTCTGCGTTCTCCATCTTCTATATGGCCATCAACATCGGCGCGCTGTTCGCGCCGACGGCAGCCGTGAAAATCATAGACTTCGCCAAGACTTCGCTCGGGGCATCGGAGGCTGACGCTTACCACTATGCCTTTGCCGTGGCTTGCGTGTCGCTTGTCCTGTCAATCGCCATTTACTACGGCTTCAAAAACACGTTCAAGCACGCCGACTACAACAGCAAGACCGAGGCTGCCGTGGCTGGGCACACGGAGCCTGAGCTGTCGCCCAAGGAGACCAAGGACCGCGTGGTGGCCCTTTGTCTCGTGTTCGCCGTCGTAATATTCTTCTGGATGGCGTTCCACCAGAACGGCCTGACGCTTACTTATTTTGCGCGCGACTTCACCAACCAGCACAGTACAGGGCTTGAGAGCATGATGTTCGATGTTGTCAACCTTGTTTGCGTCATCTTCATCGTTTATGCGCTGTTCTCCCTGTTCCAGTCGAAGACGAGCAAGGGCAAGATCGTTTCGGCTCTTGTCATCCTTGTTGCGTTGGCCGTGCTTGTTGGCAAGTACGTCAGCCTTTCGCCGGAAGGCATTGAGGTTACGGCTCCAATCTTCCAGCAGTTCAACCCGTGCTTCGTCGTAATGCTCACGCCTGTGTCCATGGCCATATTCGGTTGGCTTGCAAGCAAGGGCAAGGAACCGTCGGCTCCGCGCAAAATCGGCCTCGGAATGTTGGTTGCCGGTTGCGGTTACATCATAATGATGATAGGTTCGTGGGGACTGACTTACGACGGCGGTGCGCGCGTTTCGCCTAACTGGCTCGTGTCTACCTACCTCGTGCTCACCTTCGGCGAGCTGCTTCTTTCGCCCATGGGTATCTCGTTCGTCTCTAAGGTTGCACCCCCGAAGTATAAGGGCTTGATGATGGGCGGATGGTTCGTGGCTACGGCTGTCGGCAATATGCTTGTCTCTATTCCGGGCTTCCTCTGGGGCAACGCTCCGCTTGAGGTTGTATGGGGCACGCTCGTTGTGCTTTGCGTCATATCGTTCCTGTTCATCTTCTCTATAATGAAGAAACTGGAGAAAGTCTGCTGACAAGTGTTAGGTAGTTAAGGAGTTATGCAGTTAAGGAGTTAAGACAATGCCTTTTAAAGCAACGTATTTGTCTTAACTCCTTAACTGCATAACTCTTTAACTACTTTCTAATTAAATAACAAGGTTGTTTATGCGGAATATCGTAATTGCATTATTTGTTTATATGTGCTCTGTTCAGTTGTGTTCGGCCATCGACGTTGGGCAAGTGGAGCGCGAACGAGTGTCCCGCCGTGACTCTGTGCTCGCCCTGGTGACAGGGGCGGCTGTGCCGTCTGACAGTCTTTTTATAACCGACTTTGGTGCAAAAGGCGACGGCACGAAAGACTGCAAGCGGGCATTCGACCGCGCCATGAAGGCTGCCTCCAAGCTCGGCGGTGCGCGCATTATAGTGCCCGCAGGTACGTATCTTGTCAAGGGACCGATACATTTCGTAAGCAACGTGTGCCTCGACATAAGGAAGGGCGCGACAATAAAGTTCGACCCTGCCCCCGAACTATACCTTCCCATGGTTGAAACGAGCTGGGAGGGCACGTTCCTCTGGAATTACAGCCCGTTCATCTACGGAAAAGACCTGCACGACGTGGCCATTGTAGGCGAGGGAACCATCGACGGCAATGCCTCAACGACGTTCTCGACATGGAAGCCGAAACAGAAGGCCGGGCAGGCCCGCAGTCGCGAGATGAACCATGGCGGCGTGCCCGTGGACGGGCGCAAGTTTGGCGACGGATGGTGGTTGCGTCCGCAGTTGATACAGTTTTACGGATGCCGTAACGTCACCCTTGAAGGTGTGTTCATCACCAATTCGCCGTTCTGGTGCGTCCATTTGCTGAAAAGCGAGAACATAATATGCCGTGGCTTGCGTTACGATGCAAAGTTGGTCAACAACGACGGCATTGACCCGGAATGTTCGCGGAATATCTTGATAGAGGACATCGAGTTTAATAACGGCGACGACAACGTGGCAATAAAGAGTGGTCGCGACAACGATGGTTGGACGTTCGGGGCACCGTCGGAGAACATCGTGATACGCCGCTGCCGCTTCAAGGGACTTCACGCTGTGGTCATCGGCAGCGAGATGTCGGCAGGCGTGCGTAACGTTTTTGTTGAAGACTGCACGTTCGGAGGTTACTGCAAGCGTGGCATATACATCAAGACCAACCCTGACCGTGGCGGGTTCGTGACTGACCTGTACGTGAAGGACTGTGAGTTTGGCGATGTGGAAGACCTCTTTTACGCCACGAGTATGTACGCCGGCGAGGGGCTTGACAACGACAAGTTCACCCGAGTGGGCAATATCTATGTTGACGGCTTGCACTGCCGCAAGGCTACTGGCGCAGGACTGGTGTTGCAAGGCACCGAGGCGGAGCCTATACGCAACGTGCTGTTCAGCAATGTTGAAATCGGTGAAGTCAAGAACGCCGTCAGTTTCGACAACACGGTAGGCGTGGAGATTAGCGACTGCCACATAGGCGGACGCGCCGGAGTGCCATCGCAAGCGAAGTAAATGACGAAAAGGTGGCCCCGAAGCCCCCTCCCAACCAACCCGAAGCCCCCTCCCAACCTCCCCGAGGGGAGGAGAATGGGTGAAAAAGCTAATGTCTTAACTCCTTTACTCCATTACTCCTTAACTCCAAAATGAAAGAAAAGCCCTGGCATACCTTAATGGTTTGCCGGGGCTAATGTTATCTTGCCGTCGCGGACGAACGCCTTTTCCTCACTAATCATGAACTCGAGGGCTTCCTTCACGATGTTAAGGTCTTGCCTTATTTTCGTGATTTCGGTTATCGGGTGTGGTTCGCCGTCGCCAAGCAAGGCCGCTATGGCCTCTGCGGCTGCGGCAAGTGCGGTCTTGTCTGTCGTTCCAGGGGCGTGGCTTTTACATACGTCGCATATTCCACAGTCGGTTGAGCGTGCCTCGCCGAAATATCTCAGCAGTTGCCTGCTGCGGCAAACGTCGTCGTTCTCGGCATAGTTTATCATGGCGTTAATCCTCTCGGTGTATTCCTGTTTTCGGTCATCGTAGACCTCTCGGCTGAAGACAAGGAGGTCGGCCTCTTCCCGTCGTTGGGTGTAACGGATGTGCGGTATGGCCTTTCTTGGGATGAAGTGCATGATGCGCCGTTGGCTTAGGCCTTTCAGTACGTCGTAGACCGTTTCGCGGCTGATGTCGGCTTGCATGGCAATGAGGCTTTCGTCAATGTAACAATAGTCAGAGAACAGTCCGCCGTAATTGCGCAGCAATGTAGTCACCACGTTGTTCTCTACTTCGTTCAGGCTGTTCAGTCGGTACAGGTCGTCGCGCCCAATGAGCATGGTTACCTGTGACATATTGTCGCGTTCGCCGTCATAGTCGATATATCCGGCACGCGCCAGTATGTTGAGGGCAGAGTTCACCGGTATGGGGAAGTGGCGGAAGTAGAGGCAGAACTTGTCGATGTTGAACTCGAACCTGCACCCTGCACCGCTGCCCATGGCTATTTGGTAGAAGTAGGCGAGATGTTCGTAGACCGTTCGGATGAAGTCCTTGTCCGGGAAAGTCTCGCCTATGCGCCGCAAGAGCTTGGCCCGGTCGTTCCCGTCGTACAGCAGTACGGCACGTGCAGGCTTGCCGTCACGCCCGGCGCGTCCGGCTTCCTGGAAGTAGGCCTCAGGCGAGTCGGGGCAGTCAAGGTGTATAACCTGCCTTACGTCGTCCTTGTCTATACCCATGCCGAAAGCGTTGGTGGCCACCATGACGCGCACCCGGTCTTCCTGCCAGTCTTTCTGTCGTGCGTCCCTTACGGCGCTTTCAAGTCCTGCGTTGTAGAACGTGGCTTTTATCCCGCAGTCATTTAGGGCCTTTGCTGTCTCTTTCGTGCGCTTCCTGCTTCGTACATAGATTATCGCTGAACCGTCAACCTCGTCGAGCAACCTTTGTATTGTGCGTAGTTTGTCGCCGTTTTTCATGACGATGTATGCAAGGTTTGCGCGCTCGAAGCTCATTCGGAAGACGTTTTTCTGCTTGAAGCCGAGTCTGTCTTGTATGTCATCGACTACGCGCGGAGTGGCTGTGGCTGTAAGTGCGAGTATCGGTGCGTCAGGCTTGATGCGCCTGATGTCATTGATTTTAAGGTATGAAGGACGGAAATCATAGCCCCATTGGCTTATGCAGTGGGCCTCGTCTACTGTGATGAAGCTAACTTTCATGTGGCTTAGCTTCTTCTGGAAAAGTTCCGATGAAAGCCTTTCGGGGGAGACGTACAGTATTTTCACTCCTCCGAATATCGCGTTTTCGAGTGTCGTTATGACGTCGGCGTGCATCATGCCCGAATATACTGCAGCGGCCTTTATCCCTCGTTGGCGTAAATGTTCCACCTGGTCTTTCATCAAGGCAATAAGCGGCGTTATCACGATGCACACTCCGCTCATTGACAATGCCGGCACTTGGAAGGTTATTGATTTTCCTCCTCCAGTAGGCATAAGCCCGAGCGTGTCATGATTTGTGCAGATGCTCTCTATTATGTCGCGCTGAATTCCGCGGAAGTCGTCGTAGCCCCAATACTTTTTAAGGAGTTGTTGGTATTTGTCCATGTTCGTAGGAGGTTTAAGGATTGAGTGCTAAAAATTAAAAGTTAAGGATTAAGAAAGTGTATTTTATCGCGTTTTTAAGTATGCCTCCTTAATCCTTAACTTTTATCTTGACATTCATTCTTCACCAATAGAAGGCCTGATGTCTTCGATTTGCAGTTGTATGCCGTTGTGTTTGAATACGTTGTCCTCTATGGTATAAGCGATGTCAAAGCTGCGTTTCGATTTTATGTATCGTGCGGAACCACTTTGCCCAAAAGCTATACCGTTCATTACGTTGTTCGATTTCGAGTCTACAAGCTCGAGCTTGATGTGTTCCTGTTCCCTGCCTACAACCTTGCTCGTACCGAAGTCATACACGTCAGTGGTGCAGAATAAGGGTTTAGTGTTCATTGGCCCGAATGGCCCAAACTTTTTCAAGTCTGCGTGCAGCTTCCTTGTGATGTCCTTAAAGTCAATCTCTGCATCAATGTCAAGTGTTGCCTCCATCTGTTCCGGCTGTATATGGTCATCCACGTATTTTTGGAAACGGCGCCTGAACTCAGGCACGTCGTCCCATTTCAGGGTCAACCCGGCGGCGTAAGTGTGGCCTCCGAAATTAAGCAGCATATCCCTACAACTCTTTATTGCAGAGTAGACGTCGAAGCCTGTGACGCTGCGTGCCGAACCAGTGGCAAGGTCGTTGTCGCGTGTCAGCACAATGGTAGGGCGGAAGTATATTTCGGTCAGTCGTGAGGCAACTATTCCGATTATGCCTTTTTTCCAGTTCTCGTCATACAAGACAATGCTCGAGTGGCGCTTTTGGCTTTCAATCCTTGAGATTATCTGGTTGGCCTCCTCGGTCATCTGCTTATCAATGTCTTTGCGTTGCTCGTTGTATTCATTGATGTGCTTAGCCCTTTTCAGCGCACTGCTAAAATCTTTCTCAACGAGCAAGTCAACGCTTTCCCTACCGTTTTCCATCCTGCCTGAAGCGTTTATTCGTGGCCCTATTTTGAATACGATGTCACTCATGGTCAGCGTTCGTCCATTCAATCCGCATATATCTATTATTGCTTTCAGGCCGATGCTTGGGTTTTGGTTGAGTTGTTTCATGCCATGGAAAGCCAGTATGCGGTTTTCTTCTGTAACGGGTACGATGTCCGCAGCGATGCTTACGGCACAAAGGTCAAGTAAAGGGATTAGCCTCGAGAATGGTATGCCATTGTTTTTTGCGAACGCTTGCATGAACTTAAATCCTACGCCGCACCCACATAGGTGTTTAAAGGGGTAAGCGTCATCGCTTCGTTTGGGGTTCAGCGTTGCCACTGCTGGCGGGAGAACTTCGTCTGGGACATGGTGGTCGCAGACGATAAAGTCTATTCCGAGGCTTTTTGCATATTTTATTTCTTCATGGGCCTTTATGCCGCAGTCGAGTATAATTATTAATTTTACTCCTGTCTGCATGGCGTATTCTATCCCTTTGTAGCTTACGCCGTATCCTTCGTCATAACGGTCAGGAATGTAATAGTCGATGTTTGAATAAAACTGTTGCAAAAACTTATAGACGAGTGCTACAGCCGAACACCCGTCGACGTCGTAGTCTCCGTACACCATTATTCGTTCCTTGCGGCCCATCGCATCATTGAGCCTATCCACTGCAACGTCCATGTCTTTCATCAGGAAAGGGTTTATGAGGTCGTTGAGTTGTGGACGGAAGAACCGCTTGGCTGCCGATTCTGTCGTGATGCCTCGCCTGATTAGTATCCCGGCGAGTATGGGACTGATTCCTATCTTAGTTCCCAGTTCTTCAGCCGCCTTTTTTTGTTCTGATGTCGGTTGTTCGTATTTCCATTTGAAGTGCATTATGTTGTTTTTTGTTTTTTCTTTACAAAGACTCGTTCCTGGTCAGGTAAAGAGCGTGTAAAGTTACAAATAAAAAACAACATAACGGCAGATTGTATAGGAAAAGTTGTTATCTGTAGTTTGTAAGTTGGCAATTAAGCCGGTTGTGGACTGTATGGTTGGCACCTATATATAATATAGGCAGACAAGGCTGTTTGCCTTGCCTGCCTGTAATGTAAATTGCGTAACTTCGGTGATTTAGATGCCGAGTTTCTTGCGAATGTCCTTAGGTATGGCGTTCTTGTTTACCATGAAGTTCATGGTCTTGTAGGCAACGAAGTTTTTGCTCATGTACCAAATACCTTTGTAGTCGCCGTATTCTCCCCACGAGTTCTTTACCATGTAGTATTCCTTGCCATTCTTGTCCTTGGCTATACCGAATAGGTGCATACCGTGGTCGTCGGTTGTTTCCCAGTTGTCGAAGGCTTCCTGCCTCATTTCCTGTGTCGGGACAATTTCGGGAGCATCAACTCCGAGAGAGTCAAGTTTGCTTCTCTTCTCCGTTGCTGACAGCTTAAACCACCTGTCGGCATCCGTTCCGGCCATGCTGCGTGCTTTTTTGACGTCATAGGCAATTCCGAGACCCTGGCGTGTGAAGCCGTCTTCAGTCACGTCACCGCCCCAAGCTATGGTGTAGCCTTCGTTGATGGCGTTGTCGATTATGCGCATCATCTCGTCCATAGGCACGTTGTAAGACGGAGCCCAGCGCCAGTTGTCCTGCACCTCGATGGCGAATTGCGTGTAGAACGGATGGTGGGTGAAGCTCGTTATTGATACATAATCGTCAAGGTTAATTCCGAGACTTTCCGCAAACGACTTCGGCGTGTATTCCTTGCCTTCGTAAGTGAACTTCTCCGGGCATTCGCCGAGGTATGCGTCAAGTATTCCTTGCAGGCCCTTGCGCCATTGCTGTGATATTTTCTTCGACTTGCTTCTTGCTATCGAGTAAACGTAAGGCTCCATCACGCTGAAGAATTCGTCGAACACGGCAAGTGAGTCGCCCGTGAGGGTTCCTGGTGCCGGCATGGCTTCCTCTGGGCAGATACCGTAGTTCTTCATTATTGTTACAACGTCAGCGAAACTTCCGCCCTGTGAGAACTGGCTGTCGCCGTGCATCCTTACGGTTACGATGGCACGGTCCATGTAGTCCTTGTTGGCGATGAACATTTCACACAGGTTGTAAGTCTTGCCCGTTGCTTTAAGGATTTCGCTTTCGATGAAGCTCAGTGTTGAGTAAGCCCAGCAGGTACCGCTGCGGTTTTGGTCCTTGATGCTTGTGATTTTGTTTTCCTTTACGGTCGTAAACACCGGTGCTTTTTTCTCTGCAGACTCTTTCTTGTCTTGTGCGTTTGCTCCGACCGTAAGTCCGGCCAGCAGGCATACGATGAGTAGCTTTTTCATTGTTTTGTTAGGGTTTTATGTTTTGGTTAATTGTTTGTCATGTAGTTTTCCACGTCAGTCGGGTGGTACGGTATGCGTTCCTCGCCGAGGAAACGGCAACCGTCTGCGGTTATCAGCAAGTCGTCCTCGATGCGTATTCCGCCGAAGTCCTTGTATGTCTCGAGCACGTCATAGTTGATGAAGTCTTTGTGCAAGCCCTTGGATTTCCAGTCGTCTATGAGGTCAGGGATGAAGTAGATGCCTGGTTCGTCGGTTACGATGAAGCCTTCCTCGAGCCTTCTGCCCATGCGAAGTGCGTTAGTGCCGAATTGCCCCGATGGCCTTGTCTCGTCGTCGAAACCGACGTATATTTGCCCAAGTCCCTCCATGTCGTGCACGTCCATGCCCATCATGTGGCCGAGTCCGTGAGGCAGGAACATTGCGTGTGCCCCGGCAGCTACGGCCTCATCGGTGTCGCCTTTCATCAGGCCGAGTCCTTTCAGGCGTTCGGTCATCAACCTGCACACGGCAAGGTGGACATCTTTGTATTTTATTCCGGGTCTCGCCACTTCGAGCACATGGTCGTGACAGGCTTCCACGATGCTGTATATTTCAAGTTGGCGTTGTGTGAACTTGCCGTTTACGGGGTATGTGCGCGTATTGTCCGAGCAATAGTTGTTGCGGTTTTCGGCTCCTGCATCGCAGAGCACAAGGCGCCCGGCCTCAAGTTCGTCCCAGCGTGGTATGCCGTGCATGATTTCGCCGTGCTGCGTATATATCGTGGCGAAGCTGACTTTTGCCCCGTATGATGCAGCCACTCCGTCCACCTGTCCGCCCACGTATTTTTCGGTTACGCCCGGCTTTGTCAGGCGCATGGCCGTAGTGTGCATCTTGTAGCCTATGGCGCAGGCTCTTTCTATCTCCTCAATCTCCTGTTGCTCTTTCACCGAGCGCATTTTCACCACGGCCTTTATCAGTTCGAGCGAGGCAGCTTCTTTCTGCTGGCTTGGGTGTATGCCGAGGAGGTCGGATATTTGTATCTTAGTGTCGTGCCTGTATGGTGGCAGGAAGTGTATTGGCCTGTGGTTCCTGAGGGCGTTGTTGCAGATGGCCTGCAGCTGCCTCATCGGCGCGGTATTGGCTACGCCGGTGCTTGCAGCCATGTCGCTGACGCTGTCAACGGAGCCGAACCATACGATGTCTTCAATGTCGATGTCGTCGCCCACCAATGTTTCCGTGTCTTCGTCGATGTCGATTACACCCACAAGACCGGCGCGGTCGAGGCCGAAGTAGTAAAGGAATGACGAGTCTTGGCGGAACGGATAATAACAGTTAGCCGGGTAGTTAGCCGGTGACTCATTATTGCCGAACAACAGTATCAATCCTTCCTTGACGAGGCTTTTCAACGTAGCCCGCCTTTTAACATACGTTTCTTTACTGAACATTTTTTCAAAGTATTAATTTATAGGTATGTCGAAAGTGTCCTTTCGGCTGCAAAGATAATGTAAGTTAAGCGCAAAGCAAAATTTTTTTAATTATATTTTTACTAATTCATAATGCGCAATACATAATAGGCCGACGCCGTGGCTTATGGTTGCGTCAGCGCACCATTATGCATTGTGCATTATGGGTTATGCATTTTCCAGAAGGTCCGGGCGCAGCCGTCGTGTGCGCTCGTAGCTCTGTTCAATTTCCCATTCCTTTATTTTCGCCTCGTTCCCGCTCAGCAGTATGTCGGGCACGCGCCAACCCTTGTATTCGGCGGGGCGCGTGTAGATTGGTGCCGAGAGCATATCGTCCTGGAAACAGTCTGACAGGGCGCTTTGGTCGTCGCTGATTACACCTGGCACGAGCCTTACGATGGCGTCGGCCATTACTGCAGCCGCAAGTTCTCCGCCTGTCAGCACATAGTCGCCGATGCTTATTTCGCGCGTGATGAGGTGGTCGCGCACTCGCTGGTCTATACCCTTGTAGTGGCCGCACAGGATGATGATGTTACCTTTCATCGAAAGGTCGTTGGCTATGTGTTGGTCAAACCGTTCGCCGTCGGGCGACGTGTAGATTACCTCGTCGTATTCCCTTTCGGCCTTTAGTGCCGATATGGCACGGTCAATCGGTTCGCACTGCATCACCATGCCCGCGAAGCCGCCATAAGGATAGTCGTCAACGCGCCGCCACTTGTCCGTTGAATAGTCGCGCAGGTTGTGCAGGTGTATTTCCGCCAGTCCCTTCTTTTGCGCACGCGCCAGGATTGACTCGTGCACGAAGCCTTCGACCATTTCGGGCAATACGGTTATGATGTCTATTCTCATGTCTTATTATGCTTGGGATTTTTCAAGGAGTAAAGTAGTAAGTAGTGAAGTAGTAAGTAGTGAAGGATTTAAGACAAATGCCTTGTTGTTTGTGAAACAACAGTATTTATGAAGCCATTGTCTTAACTCCTTAACTCCATGACTCCTTATTACTTAACTCCTTTACTCCTTACTCCTTTATTACTTTACTCCTTGAAAAAGACTTCTTAATTCCCGAAGATTTCCTTCTTCAGTTTCTCAGCCATTTCGGCATACTCCTCGTCAGTGAGGTAAGTCTCTTGCGGGTTCATGCGGAACACTCCGCCGAAGTCAGGGCCGCCCACGTATTTAGGCACGAGGTGGAAGTGCAGGTGCGACAGCGTGTCGGAATAAGCACCGTAGTTTATTTTCGCCGGGTTGAACACTTTTTGCATTGCGCGCGTTGCGCGTGCCACGTCGGCCATGAAGGCGTTGCGCTCGTCGTCACTCAGCTGGTTCAGGTCGTCAACGTGTCCGTCGTAAGCCACGAGGCAACGTCCGTGGTAGGTTTGTTCCTTGAATATGAACAGGCGTGAAACACTCAGTTTTGCCACCTCGAGCATGAGGTTGTGTTGCGTCTCGTTGTTCTGGCAGTAGAGACAGTCTTTAGGGTCGCTTTTCATTCTTGTTATGTTTTTTGTTCAGCGTGTACGTTCCAACCAAGGTTCAGGTTGTAGCTACACTTTTGCAAAGTTACAAAAAATATATCAAAAAACTTCATAATCGCGATGGTTTAACGTAATCGGGCTTGGCGTTTGTTCGGTACACTGCCATATTGAATGGATTAAATGGCGTAGCCTCACGGATTGATGTATGTAGACAGTTTTGCCGTCAAGCATCCACGCTTCATATCCTGTCTTGCCATTGGCTGACCTATACTAAATAAGTTGACAGTTCTCTAAAAGAATAAAAAAGATGCAGAGAACTTACACTGAAGAAGAACGT
>CALUEX010000023.1 GCA_944319815.1 uncultured Prevotella sp. | reverse complement strand
GGAACTGTTGCTACTGGCCGTATCGAGACTGGCCGTGTTAAGGTTGGTGATGAAGTTGAGCTGCTCGGTCTTGGCGAAGACAAGAAGTCTGTCGTTACTGGTGTCGAGATGTTCCGCAAGATTCTTGACGAAGGTGAAGCTGGTGACAACGTAGGTCTGCTTCTCCGTGGTATCGACAAGAATGAAATCAAGCGTGGTATGGTGCTCTGCCATCCGGGACAGATTAAGCCTTACAAGAAGTTCAAGGCTCAGATTTACGTCCTGAAGAAAGAGGAAGGTGGCCGTCACACTCCGTTCGGTAACAAGTATCGTCCTCAGTTCTATCTCCGTACTATGGACTGTACAGGTGAAATCTCTCTGCCGGAAGGCGTTGAGATGGTAATGCCTGGCGACAACGTAACCATCACGGTTGACCTTATCTACGCTGTAGCCCTGAACGTTGGTCTGCGTTTCGCTATCCGCGAGGGTGGACGTACCGTAGGCGCTGGCCAGATAACTGAAATCATCGACTAATACTCGTTTGATTAGGTGATACATCTTTAGGTTCTCGCCAAGACGACGAGAACCTAATTTTACGGGAATAGCTCAGTTGGCAGAGCACTGGTCTCCAAAACCAGGTGTCGGGAGTTCGAGCCTCTCTTCCCGTGCAAAAAGAAGATAATATGTTCAAGAGTATAACAAATTATTGTAAGGCTTGCTACGACGAACTTGTGCATAAGACGTCATGGCCGACACGGGCAGAACTTACGCACAGCGCAATGGTTGTATTATCTGCTTCCTTGATCATTGCGGTTGTGGTGTTCATTATGGACTCCGTGTTCCGGTTTGTTATGAGTACGGTTTATCCTAACTAATTCGTGTAGAGTAAAAATGGCTGAATCAGGTAAAAAGTGGTATGTATTGCGCGCTGTCAGCGGCAAGGAGGCCAAGGTGAAGGAATATATCGAGGCTGAATTGAAGCACAATACGATGCTTTCGGCTTATGTTTCCCAGGTTCTTATACCTATGGAGAAACACGCCGTATTGCGTAACGGCAAGCGTGTGGTCAAGGAGAAGATAGCTCTTCCTGGCTATGTGCTCGTTGAAGCGGAGCTGAAAGGCGACGTCGCTCATACCTTGCGCTTTATGCCCAATGTGTTGGGCTTTCTCGGAGGCTTGGACAACCCAACCCCCGTGAAGCAGTCTGATGTCAACCGGATACTCGGAACGGCAGAGGAGTCAGAACTGGCGGAGGAAGTTAATATCCCGTTCAGTGTTGATGAGACTGTCAAGGTTACGGATGGCCCGTTCAGTGGCTTTAGCGGCGTTATCGAAGAAGTTAATGCCGAAAAGCACAAACTTAAGGTCATGGTTAAGATTTTCGGTCGTAAGACACCTCTGGAACTCGGTTTTATGCAAGTCGCTAAAGAATGACGTATTGTTACGGATACGGGTGTTCTTTTATATTCATCAATTTTTAATTAACAAAAGAAATGGCTAAAGAAGTTGCTGGATTAATCAAATTACAGATTAAAGGTGGCGCTGCGAATCCTTCTCCTCCCGTAGGACCTGCTCTTGGTTCAAAGGGTATCAATATCATGGGATTCTGCAAGGAATTCAACGCCAGGACCCAGGATAAGGCAGGCAAGGTTCTTCCTGTCGTTATCACTTACTATGCTGACAAGTCATACAGCTTCGAAATCAAGACACCTCCTGCAGCAGTGCAGCTTATGGAGGCAGCCAAAGTAAAGAAAGGTTCTGCCGAGCCAAACCGCAAGAAGGTGGCTTCAGTTACATGGGAGCAGGTTCGCGCCATTGCTGAGGACAAGATGGCAGACCTTAACTGCTTTACCGTGGAGTCGGCTATGAAGCTCGTTGCAGGTACTGCGAGAAGTATGGGCATCACTGTAAAAGGGGACTTCCCTGGTAAATAATTTATAACTTCAAGGAAATGAGTAAACTGACAAAAAATCAAAAATCAGTAGCTGATAAGGTTGAAGCAGGGAAAGCATACTCTTTGAAGGAGGCATCGGAGCTTGTCAAGGAAATCACCACGACGAAGTTCGACGCTTCCGTAGATATTGATGTACGCTTGGGCGTTGACCCGCGTAAGGCAAACCAGATGGTCAGGGGCGTTGTTTCGCTTCCTAACGGTACTGGAAAGGTTACGCGCGTTCTTTGCTTGTGTACACCTGATGCTGAAGCTGCTGCAAAGGAGGCAGGTGCTGACTATGTTGGTCTTGACGAATACGTCGAGAAAATCAAGGGCGGATGGACTGACGTTGACGTCATTATCACCATGCCGTCATGTATGGGTAAAATCGGTCCTTTGGGCCGTATCCTTGGTCCGCGCGGCTTGATGCCTAACCCGAAAAGCGGTACTGTGACGATGGATGTTGCAAAGGCTGTAAAAGAGGTGAAGCAGGGTAAGATAGATTTCAAGGTAGACAAGACCGGTATCATACACGCTTCAATCGGCAAGGTGTCTTTCACTCCGGAGCAGATTTACCAGAACGCCAGGGAGTTCATCTCTACGGTCATCAAGTTGAAACCTTCTACTGCAAAGGGTACGTACGTTAAGAGTATCTTTATGTCGAGCACTATGAGTAAGGGTGTCAAGATTGATCCTAAATCAGTTGAATAACTCTAAAAGTTTTGTAAGATGAAGAAAGAAGTCAAAGATACTATAGTAGTTGAACTCGGAGAGAAACTGAAGGAGTATTCACACTTCTACCTTGTTGATGTTACCGGGCTTAATTCAGGGGCTACAAGTAAGCTCCGCCGTGATTGCTTCAAGAGCGACATCAAGATGGTGGTAGTTAAGAATACATTGCTCCACAAGGCTTTCGAGGCTTCAGACGTTGATTTTGAACCTTTGTATGGTTGCCTCAAGGGCAGCACTGCTGTGCTTTTCTGCAACACGGCAAATGTTCCTGCCAAGTTGCTGAAGACTTATGCGAAAGAGGGTATTCCTTCTTTGAAAGGTGCCTATGCTGAAGAATGCGTATATGTAGGTGCAGACAAGCTGGAAGAACTTGCAGCCCTCAAGAGCAAGAACGAGGTTATCGCAGAGATTGTCGCTTTGCTCCAGTCTCCTGCAAAGAATGTTGTTTCTGCTCTCCAGTCAGGCGCAAACACAATCCATGGTGTGCTCAAGACTTTGGGCGAGCGTCCTGAATAACAAATCCTATCAATTATTAATATTAAAAAACATTAAAATTTAAATAAAATGGCAGATATTAAAGCTATTGCTGAAGAATTGGTAAATTTGACAGTTAAGGAAGTTAACGAGTTGGCAACAGTCCTGAAGGACGAGTATGGAATTGAACCCGCTGCTGCAGCTGTTGCTGTTGCTGCTGGTCCTGCTGTCGGTGGCGCAGCTGCTGAGGCTGAGGAGAAGACATCTTTCGATGTTGTTCTTGCTGAGGTTGGCGGTGCTAAACTGCAGGTTGTGAAGGCTGTTAAAGAGGCTTGCGGCCTTGGCTTGAAGGAAGCTAAGGACCTCGTAGACGGTGCTCCTTCAACATTGAAGGAAGGCCTGTCAAAGGACGAGGCTGAGAACCTGAAGAAGGCCATCGAAGAGGCTGGCGCTAAGGTTGAGCTGAAATAAAAAAGTCTTTAAGAATATTAGGGTTAAGATTCTCCCAGTCGGAGAGTCTTAACCTTTTTGTGTCTTTAGTGATGCAGTCTTCCACCGCTGCATCTGTAGGCCGGGCGGCAAAGTGTATATGTCTTTACGCCGGGTGGTACTTTCAAGGGTGGCATTTATAACGGTAACAAAAATCTGTAATGGCTTCAAAAATTGTTGATAACAGGATAAACTTTGCCAGCGTTAAGAATCCAATGCCGTATCCGGATTTTCTTGACGTGCAGTTAAAGTCTTTCAGGGACTTCTTGCAGTTAGACACTCCGCCTGAAGAACGCAAGAATGACGGTTTATATAAGGTATTTGCCGAGAACTTTCCTATTACGGACACGCGCAACAATTTCGTTCTTGAGTTCTTGGATTACTATATCGACCCGCCTCGTTATACCATCGACGAGTGTCTTGAACGAGGGTTGACATATAGTGTGCCACTGAAGGCCAAGATGAAACTTTATTGCACGGACCCTGACCATGAGGATTTCGGCACGTTTATCCAGGATGTCTTCCTTGGCACAATCCCGTACATGACAGATAATGGTACGTTCATTATCAACGGGGCTGAGCGTGTTGTCGTTTCACAGTTGCATAGGTCTCCCGGTGTGTTTTTCAGCCAGGGCGTCCATGCCAACGGAACCGTGCTGTATTCAGCGCGTATCATACCGTTCAAGGGGTCGTGGATAGAGTTTGCCACGGACATCAACAATGTGATGTATGCCTACATTGACAGAAAAAAGAAGTTGCCGGTAACAACATTGCTCAGGGCTATTGGCTTTGAGACGGATAAAGATATTCTCCAGATTTTCGACCTTGCCGAGGAAGTCAAGGTGAACAAGAAGAACATGAAGGCTATATTGGGCCGGAGGCTTGCTGCAAGGGTGCTGAAGAGCTGGAACGAGGATTTTGTTGACGAGGATACGGGAGAAGTGGTTTCAATCGAGCGTAACGAGGTCATCATGGAGCGTGAGACCGAAATCACCAAGGACAATATCGACGACATAATCGACAGCGGCACATCGACAATCCTTGTACACAAGGATGCAGAGGCTGCAAGCAAGTATTCAATAATATTTAATACCCTGCAGAAGGACCCGAGTAACTCGGAGAAGGAAGCCGTACTTTATATATACCGTCAGCTGCGTAACGCTGACCCGGCCGATGACGCAAGTGCTCGTGAGGTTATACAGAACCTGTTTTTCTCGGACAAGAGATATGACCTCGGAACCGTGGGCCGTTACCGCATAAACAAGAAACTTGGCTTGGATACAGACATGGATGTCCGTATACTGACCAAGGAGGACATTATAGAAATTATTAAATATCTCATCCAGTTGGTCAATTCTAATGCGACCGTGGATGATATTGACCATTTGAGCAACCGTCGTGTGCGCACTGTAGGCGAGCAGCTTAGCAACCAGTTCTCCATCGGGTTGGCTCGTATGAGCCGCACTATCCGTGAGCGCATGAATGTGCGTGACAACGAGGTGTTCACCCCGACGGACCTTATCAATGCAAAGACGATTTCAAGCGTCATAAATTCGTTCTTTGGCACGAACCCGCTGTCGCAGTTCATGGACCAGACGAACCCGCTTGCCGAGGTTACCCACAAGCGCCGTCTGTCGGCCCTTGGCCCTGGCGGATTGTCTCGTGAGCGTGCTGGCTTCGAGGTGCGCGACGTGCACTATACCCATTACGGGCGTCTTTGCCCGATTGAAAGTCCTGAAGGCCCTAACATCGGACTTATATCATCACTTTGCGTTTACGCCAAGATTAATGACCTCGGCTTTATCGAGACCCCATACCGCAAAGTTAAGGATGGTGTAGTGGACTTGGACAACAAAAATATCGTATATTTGACAGCCGAGGAAGAGGAAGACCATATTATAGGCCAGGGTAACGCCCCGTTGAATGATGACGGAACATTCATCCGTGATGTCGTTAAGTGTCGCCAGGATGCAGACTTCCCGGTCGTTCCTCCTTCAGAGGTTGACCTCATGGACGTTTCGCCTCAGCAGATAGCTTCTATTGCGGCAGGACTTATCCCGTTCTTGGAGCACGACGATGCCCACCGTGCGTTGATGGGCAGCAACATGATGCGCCAGGCTGTTCCGTTGCTCCATAACGAGGCCCCGATAGTTGGAACCGGTATCGAGCGCCAGGTGTGCGTGGATTCACGCACGATGATTACGGCCGAGGGGGACGGCGTTATAGAATATGTAGATGCTACGACTATACGCATACTCTATGACCGGACTGAAGATGAGGAATTTGTAAGTTTCGAACCTGCGCTCAAGGAATACAGGATACCGAAGTTCCGCCGTACCAACCAGAATATGACAATAGACCTCCGTCCTATCTGCGACAAGGGACAGAGGGTCAAGAAAGGCGACATCCTCACCGAAGGTTATGCAACGGAGAACGGTGAGCTTGCTCTCGGACGCAACCTCCTTGTTGCTTATATGCCTTGGAAGGGTTACAACTACGAGGATGCGATTGTGCTTAACGAGCGTATCGTGCGTGAAGACATCCTTACGTCAGTTCACGTTGACGAGTATTCTCTGGACGTGCGTGAGACCAAGCGCGGAATGGAGGAGTTTACGAGCGACATCCCTAACGTCAGTGAAGAAGCTACCAAGGACCTCGACGATAACGGTATCATCCGTGTCGGCGCACGTGTGGAGCCTGGAGACATCCTCATTGGCAAGATTTCCCCGAAGGGAGAAAGCGACCCGTCGCCGGAGGAGAAGCTGCTCCGTGCCATTTTCGGCGACAAGGCTGGCGACGTTAAGGATTCTTCATTGAAAGCCAATCCTTCGCTTACTGGCGTTGTAATAGACAAAAAGCTGTTCTCGCGTGCAGTAAAGACACGTGCGTCAAAGCAGCAGGACAAGGTCGTGCTGGCGAAAATAGACGAAGAGTATGCTGCGAAAATAGACGACTTGAAAGACATTCTCGTAGACAAGCTCCTGACGTTGACCGAGGGCAAGAGCTCTATGGGTATCAAGGACTACACCGGCGCGGAAATCATAACAAAGGGTAGCAAGTTCACCATAGCCCAGCTGAAGAACCTTGAGTACGATGGCATCCAGTCGAACAACTGGACTGACGATGACCATATAAACGACCTCATCCAGAAGCTCATCATGAACTTCATCAAGAAGTACAAGCTGCTTGATGCTGAAATGAAGCGTCGTAAGTTCGCTATTACGATAGGTGATGAGCTGCCCTCGGGCATACTACAGATGGCTAAGGTCTATGTCGCTAAGAAACGTAAGATAGGTGTCGGTGACAAACTTGCAGGACGCCATGGTAACAAGGGTATAGTTTCAAAGATTGTACGCCAGGAGGATATGCCGTTCCTTGAGGACGGCCGCCCCGTGGATTTGGTGCTTAACCCGTTAGGTGTGCCTTCGCGTATGAACCTCGGACAGATTTTCGAGGCCATCCTTGGAGCTGCAGGTAAACGCCTTGGCGTCAAGTTCGCTACTCCAATTTTCGACGGAGCCAAACTGGACGACCTCCAGGAGTGGACTGATAAGGCCGGGCTGCCGCGTTTGTGCTCGACCCACCTTTACGACGGCGAGACGGGCGAACAGTTTGACCAGCCGGCAACGGTAGGTATTACCTACTTCCTCAAGCTCGGCCACATGGTTGAAGACAAGATGCACGCCCGCAGCATAGGCCCGTACTCTCTCATAACCCAGCAGCCTCTTGGCGGTAAGGCCCAGTTCGGTGGCCAGCGTTTCGGAGAGATGGAGGTTTGGGCATTGGAGGCATTCGGCGCCAGCCATGTGCTTCAAGAGATTTTGACAATCAAGTCAGACGACGTTGTAGGCCGTTCGAAGGCTTACGAGGCGATAGTGAAGGGCGAACCCATGCCTACGCCGGGTATTCCCGAGTCGCTTAACGTCCTGCTGCATGAACTCCGCGGCCTCGGCTTGAGCATCACTCTTGACTAACAACCTGGAACTCTTTACATAACAAATACAAACAAGAAATATGGCTTTCAAGAAAGATTCAAAGATAAAGAGTAATTTTACGAAGATTACCATCAGCCTTGCGTCACCTGAGGAAATCCTCGAGAACTCATACGGTGAGGTGACAAAGCCTGAAACCATAAACTACCGTACCTACAAGCCTGAGCGCGACGGTCTTTTCTGTGAGCGGATATTCGGTCCTACGAAAGATTATGAGTGTGCCTGCGGAAAGTACAAGCGCATAAGATATAAAGGAATTGTCTGCGACCGTTGCGGTGTGGAGGTTACTGAGAAGAAAGTCCGCCGCGAGCGTACAGGCCACATAGAGCTTGTTGTGCCTGTTGCGCATATCTGGTACTTCCGTTCACTTCCCAACAAGATAGGTTATCTTCTCGGTCTTCCCACCAAGAAACTTGACGCCGTGATTTATTACGAGAAGTACATCGTAATACAGCCCGGAGCCATGGAGGGAAAGAAGGACGCCGAGGGTGTCGAGATGAATGGTTCACACAAGATGGACTTGCTCACCGAGGATGAATATATCGACATCATGGACAACCTCCCGGAAGGGAATGAGTACCTTGACGACAGTGACCCAAACAAGTTCATCGCAAAGATGGGTGCCGAGGCCGTTTACGACTTGCTTGTAGGCCTCGACCTTGATGCACTTTCATACGAGTTGCGCGACCGTGCCAACAGCGACTCTTCGCAGCAGCGCAAGACCGAGGCCTTGAAGCGTCTCCAGGTTGTAGAGGCCTTCCGTGCAAGCCGCAGCATAAACAGGCCGGAGTGGATGATTATGAAAATCATCCCCGTCACGCCTCCGGAGCTTCGCCCGCTTGTGCCGCTGGATGGTGGTCGTTTCGCCACGTCAGACCTCAACGACCTTTACCGTCGTGTCATCATACGTAACAACCGCCTCAAGAGGCTTATGGAAATCAAGGCTCCTGAGGTCATCCTGCGTAACGAGAAGCGTATGTTGCAAGAGGCTGTTGACAGCCTTTTCGACAATTCGCGCAAGAGCAGTGCGGTAAAGAGTGAGTCAAACCGCCCGTTGAAGTCACTTTCTGACTCGTTGAAAGGAAAGCAGGGACGCTTCCGTCAGAACCTTCTCGGTAAGCGTGTTGACTATTCGGCGCGTTCCGTTATCGTCGTAGGCCCTGAGCTGAAGATGGGCGAGTGCGGTCTGCCTAAGCTGATGGCCGCCGAGCTTTACAAGCCGTTCATCATCCGCAAGCTCATCGAGCGCGGTATCGTCAAGACAGTAAAGAGCGCCAAGAAGATAGTAGACCGTCGCGAACCCGTAATCTGGGACATCCTTGAGAATGTGATGAAGGGACACCCTGTCCTTCTCAACCGTGCGCCGACGCTTCACCGTCTCGGTATCCAGGCTTTCCAGCCAAAGCTCATTGAGGGTAAGGCCATACAGCTCCACCCGTTGGCTTGTACCGCGTTCAACGCCGACTTCGACGGCGATCAGATGGCCGTTCACCTTCCGTTGAGCAACGAGGCCGTGCTTGAGGCGCAAATCCTGATGCTCCAGAGCCACAACATCCTTAACCCTGCCAACGGTGCTCCTATCACGGTGCCGTCGCAGGATATGGTACTCGGACTTTACTATATCACCAAAATCCGTCCGGGAGCCAAGGGCGAAGGACTTACGTTCTATGGCCCGGAGGAGGCTATTATTGCCCACAACGAGGGTAAGTGCGACCTCCATGCCCAGGTTAAGGTCGTAGTTAAGGACGTTGACGCTTCCGGCAATTTCTACAGCCACATGGTTGAGACTTCGGTCGGCCGCGTAATCGTTAACGGTATAGTTCCTGACGAGATTGGTTTTGTCAACAAGATTATCTCTAAAAAGAGCTTGCGCGACATCATTGCCGACGTAATCAAGGCCGTGGGCTTCGCCCGTGCTTGCGAATTCCTCGACGGAATAAAGAACCTCGGATACCGTATGGCTTATCTTGCCGGACTTTCGTTCAACCTCGACGACATCATCATACCGAAGGAAAAGGTAGAGCTTGTAGAGAGGGGAAATGAGGAAATCCGCCAGATAACCGACAACTATAATATGGGTTTCATCACCGACAACGAGCGTTACAACCAGGTTATCGACGCATGGACCCATGTCAACAACGAACTTGGCGATGTCTTGATGAAAGAGATGACCGAGGCCGACCAGGGTTTCAACGCCGTCTACATGATGCTCGACTCCGGTGCCCGTGGTTCTAAAGACCAGATACGCCAGCTCGCTGGTATGCGTGGACTTATGGCCAAGCCGCAGAAAGCCGGTGCCGAGGGTGCGCAGATTATCGAGAACCCTATTCTTTCAAACTTCAAGGAAGGCATGAGCGTGCTTGAGTACTTCATCTCTACCCACGGTGCCCGTAAGGGTCTTGCCGACACTGCGATGAAGACGGCCGATGCCGGTTACTTGACGCGTCGTCTCGTTGACGTTTCGCATGACGTCATCATCACCGAGGAGGATTGCGGAACGTTGCGCGGACTCGTCTGCACGGCCTTGAAGAATGGCGACGAAATCATATCTTCTCTTTATGAACGTATCCTTGGACGTGTTTCGGTACACGACATCATACATCCCAACACTGGCGAACTCATCGTTGCAGCCGGTGAGGAAATCACCGAGCCGATAGCCCAGATTATCGAGGACAGCCCCATCGAGAGCGTCGAGATACGTTCGGTGCTCACCTGCGAGAGCAAGAAGGGCGTCTGCATGAAGTGTTATGGCCGCAACCTTGCCACAAGCCGCATGGTGCAGAAGGGCGAGGCCGTCGGCGTCATTGCCGCACAGGCTATCGGTGAGCCGGGTACGCAGCTTACGCTCCGTACATTCCACGCCGGTGGTGTGGCAGCCAACGCTGCAGCCAACGCATCAATCGTGGCAAAGAACGACAGCCGCATCGAGTTCGACGAACTTCGTACCGTTCCGTTCGAGGAGGAAGGCGAGAATGGTCCTGTCGTTTGCGAGATGGTTGTCAGCCGTCTGGCCGAAATCCGTTTCGTTGACCCGAACACGAACATCGTGCTCTCAACGCTCAACGTGCCTTACGGAAGTTCGCTCTACTTCAAGGGTGGCTCCGTTGTGAAGAAGGGCGAGGTCATCGCCCGTTGGGACCCGTTCAACGCCGTCATCGTGACCGAGTATGCAGGTAAGCTGAAGTTCCGCGACGTTATCGACGGCGTGACATTCCACTCCGAGACCGACGACACCACGGGCCTTACCGAGAAAATCATCACCGAGTCGAAAGACAAGAGCAAGGTGCCTACCTGCGACATCCTCGACGAGAACGGTGACGTCATCGGTACTTACAACTTCCCCGTGGGTGGCCACGTTGTTGTTGAGGACGGCCAGACCGTCAAGACCGGTGCAACGCTCGTCAAAATCCCGCGTACCGTCGGCAAGGCGGGTGACATCACCGGAGGTCTTCCCCGTGTCACCGAGCTGTTCGAGGCGCGCAACCCGTCTAACCCTGCCGTTGTCAGCGAAATCGACGGTGAGGTCACCATGGGCAAGGTTAAGCGTGGTAACCGTGAAATCATCGTTACGTCGAAGACCGGCGAGCAGCGCAAGTATCTCGTTTCCCTGTCGAAGCAAATCCTTGTTCAGGAGCACGACGCCGTTCGTGCCGGCACTCCGCTGTCTGACGGCGTAATTACCCCGAACGACATCCTGGCCATCAAGGGCCCGACCGCCGTTCAGGAATATATCGTCAACGAGGTGCAGGACGTTTACCGTCTGCAAGGCGTTAAGATTAACGACAAGCACTTCGAGATTATCGTGCGCCAGATGATGCGCAAGGTGCAAATCAACGACCCGGGCGACACGACATTCCTCGAGCAGGAGATTGTTGACAAGCTCGACTTCGCCGAGGAGAACGACCGCATCTGGGGCAAGAAGGTTGTCACAGATGCCGGCGACAGCGAGAACTTGCAGAAGGGCCAGATTGTCACTGCCCGCAAGTTGCGCGACGAGAACTCAATGCTGAAGCGCCGCGACTTGAAGACGGTGCAGGTGCGCGACGCCGTGCCCGCAACGTCAACTCAGATACTCCAGGGTATCACGCGTGCCGCTCTCCAGACCAAGAGCTTCATGTCGGCCGCTTCGTTCCAGGAGACCACCAAGGTGCTCAACGAGGCTGCCATCCGCGGTAAGGTTGACTATCTTGAGGGCATGAAGGAGAACGTCATCTGCGGCCACCTCATCCCTGCCGGTACAGGCCTCCGCGAGTTCGACAAAATAATCGTCGGCTCGAAAGAGGATTACGACCGTATGCAGGCCAACCGCAAGAACGTAATCGACTACAGCGAGAACGAAAAAGAGAAGGTTGAGGCTCAATAATATTAGCTGATTGTTCTATAATTAAAGACTGTGTGGAATGTTCTGCACAGCCTTTTTTGTTTTGTCCTGTAGTCGAGAAAACCGCCAACGATAGCCATTTAAAACAGTCAACGGCTATATGTTTAGCGTGGGTTCGGCGTAATCAACCAGCCTTTGCCGGCCATGTTTTTTGCTTTGCAGTATAAGGTTTACGCCGACAATGCGGTAAAAAGAGCGACTCCAATTCATTCTAATAGATGCCACCCTCGTGTAGGGACGCTCGGTCTGAGCGTCCGGGTAACTATGAAAACAGCCAACGGCTACCATGCGAAATGCCAACGGCCATCTGTTTACGACATTACCCGGACGCTCCGACCGAGCGTCCCTACAGGCGGGATGGCTACGTGGCGGAGGGAACGAATGCCGTGTTTTATCGTCTTTTACGGGACGGGACCCGGAATGTGCCGCCTGAATGAAATAGGGCGTGCCCGAAACGTGCGGCTGGTAGCAGCTGCACGTGTTTCGGGCACGCCTTCTTCTTCAGTTTTGTTGTTGGTTGAGATTGTACTTATGTTCAGTCCATGAAGGTGAACGTTGCTTCTTCGTGTATCTCGTCGGTGGCAAAGCTGCCGTCCGTCCATGTGAACGTATGGTTGCTGCCGCCGTCGAGACTTATCTCTGATGCGGGCAGCTGGGCTGTAGCCTTGCCGAGAAGCCCGGCATAGTAGAGGTCTTGTATTTCGTCGAGGTCGATGCCGAACGTCTTGTAGTAGAACATCAGGTTGTTCGTGTTGTCCTGTCCGCCATACTCATAGCAGTTGTCGTCGCCGGGGCGTCCGTCGCTCTTGTGCGTGTACGACACCCTCACGAGGTTGCCGCCTTGCCATTCCAACTTGTACAGGCGGCCTTCGCGCCCGTCGTCTATGGCCGTGATGTGGCCGTCGGCGTCATACGTGAAGGTGCTTACGTCGCCGTGGGCCATGCCGTGCACTCTCTCGGCGAAGCCCTGCGCGTTAAGCTCCACCTCGTATTCCACTTCGTCGCCGTCCATGACCTGCACGTCGGGCAGTCCCGCGCCGGGGTTGGTCAGGTAGTTATAGCGGAAGGTGACGGTCTCGTAGCTCTTGATGATTTGCGTGAGGAAACCGTTTTCATAGACGAAGCGGTCGTCATCCACGGTTTTGAACAGCTTGCCCGTGAACACGTTTGCCAGGGGCGACTGTCCCTGCGGCAGTTCTTCGCCGGGCGTCTCGGCGGGTATGTCGTCGGTTACCAAGTAAGTCCACGACTCGTCGCTTCCGTACTCGTCTTCCCATTTATCATGGATTACGGCCTTGTTACCCTCGAAGGTGATTGTGCAGTAGTCGCCCGTCCATTCGCCGTCCCAGGCGTAATAGATTTCGCCTGCGCCGCGGTTGCGCCATTTCCATTCGGCTAAGCCGATGGTCTCGTCGCGGTATGAAACCAAGTACGTGCCCGACTTCGACCACATAACCTCAATGGGCATATCATAGCCGTATTCGCCGGGATTGTCCGGCGTCACGGTGTAGTCTTCCTTCTCGCCCGTCTGCTTGTCGATGTAGATTTCGTGTATTTTCTCAATCCTCCACGTGCGGCAGAGCGTGTTGGTCATGTCGTCGCCGCCCATCACGGGTTGTTTCTCGGCGGTGTACCGCGTGGTTTGTCCGCCCTGCGTCGTCACCTCTATACCGGTTACGTTGTCGCCGGCGTATTCGAGCTTGACGGTGCCGAAGCCTTCAAGGGCGTATTCGTTGCCGCCGAGGCTGGTAAACGTGCCGTAGATTACGTTGCCGTCCTGCGTGGCGCGCGTCCGTGCGCCGCCGTTCAGCAGCGATTTGTGCCCGTTGGCGGCTGTGCGGCTTGCCGTCGTGTTGGCCGCTGCGTAGTAGCCTCCGCCGTAGTTGAGCGTCACGATGTAGTTGCCGCTCGCCCCCAGCTCGATGCTCTCGTAGGGAGAGCCTTGCGACGTGATGGCGTATTTGCCGCTTACCTCTTCATACTGCGGCGTGCCGAGGCTGGGTGTGCCTCCGCCGTTGTCGTCGTCGTCACTGCAGGCGGTGAAGCCTGTGGCCATGAACAATAGCGCCATGACCATGAAAATCAATCTGCTTTTTTTTCATGTCGATAGTTTTGGTTATAAAGTTTGTTGATAAAAGATAGTCCGGGTATGGACACGACGATGCGCTCTTGAGCGTTGCCCAAGGGTTGGCGAACCTGGGAATAAAGCCGCGCGAAAGCACTGCGGCAGGAGTTTCCGTCGTTTGCATAGCACAATGTTGCGCCCTCACGCCGCGCCTGGGGCTGCGGTTGTAGGGTTGGGTATTGTACTGCAAGACGGGACGCAGTGTTATGTCTGGTGTTGATAGTCTGCGGAGAAGAGCCGTCCCATTACTTTCGGTGGTGGTGCAAGCCGCCCCACTGAATTGCCAAGGTAATGTAATCTCCGGTCAGGATGTTCCTGATTTGCATTGCAAAGATACGGATAAAAAATCTTTACAGGTAAAGAGGCGTGTGAAATATTGTTAACTGCCGTTGACGCCTTCTCGTGCTGAGGGCGGATGGTGTGCCTTGTTTGCCGTTTGGTCGATGGTTTTGGCGCGTGGCTGATAGGCCCATTGCCTTTGGCGCGTGAGGGCTTGTTGCCCGCCGTGCCGCTTCTTGCGCCATTGTTCGCCACGTCTTGCATGGCAATATGCCATGTCTTGCAGGATAAAAGGGCACCTTTTGCAAGGTAAAAGGACACGTTTTGCAGCACGTTTTGCAAGTGGCTGTATGCCAGCGCGTTATGTCTTGCCTGGCGTGCCACGCCTTTTTGTGCTGCGTATGGTTTTCAGGGGACTTACCGTTGAAACAGTTTCTAAGTTTTGCAGGTGTGATTTTATTTTGTAACTTTGCATAGGACAATCCATGCCCGCCAGCCCGGTCGTGAAGTTCCCGTGCCCGGGCAGGGCTTTTATCTGTGCCGAATGCGGAGACTGTAAAATGAAACGCACTGATGGAGAATATCGACAACTACATCCTTGACTTCCTGCGGTACACCGCGGGCGTGTCGGAAAACATAATGGACTGGGTCTATCCGCTCACGGCGGCGTTCGCCGTGGCACTGTTCTCGCTGCTGTGCACGGCGCTGTTCCGCTTCGCGGTGATGCCCGTGGTGCAGCGCATAACCGAGAAGACCAAGGCCACGTGGGACGACTACCTGTTCAACCCGCGCGTGATGAGGGCTTTCCGCCGCATCATCCCGCCCGTCATCTGGTATGCCACGCTGCCGTATGTCTTCGCCGAGCAGCCCGGCCTGTTGTCGTTCGCTCTCAAGGTGTGCAACATCTATCTCGTCATAGTGTCGCTGCTGTTCGTCAGCGAGTTCCTCCATTCGCTCTACGAAATATCCGCCGAGCACCAGAAGCTGCGCAACCGCCCGCTGAAGGGCATCTACCAGATGTTCAACCTGCTGGCCTTCGTCGTGGGCTGCATCCTTGTAGTCAGCATCGTCATCGACAAGAGCGCGGCCGCCGTGCTTGCCGGCCTGGGAGCGTCGGCCGCCGTGCTGATGCTCATCTTCAAGGACTCCATCCTCGGCCTCGTGGCCGGCGTGCAGCTCTCGGCCAACGATATGCTGCGCCCCGGCGACTGGATAACCATGCAGAAGTACGGGGCCAACGGCTTCGTGCGCGAGGTTACGCTGACCACGGTCAAGGTGCAGAACTTCGACAAGACCATAACCACCATACCGCCATACCTCCTCGTGAGCGATTCGTTCCAGAACTGGCGCGGTATGCGCGAGGCCGGAGGGCGGAGGCTGAAGATGTCAATCAATATCGACGCCAACACGGTGCACTTCTGCACGGCCGAGGAGCTGGCCGGGTATGTCAGCAAGGGCTACGTGCCGGCCGACCGTTACGCCGATGCCGGCTTCCCCGTGGCCAACACTCAGGTGTTCCGCGACTTCATGTTCAGCTATATGCAAGGCCATCCCGACGTTAACAACGACTTTATGATAATGGTGCGTATGCTGCAGCCCACGCCCGAGGGACTGCCCGTCGAGCTGTATTGCTTCTCGACGTTCCCTGACTGGCAGCCCTTCGAGAGGTTCCAGAGCAGCGTGCTCGACTATGCCGTCGTCATGGCCAAGGAGTTCGGGCTGAGGGTGTTCCAGCGTCCCGCGGGCAGCGATTTCAGGCATACGAGCTGACCATGCGGCGTGGCTGTGCCCCGTAGGCCGCTTTTTTGTATAATCGGATGATATGAAACAGTTAGAGGAAGGACAGCTTGAGCCGATGAGGCTCGTGTTCAATTACGACAACGTGATTGTCTCATGCTTTTATGACGACATGGCGGCGTGCATACACCGCTCGCGCGAGTATGCCGTCAACTATGTGCGTTCGGGCGAGATGGTGCTCGACGACGGCAGGAAGCAGGTGCACGTAGGCAAGGGCGAATGCGTCTACATACCGCGCGACCACCGCATAACGCTCTACAAGAGGCCGGTCGGCGGCGAGCGCTATTGCGGCATTTTCCTCAACTTCACGCGCAGTTTCCTGCGCGAGATGTACGCCAAGGTAGGGCGTTATGGCGTCCCGGAGAACACTCCGAAGATGGAGCCAGGCGTCGCCAAGCTGCCGAGGACTGCCGAGCTTGCCAGCCTGTTCGCCTCGCTTGAACCGTTTTTCGACACTGACGTGAAGCCGCAACACGACTTCATGCACCTGAAGCTGCAAGAAGGGTTGCTCGCCCTGCTGCACATCGACAAGCGTTTTGTGCCGACCCTATTCGACTTCAACGAGCCATGGAAAATAGACATCATGGACTTCATGAACAATAATTATATGTATGAGTTCTCGCTCGAGGAGCTTGCCCACTACACTGGGCGCAGCCTTGCCACCTTCAAGCGCGACTTCAAGAAAATCAGCGACCTCACGCCGGGCAAATGGCTCATACGCAAACGCCTCGAGGTGGCTTACGACATGATGCGCGAGGGCGGCTGGAAGATAGCCGACGTGTACACGAAAGTCGGCTTCAAGAACCAGTCGCACTTCTCAACGGCATTCAAGCGGCAGTACGGCATGGCGCCCACTGCCGTCGAGGCATCGTGAAAAATGAGCCTCGCAGTAATGATATTTGAGCCTTTCGGCAATCGTCTTTTGGATTTTTTTATGTACCTTTGTAGGCAGATTATCTTCGTTCGGAGATATTGGACGAGACATTACTAACCGCAACGCACGTCAAGTCATAGTAAAATCAAGTTAATAATAATCTTTACACTTTAAATCAAGGAAAGCTATGTTAGTTGAAACAAAAGCAAGAGTAGGCGTCTTTTCAATCGCCTTGGGGGCTTACTTGCCCCAGTTCCCGTCGTTGGTGCCGGAGTTTGAAGCACAGTATGAGGCGTTCAAGAAGATGATACCTGACACGGTCGAGATAATAGATGGTGGACTGGTCACGACGAAAGAGCAGTCGCAGGCGGCAGGGGACAAGTTCCGCGCTGCCGACGTGGACATCGTCATGATGCAACTCCTTACCTATGCCACGTCATATAATATGCTGCCTGCCGTCAAGGACCTCGATGTCCCGGTGGTGCTCGTCAACATCCAGAAGCTGAAGGCGCTGGACTATGACCACACCGACATAGCCTCGTGGCTTGGCGAGGGCTACGCCTGTGGTGCCGTTGGCGAGATGGTTGCGGACCTTGAGCGTTATGGCAAGCGCCATGCCGTAATCACTGGAGTGGTTGAAGGCGGCGACCCCGAGGTGCAGGCGCAGATTGACGACTGGTGCCGCGCCGCCCAGGTAAGGCGCCGTTTCCGTGATACGAACATTGCGCAAATAGGCCGTCCGTATCCGGGCATGATGGACCTGTACATCGACGAGTCAAATCTTTACCGCCGTATGCACCTCTACACCAAGCAGTTTGACTGGGAGAAGATGTGGGCTATAGCCGACAACATCACCGACGAGGAGGCCATCCGCGCCAAGGCACAGGACATTCTCGACACCTTCGACATAGAAGGTGGAGGCAGCATAGAGGAAGTTTGGGACATGGCCAAGTACGTCGTGGCCTTCGAGCAGTGGGTGAAGGACGAGAAGCTCGGCTTGATTGCGTCCCACTATGACGGCTACGCCACGGGCAAGGCCGGCGTGCTTGACAGTATGCTCATACCCGCTTTCTCGATGCTCATCAAGCAAGGAACGGCCTGTGCGGTTGAAGGTGACATGAAGGTTGCCATGGCAATGAGCATCATGAAGACCATCTCGGGCACAGGGCAGCTGGCCGAGATGTATTCAATCGACTTCAACGACGACATCGCCATCATCGGCCATAGCGGTTCGGGCGACGCCGACATATCCGAGAAGAAGCCCACGATGAAGATTGTAAAGGTGTTCCACGGCAAGACCGGTGGCGGATACCTGACCCAGTTCTATCCTTACCTTGGCCCTGTGACATATCTTGCCATCACGCAAGACGGCGACGGGCACTTCAAGTTCGTTGTGGCCGAGGGCGTGAACGAGCCGGGCAAAATCCTGTCGTTCGGCGACACGAATATGCGCACGCGCTTTACCTGCGGTGCACGTGACTTCGTTACGCGCTGGAGCGAGTGCGGCCCGACCCACCACTTCGCAGCAGCCACGGGCCGACATATCGACACAATCCTGAAGGTTGCCAAGATTTTCAATGTTCCTGTGGACGTGGTTACACGATAAACCATAGCCCTGTTTGTGAATAAAAGGAGGCAAAGCCGTGCGTTGCACTGGTTTTGCCTCCTTCGTTTTTGCTTACCCACGAGGTTCTCGCTATGTTTGTAATGGCCTTTTCATCAAATGTTTTTGAGCTTTACAGCAATGTGAAAATGTTTTTTAGGTATTAATTTTGCATCATGTTAGGACGTTGCGCCTATAATCGGTGCACTTCAAACAGTGCGGACAGTATTGCGACAGTATTTGACATACATAAAAATAAAACGAGCATGAAGGTATTATTGATTAACGGAAGTCCTCGCGCAAAGGGCAACACATACATTGCCCTGTCAGAGGTAGCCAAGGCCCTTGAGGCCAACGGCGTAGAGGCTGAGATAGTTTCAATCGGCACCAAGGCCGTGCAGGGCTGCATTGCCTGCGGGCGTTGTGTCGAGCTTGGCCGTTGTGTGTTTAACGACACATTGTATAATACGGTCAGGGAGAAGTTGGAGACGGCCGACGGAATAGTCGTAGGTTCGCCCGTATATTACGCCGGGCCTAACGGTTCGCTGTGTGCGCTGCTCGACAGGCTGTTCTTCTCGGCGTCGCAGCTGTTGCGTTACAAGCCGGCCGCAGCCGTGGCGGTGTGCCGCAGGGGAGGGGCGAGCGCCACGTTCGACCGTCTTAATAAGTATTTCACCATCAGTTGTATGCCGGTAGTGTCTTCGCAATACTGGAACAGCGTGCATGGCCGCTTGCCGGGCGAGGCTTCCCAAGATGCGGAAGGACTCCAGACCATGCGCACTTTGGGCCGCAATATGGCATGGATGCTGAAGAGCCTGAAGGACGGCGGCCACCCTGTGCCGGAAAGGGAGAGCGGAATAATGACGAATTTCATAAGGTAACGACATAAAGGCAAGCACATGGCACATTCGTTCAAGACATTGGCCTTGGCTCTCCTTGTAGGCGTATGCGGCACGGGAGGCCTGAAGGCACAAGGCAATCAATTAATAAACAACAGTAGCATTATGGAAGAAAAACTGAATTTGACACAAGAATGGGACAAGGTTTTCCCGCAGAGTGACAAGGTGGAACACGGCAAGGTGACGTTCCACAACCGTTACGGCGTGACGCTCGCGGCCGACATTTACACGCCTAAAGGAGCCGAAGGCAAGTTGCCGGCAATAGCCGTCTGCGGCCCATTCGGGGCAGTGAAGGAGCAGGCGTCGGGCCTTTATGCGCAGGAATTGGCCGCGCGCGGCTTCATCACCATAGCCTTCGACCCCTCGTTCACGGGCGAGAGCGGCGGCCAGCCGCGTTACGTGGCGTCGCCCGACATCAACACCGAGGATTTCTGCGCCGCCGTTGACTACCTCTCGACGCGCCCCGACGTTGACCCTGAACGCATCGGCATACTCGGCATTTGCGGCTGGGGAGGCATGGCCGTCAACGCGGCGGCAATCGACACGCGCATCAAGGCCACCGTGGCAGCCACGATGTACGACATGAGCCGTGTCAACGCCAACGGTTATTTTGACGCTGACGACAATGCCGACGCGCGCTATGCCATGCGCCAGCGGCTCAACGCGCAGCGCACAGAGGACTACCGCAACGGCTCTTACGCACTGGCCGGCGGCCTGCCCGACGCCGTGCCTGCCGACGCTCCGCAGTTCTTGAAAGACTATTTCGCCTACTACAAGACGCCAAGAGGCTACCACAAGCGTTCGCTCAACTCCAACGGCGGGTGGAACGTTACGTCTGCACTCTCGTTCGTCAATATGCCGATACTGTCATACGCGGGCGAAATCCGCAGTGCGGTGTTGCTCATACATGGTGAGAAAGCCCACTCGCGTTACTTCAGCGAGGACACTTTCAAGCGGTTGAAGGGTGACAACAAGGAGCTGCTCATCGTCCCGGGAGCCGTGCATACCGACCTGTACGACAACATGGAGAAGATACCTTTCGACAAGATTGAGGCCTTCTACCGTGAGCACCTGAAGTGAAGTAGCGGCACGGTAAGCGCCTGACTCCTAATGGCATGAGGCCTCCAGCGGTCGAATGTCTCTTGCCGCGTTTTGCAATTAACGTCCTTTCGCCCTGCAAAAGGGCACAAAACGAAGCCTAAAAGGCCATGTCTTGCGACGCAAGACATGGCCTTTTATCTTTTAATCGTTGCCCCCACCAATAAGGATGCTCCGGCCGAGCGTTCCTATTGGGGCAACTTGGCGGAGGACAAATGCCGTTTTATCGGATTTTACGGAATGTAATTTGGAGTATCCGGCATAGCCTTATACCGAACTGACGTTAATTTAAGATGCGGTTAGGCAGTGGCAAGTCAAAAAACTTCGTCTTTCATTTGCCTTTACGCTCGTCTTTCGCTATATTTGTAGTCGGAAACTAAAACACCCAACGCCATGAAATACAAGTTATTAGTGCTCGACGTTGACGGGACATTGCTCAACGGCGCGAAAGAAATCAGCAAGCGCACATTGGCGTCATTGCTGAAAGTGCAACATACAGGCGTGTGCCTCGTCCTTGCCTCAGGCCGGCCCACGTCAGGCCTGGTGCCCTTGGCAAAGGCCTTGGAGATGGATAAGTTCGGCGGCTTCATCGTGGCTTACAACGGCTGCCAGGTAATCAAGGCCGATGACGGCAAGGTGATGTTCGAGCGGCGCATCAACCCTGAGCTGATACCTTATTTGGAGAAAAAGTCGCGCAAGAACGGCTTTTCTATCTTCACTTACCATGACGACTACCTGCTGACCGACAACCCCGACGACCCGCACATCCGCCAGGAAGCCATCCTGAACGGCCTGGAAATAGTGCATGAGGAAGAATTTTCAACGGCAATAGACTTTGCCCCGTGCAAGTGCGTCCTGGTTAGCGACGACATCGAGGCCCTGAGCGGCCTTGAGAGCCACTGGAAGCGGCGGCTCGACGGCGTGCTCGACGTGTTCCCCTCGGAGCCGTACTTCCTCGAGGTGGTGCCGTGCGGCGTAGACAAGGCCAACACCCTTGGCGTGCTCATGGAGCAGCTCGGCGTGGCCCGCGATGAGGTGATAGCCATAGGCGACGGCGTGGCCGACGTCACCATGCTGCAACAGGCCGGCATGGGCGTTGCCATGGGGCACGCGCAGGACTCCGTGAAAATCTGCGCCGACTACGTGACGGGCTCCAACGAGGAGGACGGCGTGGCACAGGCCGTGGAGAAACTTATCCTTTCGGAAGTGCACGCCTCTGAAATTCCCCTCGACTTCCTGAACGCACAGGCCAAGCACGCCCTGATGGGCAACCTCGGCATACAGTACACCTACGCCTCGCAAGACCGCATAGAGGCTACCATGCCCGTGGACGAGCGCACCCGCCAGCCGTTCGGCATCCTGCACGGCGGCGCCACGCTGGCCTTGGCCGAGACCGTGGCCGGCCTCGGCTCGATGGTAATCTGCCAGCCCGACGAGATAGTCGTGGGGATGCAGGTCAGCGGCAACCACGTCTCCTCGGCGCACGAGGGCGACACGGTGCGCGCCGTAGGCACCATCGTGCACAAGGGACGCTCGTCGCACGTATGGAACGTTGACGTGTTTACCTCAACCAACAAGCTCGTGTCAACCATAAGGGTGGTGAACAGCGTACTCAAGAAAAAGTGAACGGCTTGTTAGCAACAAGCGGAAAAGCCAACGGGCAAACAAGGTTTTCATTGTTTTGCCCGTTGGCTTTTTGTTTTTCGTAAACTTGTGCGTTTTTTTCGCGAACTTCATCCGTAAATATCAAAAAGTGTAAACAACGGTGTTTACACTTTCAGACAAAATAGCATGATTTAACGTTTATTAGTTGTGTAAGACGGAATTTTTGGGTTAATTTTCATAAATTCGCTGCAAATAATCCAAATAAAGTGAAGAAAACTTTAATTTATTAACAATAAAGAAGGACGGAAAAGTCCGGTTCCCAAAAAACTAAACCTATGAGAAAATCATTACTTTTGTGCATTGTGGCAGTGGCGTTAAGCATTGGCAATGCTTTGGAAGCAAAAGCGGCATACTATGATGTTGTCGTTGACAATGTGAATTACCGTATCTCAACCGACAGCATCGACGAGCAGCACCGCACTGGATATGCTTATGTCAGAGGGCTTGCCGACCAAGCAGTGCAAGACCTCGTAATCAAGGGCTATATCGATTACCAAGACACAACTTACCATGTGAAAAGCATACAAGGAAGTGCGTTTTCTAACGTAAACTCACTCCGCACTGTCACCATTGAAGATGGTCTTGAGGAAATCGGGCAAAATGCATTCAGTTATTGTGACAGTTTGCAAAGCGTAACGTTGCCGTCAACGGTTTATTCGTTGGGGCAGAGCACATTTTATGACTGCGATAATTTGGAGGAAGTAAATTTGCCTGAAGGTATAACGATGCTAAGGGATTATACTTTCTATAATTGTTATTCGTTGAAAAGCATAACGTTGCCACAGTCATTAACGGAAATTGGAAGCTATGTATTCCGTGAGTGCGGTCTTACGACAATGACAGTACCGGCGAATGTGACGTCTATAGGTGTAGGTGCATTTGATGAATGTTACAATATGACTTCATTTGTGTGTGATGCCGTGACACCTCCGGCACTTGCCGGTCTCACGTTCCCGTCCAATATGGTGATAGTCGTACCAGAAGGCAGTGCGGAGGCATATTATAACGCTGCGAATTGGAACAATTATATAATAATCAACGGTGAGCCACTGCATCTGACACTGGATGTACAGACCCCTGGCGGTCTTGCCGACATGATACTTTCACAGACGGAAAATTTCAGGGATGTGAACGAGCTGACGGTAACGGGCTCGCTTAATGACGAAGACCTTAATACAATAAAGGAGCGTTTAACGGGACTACTTGTACTGGATATGAGCGGAACGGACGTAAGGGCTATACCAGATTATTTTTTGTCAGGTAATATAAATATTAGGTCGATAATTCTTCCTTTACAACTAGAAAGCATAGGTAGCGATGCCTTCTCTCAATGTTCATCGTTAGGCAATGTAGTCTTGCCGCAGACATTGACTTCAATCGGTTCGAGTGCTTTTAACAGTTGTGCTTCGATAACAGAAATGGCGATACCTGGAACTGTTAATAGTGTTCAGAGTTATGCTTTTAGCTATTGCAGTAATTTGAAATCGCTGACATTAAGCGAAGGTGTTGCATCAATAGAAAATATGGCTTTTGGAGAATGTACGGCTCTTGAGAATATTTCTTTTCCGTCAACATTGCGGACGATAGAAAACGAAGCCTTTTTAAATACGGCAATCAAGTCTGTTGCTTTGAATGAAGGGCTTTGTGTCATGGGAGATGGTGTCTTTTCGCAGTGTGTGAATTTACAAAGAATAGAATTGCCGAACACTTTGTATAGGTGTAATAATATATTCTGGAGGTGTACCAATTTGACGGAGATTGTTTGCAAGGCGGCGACACCTCCTGTAACGGATTTAGACGATTGGTCCGACTTGCCGTCAAACTGCACATTGTATGTTCCGCAGATTTTAATGAATGAATACAAGCAGGCTAAAGGTTGGGATGATTTTGGCACAAACATTCAACCAATAGAGGGCTATGAACCTGAGAATATAATTATAGCGGCAGACAGGGAGGTGAACTTCCTTGCCGACGCAAGACCGACAAACAACCCGAACCTGACTATCCATGCTGACTTCACCAACAGTACGAATACAGGTGGTAGGATGTCAGTGGAAAAAGGAGATGTCTTTTCAGTTCACTACTTCACGATGCAGACCGACCGTGACTATTATTATCTTTCGGCAACGGGCAATGAGCGTGAGAACAACAATTCGGCATTGTTGACGAATACGCAGATGCGTGCTGACAGCGTGTTTAATTATATGGCATTGTACAATGACCAGTGGCATTTCGTTTCGTTCCCTTATGACATAAAGGTGAGCGAAATAGAAGTCCCAAGCGACACCCGTTGGGTAATCAGGAAATATGCGGGCGAGAACCGTGCTGCCGGTCTGATGGATACGACGTGGGTTGACTTGACGGCTGACAGCGTGATGCACGCAAACGAGGGATATATAATAATGACAAACCGTGACGACAACAATTACCCTGTTTTCTCGTTCATGGCGCAGAATAACACTAACAAGAACAACATCTTCAGCACGGGCGCAGTGGAGATTGCTTTGAAGGAATACCAGTCGGAATTTGCGCATAACCGCAGCTGGAACCTCATCGGCAACCCGTATCCGTGCTTCTACGACACTCGCCGTATGGACTTTAACGCTCCGTTTACGGTTTGGAACGGATACGGCTATACGGCTTATTCCACGATTGACGACGCTTATATACTGCAACCGTTCGAGGCGTTCTTCGTGCAGCGCCCGGTCGACAGTAGCTCTATAACATTCAATCCTGAAGGCCGCCAGCTGACTTCGGCCGTAACAGAAATCCAGCCTGCAGCGTATGTATCGGCTGCTAAAGCCGTGAAACGTTCGGTTATCAACCTTACGCTTGGTGACGAA
This sequence comes from uncultured Prevotella sp., assembly GCA_944319815.1. Lineage (GTDB taxonomy): Bacteria > Bacteroidota > Bacteroidia > Bacteroidales > Bacteroidaceae > Prevotella. Next base: position 9,981 of record CALUEX010000023.1, on the reverse strand, counting down.
ACATATACAGACAAGGCGAGGGTGGTAATTAACGAGGATGCCGCCAAGGCTTACGAGATGACGCGCGACGCATCGAAGTTCATGAGCAGCAATACCTCAGTGCCGCAACTTTACAGCGTTGAGGCTGACGGAAACTATGCAATCAACGAGCGTCCGATGGGTGACGGCAAGGTGGCCCTCGGTACATATTTCGGCAAGGCTGGAACTTACACCTTGGCGTTAGGCAGTGTTATCGGTGGAAACGTTACGCTCATCGACCTCTATGAGGACAAGACCTGCAACCTGAATGCCGGGGCATACACTTTCACGGCGGAGCAAGGCTCTTACAACGACCGTTTCGTGCTTGACCTTGTAGGCACTCCTACTGGTGTTGACGGCTTGGTTGGTGACCAGGATGGTGTAAACGTAAGCGTTTCAGACGGAACAATCACCGTCGGCAATGCAGCTAATGCAACCGTTGAGGTCTATACCGTCGGCGGCAGCCTTGTAGGCAAGGCGGACACGACAACGGCAGAGTTTAACGTTGCAGGTGGAGTATATATAATAAAGGTCGGCGGAAAGAGCTATAAGGTTGTAGTAGCCGACTAATTCACAACACAAACTAATCGGAAAATGAGAAGAAAGATATATCTAATGCTGTTGTTGCTCGTGGGCTTTGTCTCGTTGCAGGCCCAGAACAACTACGGCATAGGCGAGGGGTTCGACCCGGCGAACCCGGGCAACCCCGACGCACCTGCAACGACATACACATTGCGGGCCGAGGCTTCGCCGAGAAATGGGGGAAGCTTGTCGATAAGCAGTGATGAGGTTGAGAGTGGTGCTACGGTTTGGCTGTATGCCTACAACAACAGTAATTACAGGTTTGAAAAATGGGTTGAGAATGGAGAGACCGTCTCTACGGCGTCAAGTTTCGAGTATACGATGCCTGCACGTGACGTTACGCTAACGGCCGTGTTTGTTTTCGACCCGGAAAACCCTGCCAACCCCGACACGTTGGCAATAAAACATAATGTCACGGTAGTGGCGGAACCACAAAGTGGTGGTTCGTTCAATTTCAGTAACAGTGAATTTACCCAAGGGCAGGAAGTAAGTCTGTATGCTTATCCATCGACCAACTATGAGTTCAATGGTTGGCAGGTGGATGGCAATACGGTGTCAATGTCGCAGCCTTACACGTTTATTCCTACTGGCAATGTACGAGTGACGGGCTTGTTTACGTTCAACCCGTCGAACCCGTCAAACCCTGGCAGAAACTCGTTTAACCAAGAGACGGGCGAACTAATCCTGGACGACTTTGAACCTGGCTACATCATGAACGCCGTTGACGAGGCAATCGGTGGCTCGGGCAACCGTGGCCGCGTTACAATGGTGACGGTAAGTGGCAGGATGGAGAGCTACGACTTCGGCATAGCCAACTATCTGTCGGCCTGTACGTATTTCGACTTTAGTCGCACGTTTGGCTATACGGAAGTTCCCTCGTATGCGTTTGACGGTACCGGTGTTACCAGCGTAATCCTGCCATCGTGTGTTGAGAATATAGGTTATGGGGCGTTCATGGACTGCCAGATGCTTACGGAACTGTCCCTTTATTCCGTAACTCCTCCGTCATTACAGAATAGTGTATTCAGTGGCGTGCCCGACGGATTGGTGGTGCGAGTGCTTTCAAACGCCATACCATTATATTCGGAGAATGAAAGTTGGAGTGGGTACACGCTGTTGCCGCTTACTGCAGAGGTGCGCACGCTTGAGGTTTCCTTGCCGGCAGAGGCTGCCGACGGGCGTTACAAGGATATGTCGCTTGAACTCGTCAACAGTGCTTCGGGGCAAACGCAGAAGTACGTTGTGTCAGACAGAATTTCTTATACATTCTATGGACTGATTAAGAATTCCGAGTTTAACGTTTACTTGAAGAACTCGGTTGGTTCCGTACTTGGCACGATTGAGGGAGTTAAGGTCGTGGACGAGGACGTAAAGACGGCGTTTGAAACTATCCTTACGCCAAAAGACGTGACGCTTGCTGTCGTTACAGCCGACGGTACGGACGTTACAGCACAGACAAAGATTGAATGGACGCGCGCCGACGGCACTTATCTTGCACAAGGCAACGCCGTGTCAGGCCTGACCGACGGCACGGAACTTGCATACCGTGTGACGCTTGACCGCACGCTTGGTATGCAGTGCGTTGAGCCTGGAAAGCATGACTTCACGGTAGGTGAGGAGAATGCTATAACTCTGACGCTGCAACCAATCAAGCAAGTGGCATTGGGCGGTGTCGTTAAGGATGAAGACGGCCAGCCCATGAGCGGCGTAACCGTTGCCGTGACGCAGCAATTAAACGGTAAATACTCGAAGGCGTTTTCCGTTTCGACAGGAAGCGACGGTGCTTTCAACCTGCAAGTTTACGGCGAGCCTTCGTCAATATCGGCAAGTTATACAGACTACATCACGCAGACGCTTTCAACCGACACACTTACTTCCGATACAAACGTAGGCACCATAACCATGCGTGAAATCACCGGTGCACGCATCTCGACAAACCTAACCTTTACTCCAAGTGTGGCCGAGGGCGAGACGGCTGAAACACAGTCGTGGTATGATGACTATGCCAACATCGAGTATTCAGTCTACAACAAGACTGCCGGCAAGGCCGTCAGCCAGTTCAGCGTGCAGTATCCTACCATCGCGCTGATTGACGAAACCTCGCCGGGCGACGTGCTCGAAATAACCGCACGCAGCAAGACGGGGGCTTTCATGCCAGTTACGGTTGAGGCTACGCCTATTGACGAGCAGAACAATGCCGAGGCAACTATTGCCATAGTAGAGCTTGGCGGCATAAGCGCGTCGTTCTCGTCAACGGACAATTCGGCAGTGGTCGGCCTTCTTTATGACGCTAACGGGCGGTTGGTCAAGAAATATAGTTATTCAACGGCATCGCTTACCATCAGCGGTCTGCAGGACGGCGACTATACGCTCGTCACGATGGCAAACAGCAACCTGTTCAGTGGTCTGTCAATGTTGAGCCAATACGAGACGGCTGGACTTGTGGCCGGTACTGATTACGTAAGCAACAGCGTTACCGTAACCTCCGGGTGTCTCGCCACGGTTGCCAACGACGTTGTGCCCACGCTTGACGAGAGCAAGCTCTATTACACAGGCGACAAGACCATGGCAAGCGTTAACAAGACTTCCATCGTGGCAGGTAACTATCTTACCTTGCGCGGAGTTGTTGACTTCAAGCAGGAGTTTGCTGGAAGCGTAAGCGACGCGAAACTCGTAATGGACTTGCCCGACAACACAACGTTTGTTGAGAACTCCGTAATGGTTGGCAGCAACATCGCAGGTTATTCGCTTGACGGCGACCACTTGGTTATACCCCTCAACGGTTCAACCGAGCAAGTGCGCTTCTGTGTAATCCCCGAGCTCGGCGGTACATACAGCCCCAGCCTGTTCGCAGAGTTCACGGTCAACGGCCAAACGGTGACGCAGCCAATCGGTTCTGTTAACTACGAGGTAAAAGACCTTTCAATCAGCGTACCCAAGACCGTTGCAAAGACTTCCGTATCAATTAGCGGTACGGCTAAGGGCAACTCAACCGTCACCGTCTATGACAACGGCGTTGTTATCGGTACAACCACCACGCTTGCCAATGGCAACTGGAGCGCAATGTGCGAACTGAACGAACCTTACAACCTGTCAACGCACCCAATCTACGCCAAGGTCGTTACTAACGATGGCCTTGAACTTCAGTCGGAGACAAAAGAAGCGTTCTACGACAAGAATGCCATTGAACCTAAGACGGTAACGATGACATTCTATAACGGCTGGCTGCACGAAAATGTAGATGTCGTGTTTGACTTTGAATCTAATACAACCAGCTCTGATTCATATATGTTCTACACCGGTACGGACATAACGTTTATCGCCGACCTTACCAACAATGACTCCACCATCGTCAAGGGCGTTGACATATACGTGTTCACCGACCAAGATGAAAAGCGTAAGCTCACGGCATCATACGACGGAAAGAAAGACCGTTGGGTTGCTGTAAGTCGGTTTGAATCGAATAACCTGCCCGTAAACCTGAATGTGGAAATTGATGCGGAAACGGATGTTGTAGTTGATAGAAGCGAATTAGAGTATGCATATGATGTGATAAAAAATATATCTGATGATTATAATTCGTTATTGAAACAAATCGAAGATGCCAAAACTGATGAAACTGGAACAAAGTTGGATTTATTGATAACTCAATTGGGCATAGATTTAGATGACATAGATGGAGATTTAGAAGCTTTTAGCTCCAAACTTGATGCAATGACAGAGGAAGAATTAGACGCCTACAGTGATGTATTGGATAAGGAAATTTCAGAAAGTTTAGCATCGTATGAAGATTTTGTTAATACTGTCCTACAGGAATGGAATCCAAATGAAGATATTACTGTTCAAGGTGAAGATGGAACAACAATGTTTATTAAAAATAACATTCAATCTTCAGAGGATGAGCTTATTGCTAAGGGATTCGAAAAAATAAATATAACGGATGGTTCTGTTTTATTTGTTCTTGATACCGATACAATATCGTCATTTGTAGATGTTGAAAAAAAGATTATTGTTGAGATTCATTATGGTAGTAAAGAAAATGACGACAATAATAGTTTACCTGCATGTAAATCTAACGCAAGAGATATTGCAATTCTTGTGAGAAATGCTATAATAGGGGTAAATGAGGCTGTAGAAACAATAAAAAATTTCAGCAGTGATTTGATGAACCGTTTATTGCAAAGTGAAGATGATATAGTTAAAGCAGGTAAGGATATTAATTGGCAGTTAGGTAAAGCGGTAAATTATTTTAATAAAAGTAAAAATCCTCTTAAAAAAACTTTTTGGGCGAGTAAAATAATCTCAATAAAGACTCAAAAGATTTCTAATGATTTGGCATTGCGCGTTGCAAAGCAATGTAGGCCTTTATTAAGAAAGGTAATACCTATTGCAGATTATATTGCTACTGCGGCAGGGTTATGTGAGGATATAAATAAAGCAGGGGACTTGTATTTGTCAATACCAGAACCATGTAAAAATGATCAAATAAAAGCTGATACTTATGCAAAACAATGTATTGGTTTGATTGGTGTTTTTTCGGGGTATGCTATTGGAAGTTTAGTTCTTCGTGCTCAAGGAGATGCAAAAATAGCAGGGGGTATTGTTGCTGCGCTTCCTACGGGAGGAACGGGATTATTGGCCTCTTTATGGGGACTAATTGATAAGGTTGTTCTTAGCACAGCATTACAATATGCTTATGAAAAAACGAGAGATTGGGCATTAACGGAGGTGAGAAATGGTATATCTACATTAAAATGTAAAAAAGACCCAGATGATGACAATCCTAATAATCCCAATAATCCTAATTTGCCAAATAATGATGGTGGTGATGATTTGGATATTCCCAATCCTCCATTCAATCCGATTTCGCCAATTCACGACCCCTCCGGCTACGTTTACGAGGCTGTGTCGAGCAACAGGCTTGAGGGTGTGACGGCTACGTGCTATTACAAGGAGACGGTTGAGGATATGTATGGAGACCTGCACGAGAATGTCGTGCTGTGGGATGCAGCCGAATACGCGCAGGAGAACCCGCTGTTCACCGACGAAAACGGTATGTACCGCTGGGACGTGCCGCAGGGTTTGTGGCAGGTTAAGTTCGAGAAGGAAGGCTACCAGACCACTTACAGCGAGTGGCTGCCCGTGCCTCCGCCCCAGCTTGAGGTGAACATCGCCATGACGCAAGACCGCCAGCCCGAGGTGAAGGCCGCCGTGGCATACGAAGACGGACTTGAAGTCGAGTTCGACAAGTATATGCAACCCGAAACGATGACCACCGAAAACATCTTCGCCATGAAAGACGGCGTTACCGTTGAAGGCTCTATCGTAATGAAGAACGAGGAACAGGCCTACGGCGACGGCAGCGAAAGCTACGTGTCAAGGGTGCGCTTCGTGCCCACGACGCCGTTCATCACGGGCGACAAGGTTACGCTTACCGTGAGCCGCCGCGTCAAGAGCTACGCCGGGATACAGATGGAGACCGACTACAGCCAGCAGTTTGACATAGTGAAAGAGGTGAAGGAGATTGCCTCCGACTCGCTCCTGCGCGTGCCTTACACGGGCGAGAGGGAGCTGCGCGTCAGCGTGTTGCCGTTCGATGCAGCCGTTGGCAGGACGTTGAGGGCTAAGTCTTCATCGGAGATGATAGCCGTTGTAACGCCTGAGGCCGTGCTCGACGAGAACGGGCAGGCCACGCTCCGCGTCAGCGGCGAGCTGCCCGGTTCGGCCGTAATAACGTTCACCGTTGACGGCGTTGACGCAACGGCCACCACGACGGTGAAGGTTGCAGCCGACTACTACGACGTGGTTACGCCCGCGCCCACTGCTTCGCGTATATCTGGCACGGAGGTTTACAAGGGCACCGAAATAACCCTTGCCTGCGAAGATACCGACGCCGTGATTTATTACACTACCGACGGGTCGTGCCCGTGCGACGAACAGAGCCGCAAGGAGTACACCGGGCCAATCGTAGTAGATGCCGACATGACCCTGAAAGCCGTGGCCATAAGCGACGGCAAGGAGGAGAGCGACGTGGCCGAGTTTACGTACAAGCTGAAGCGCACGACTACGGCCATGAAGCTGAAGAAGGGTTGGAACTGGCTGTCGCACAACCTCGACGAGCCTGTTACGCCAGAAACGCTTGCAGGTGGAGCTACCGAGGCGCTCGTTGGCAGCGACGGCAACGTGTCAGGCGAAACGTTGGCCGCGCAGTCATACAAGGCAAAGGTTGCCGAAGACCGCTCGTTCACGATGGAAGGCGTGCAGGTAAATCCCGGCAATGTTGCCATCAACCTGCGTTCAGGCTGGAACTGGATTGGCTTCCCCGTGGGCCAGGCAATGTCAGTGACGGAGGCCATGACCGATGCCACTCCCGATAATTATGATTGCATCGTGGGGCAAGAGGGCTTCGCCCAGTATGCCGGCGACGCTTGGCAGGGCACGTTAGACGTGATGTGTCCGGGCCAGGGCTATATGTACCTGTCTGGTTCAGACAAGTCGTTCACCTATTTTACCGACATCGTTTCAAAGGCCAACTCGCTTTACCAGACAGGAGAGGACGGCGATGCCGTATGGACTGCTGACGCTTATGCTTACCCAGACGTGATGTGCTTCGTCGCCCAGCTGTATGACGGCGACGTTGAGGCAGAGGAAGGCAAGTATGTCGTCGGGGCGTTCAGCGGTGACGAGTGCCGAGGCCTAGGCTCGTTTGCCGATGGCCGCCTGTGCATAAGCGTTGCGGGTGAAGACGGCGATGCTATCCGTTTCATCGCATTCGATGTTGACAGCGAGCGTTCATATAACGTAGACGAGACGTTCAGCTTCAGCCAAAGCGTGCAGGGCAACTTCGACTTGCCGCAGGCTTTGCATATCGGCGATGTGCTTACGGGCATCAACAGCGTTACGGCACGTGACGATTTCGGCGCAACCATCACTGACGGCAAGCTCCGCATAACGCTCGACGGGCCTATTGACGGCGTGGCCCTCATTTCGGCCGACGGAATGTGCGTGCTGAAGTCGGGCTGGGATACCGGTGCCGTGTACAAGGATGTGTCGATGATTCCTGACGGAGTGTACATCCTTCTGGTAGAGTCGGAAGGCAAAATGTACCACAAGAAGATTGTGAAGAAACCGTAAACATCGATATTCTGTAATATCAGTTGAGGGTGGCCGTGGCACAAAAAGCGTCGCGGCCACCCTCCTTTTTGTATCCGCCTGTGAACCACTGGCTTATACCTGTTCTTGTGAAATATGGCGAATTGCATTGTAAAAGGTGTCCTTTCAAGCAGTGAAAGGGCACCTTTTACAATGCTGTTTGGCGTGTTTTTATTTGTTGTCCGTGTTGTCGTTCCGCGCCTTGTCCATTTCGAGCCACTGCAACCTGCGTAAATCAGGCAGGTGTTTTACCGAGAAGCCGTCAAACGTCACGTTGAAGCCGTCGCCGTCGGGGCAAGCTCCCATCATGCCAACCATTACGGGCGTGTTGTCTTGCAGCCATGCGTTACGCATCATTGTGTACACATCGTCGTCGAACGAATAGAATACCTCCACGGCGTCCAGGCGCCTCACGGCCTTTATCCATACTGATGCGACGGGCCTTTCCAGCGGTATTATGCTCCAGTCGCTTGTGTGGTGGGTGACCACCGCGCTTAGGTTATGCCTCCCGTCGGCGTATTCGATGCCCGCCTTTATGTAGTTCTCCTTGTCGATGCGCAGCATCAGTCCCGCTTGGTCGAAGCGTTTTTTATAGTCGCCTGATATTTTCACTTTCACTTCAAACTCACCTCCGCGCATCGTGTAGAGGAATGGCGCGTCGTCCACGGTAAAACCGTAATGGGATATGCGCCAATAGTCGGTTCGTGGCGTTACGCACATTGTCAGCGAGCTGCCCTTCACTTCCCATTGTTCGGGCTCGTTAAACCACTGCATCCTTTCAAGAGTCCGTGCCGTTGCGGTTTGTTTCAACGTTTCTGTCTTCATTCGAATTTCATCCATGTTAGTCCATTTGTTTTGTGCAAAGATAGCTCATTTGTGTGCGTTTTGCTTTCGTTATTGTATGATTAAAGCACAAATATATCTTTTTCATGCTGTTTTTCTTGAAAAAATTAGTAAGTTTGCAACTCGTAAAAATAAAGTATAGAGAAAGAGTAAGGATAATGGGAAAAATCATACTTACCGGCGACCGTCCTACAGGGCGTCTGCACCTGGGGCACTACGTGGGCTCATTGCGCCGCAGGGTAGAGCTCCAGAACGAGGGCGACTTCGACCGTATGTTCGTGTTCATTGCTGACGTACAGGCATTGACCGACAACGCAGACAACCCCGAGAAAGTAAGGCAGAACATTATAGAGGTGGCTCTCGACTACCTTTCGGCCGGGCTTGACCCGCAGAAGGTTACGCTTTTCGTGCAGTCGATGATACCCGAACTGGCCGAACTGACGGTGTATTACATGAACCTTGTGACCGTGTCGCGCCTGCAGCGTAACCCTACGGTGAAGACCGAAATCCAGATGCGCAATTTCGAGGCGAGCATCCCCGTGGGCTTCTTCACTTATCCCATAAGCCAGGCGGCCGACATCACGGCGTTCAAGGCGACCACCGTTCCGGCGGGCGAGGACCAAGAGCCGATGCTTGAGCAGACGCGCGAAATCGTGAAACGCTTTAATTACATATACGGCGACGTTTTGGTGGAGCCACAAATCATGTTGCCCACCAACTCTGTGTGCTGCCGTCTGCCGGGCACTGACGGCAAGGCTAAGATGAGCAAGAGCCTCGGCAACTGCATTTACCTGTCAGACACGTCGAAGGAGATGCAGCAGAAGGTCAAGAGTATGTACACCGACCCTGGCCACTTGCGCGTTGAAGACCCAGGCAAGGTGGAGGGTAACACCGTGTTTACTTATCTCGATGCTTTCAGCACGGCTGACGACTTCGCCGAGTTCTGGCCGGAGTACAAGAGCCTTGACGAGCTGAAAGACCACTACCGCCGTGGCGGGCTGGGCGACATGAAGTGCAAGAAGTTCCTCATCAAGGTACTCGACCGCCAGCTTGAGCCTATCCGTCAGCGTCGCCATGAGTTCGAGCAGGACATTCCCGAAGTGTACAACATCTTGAAGCGTGGCTCGGAGGCCGCCCGCGAAGTTGCGGCGCAGACCCTGCATGATGTTCGCGAGGCGATGAAAATCAACTATTTCGACGATATTGAGCTGATACGCCAACAGGCCGAGAAATACAGGCAGAACGGATAGTCACGCCCTGTTTGCATTTAGTATAAAAGGCATCCTTGCACTCTTTACGCAGGGATGCCTTTTTCCTGACTTCATCACTTTTTTGCGCCATCATATAGCGCACAATGATAATCAGCGAGTTACGTAAAATTATTGG
>CALUEX010000022.1 GCA_944319815.1 uncultured Prevotella sp. | reverse complement strand
CTCCTTTAACTTCTTTAACTCCCAGATATAAAAAGATAATAAACCATAAGGAGAAAGCGCAACCGTAAAAGCATTTGTCTTTAACTCCTAGCGAGCAAAGCGAGCGATAACTCCTTTAACTTCTTTAACTCCTTAAAATAAAAATACATGAGATTAGCAGCAATAGACATCGGTTCGAACGGAGCGCGACTGCTCATAAAGAACTTCAGGACGGCCCAGGACGGCAACCAACAGATTTCGCGCGTGATGTATATGCGCGTCCCCCTGCGCCTCGGCTCAGACGTGTTCACCCTCGGCAAGGTCTCAAAGGAGCGTATGCTCATGATGAAACATATGCTAAAAGCCTTCCGCCAGTTGATGAAGCTCAACCAGGTTGACGACTATCGCGCCTGTGCCACGTCGGCCATGCGTGACGCCGAGAACGGCAAGAAGGTGCTGAAGAAGCTCTATGAAGCCACGGGCATCAACCTGGAAATAATCAACGGCCGCGAGGAAGCGCGCCTGCTTTGCAATAACATCGTGGAGAACATCGAGAGCGCGACGGGCAACTATGCCTACATCGACGTGGGTGGAGGCAGCACGGAAATATCCCTGCTGCACGACGGGGCGCTCATCCACAGCCAGTCGTACAACGTAGGCACGCTGCGTATGCTTGGCGGCATGGTGTCGAAAGAGACCATCGAGAACATGAAAGCCGACCTGCGCCGCTTTGCCAAGGATTTGCCCGGCATACGCATCATAGGCTCGGGAGGCAACATCAACAAGCTGTTCAAGCTCTCCCACTCAGACAAGGAGACGCGCGAGGTGACCGTCAGCGAAATCAGGAGCATCTACGGCAAGCTCAAGGCCTTGAGCGTTGAGGAGCGCATAGAGCAATACGGGCTGAAGGCTGACCGTGCCGACGTCATCATCCCGGCATCTGAAATATTCATGGTTGCGGCCGAGGCTCTTGGCTGCGACGTCATCAAGGTGCCTAACATCAGCTTGGCCGACAGCATAATCGACGGACTTTACAGGACGAAGTACGCCGCGTCGGATTTGTAAACACCCACCCCAACCCTCCCGAAGGGAGGGAGCTTGATGTGCTTTTGCTGATTGTTAGTGGTTATTTGGCCTATCAGTCGCATCAGCCTTATCGGCCTTATTGGCCCTATTGTGGGCTTCTTTCTAAATGCTTGACAATCAACGGCTTGCCAATATGCCGTCTTTTAGATTACAAAAGGCCACCTTTTAGAAGCTAAAAGGTGGCCTTTTGCATTGCAATTCACGGCCTTTTGCAAAGCCAATGGCAACCAACCGAAAATAAAGCAGCCTCCTTTTGTTTAATAATTGTTAAGCGTTGTCACGTTTTAATGCCTTAAAACGTATAAATAATTGTAAACGTTTTACCTTTGCATCGACATTGATTGTAAAAAAAAGTTAATGCGTTTATAAAGCATAACGCAAATATTTAACAGGCAAAAAGATGACTTACAAGCTATTGACAACACTTGCCGCCGTGGCATTTTGCGCCACGGCATCAGCCCAGACGGACACGTTGGCGGTAGACACGACGCTCGTTCTCGGCGAGGTTACAGTAAACGGGATGCGCACTATACAGAAAGTTGACCGCACGTTGTTCCTGCCCACAAGGAAGATGGCACGCTCGTCGGCCAACGGCTACGACCTGCTGAAGCTGATGATGCTGCCCGGACTGAAGGTTGACCCTGTGCAACAGACCATCTCCTCGCTGCGCGGCGGTGGCGTGCAGGTGCGCATCAACGACGTTAAAGCCGGCACGCAGGACATCCTCGCGTTGCAACCCGACGAGGTAATCCGCGTTGAATACATCGAGAACCCGGGCGTGCGCTACTCCGACACGTCGCTCGATGCCGTGATAAACTACATCGTCAAGCGACGGTATTCAGGCTACGTGGGCGGCGTGCAGGCAATGCAGGCGTTCACGACAGGCTTCAACAACAGCAACGCTTACTTCAAGTTCAACCACAAGAAGTCGGAGTTCAGCTTCAACTACAACTTCAGTTACCGCGACTACGACAAGCGGCGGTATGACGAGACGGCCGACTATTACTTCCCGGACGGCACGACGCGCCACCGCGAATACCGCGGATACAACACCCCTTTCATGTATAACACGCACGACTTCCAGCTGGGTTACAACTTTGCCGAGCCTGACAAGTACACCTTCAACGCGCGTTTCAACATCAACATAAGCAACAATCCCTACCGCGGTGTCAACCAGCTGGCCATAGAGACGGGGCAGCCAGACCTGTACCAGTACAACAAGGCGTCGTCAAGCGGCTACACGCCGTCGCTCGACCTGTACTTCTCCGCCAAGCTGCCGCACCGGCAAAGCATCGTCGCAAACGTCGTAGGAACATATATACACACCGACTATGACTACCTGATGCGCCAGTACCTGTTCGACCAATCGCCGTCACAGTCGATGCTGGCAGACCCCATAAACGACTACAGTTACTCCACTTTGGGCAAGAAATACTCGCTAATCACAGAGGCAATCTATGCCAAGGAGTTCAAGAAAGCCACTCTGTCAGCCGGCGGCGAGTTCTCAATCAGCCGCACGGACAACGACTATACCGGCGCGGTTAACACCGATGCGCTGCTCAACTCGAACAACCTTTACCTCTTTGCGCAGCTCCAGGGCAAGTTCGCCTGGCTCAACTACCAGGTCGGTGTGGGTGCAAACAGGGCATCAATCCACCAAGGCGACATCGGATTTGAGAAGTGGACGTTCCGCCCGAGGCTGACTTTGCAGACCAACGCAATCAAGAACGTGTCAATAATGCTTGCCGGAGAGGTGAGCCAAGGAGTGCCTTCGCTCTCGCAACTTAGCGACGTCCGCCAGCAAAGCAGCGACATGATGGCCGGCGACGGCAACGTAAACCTGAAGTCGTATGCCTCTTACTCCACATACTTTGTGTGTAGTTGGAACCTTCCTTTGTTCAGTTGGTGGGTCAATGGAGGATTAGCATACGCGCCTGACGTCATCATGTCAAGCTACATACCTGAGCAACAGGCCGACGGAACATACCTTATTGTGTCGCGACCGGAGAACCAACGCGCCATGATACAGAAGTGGGCGCGCATGAATTTCACGCTCCACGCGATAAAAGACGTGCTCGACTTCAGCCTGTACGGTGCATTCCAACGTTACGACAGCCGCGGACTTACTTACCGGCACACGTTCAACAGTTGGCGGTATGGTATCGACGCAAGCCTCATGTTGGGTAATTGGACGGTGACGGCGGACTTCTACAACACGCCGAAAAGCTACTACGGAGAGAGCATGAGCGGAGGAGAGAACTCGTCGGACCTGCGCGTAAACTACAGGTGGAAAGACTTGCGTGTGGGTCTCGGAGCAATACTCGTAGGCTATCCGCATGGCTACGAATACCCGGGACACACCGACAGCCGCTATTACAAGTCGCATTACAAGACGTGGATAAAGGACAACGGCAACATGGTTTACATTACCCTGTCTTACAACTTCAGCCATGGCCGCAAGTATAAGGCCGAGCAACGCAAGCTCAATAATGCCGACTACGACAGCGGAATAAGGTGATTTAATTGAGAATTGAGAGTTGAGAATGGAGAATTATGATTACCTTTGATTAATGATACGGTGCTATCGGGGCGCAATAATCAGGCAGTTTAATTGAGAATTGAGAGTTGGGAATGGAGAATTATGATTACCTTTGATTGATGATACGGTGCTATCGGGGCGCAATAATCAGGCAGTTTAATTGAGGATTGAGAGTTGGGAATGGAGAATTATGATTACCTTTGTTTAATGATACGGTGCTATCGGGAACGTAATAAATATATAAGGTAATCATAATTTTCCATTCCCAACTTTCAATTCTCAATTTGCTAATTGCGCCAAAATGTCTTATTTGTAAGACATTTTGGCGCAATCAGCGTTGTGGTACGTTACTTGCAATACGTTTGGTGAAGGCCGAAAGCAATGGTTGAGGCCGTAAACAATAATGAAAATAAAAACATTTAACGAATAGGAGACAATTATTATGACACCAGTTAATCGTAAAAACAGTTGGTTACCGGACGTATTTAACGATTTCTTTGATACTGACTTCATGCCGAGGACGAACGCTACCGCACCGGCTATAAACGTGAAGGAAAGCGCGGTTGACTATGAAGTGGAGGTTGCAGCACCGGGAATGACGAAGGAAGACTTCAACGTTCACCTCAACCAGGAGGGTGACTTGCACATCAAGATGGAAAGCAAGAAGGAGCATAACGAGGATAACAAGAAAGCGCATTACCTGCGCCGTGAGTTCGCTTACTCAAAGTTTGAGCAGACGCTCATCCTCCCCGACGACGTTGACCGCAACAACATATCGGCCAAGGTGGCTGACGGCGTGCTTACAGTGACGCTGCCCAAGCTCAAGAAAGAGGAGCAGAACGTGGTTAGGCAGATAACGGTAGGATGATATTAAGGAGTTAAGGGAGTTAAAGGAGTTATCGCTCCCTGTGGTCGCTGAGGAGTTAAAGACAAATGCCTTGCTGGTAGTTGGGATTTATATCCACTCTTACCAACAAGGCATTTGTCTTTAACTCCTTTAACTTCTTTGACTTCTTTAACTACCAAAAGATTAAAATCCATATACCTCCTTCAGCTTCTCGCCGAGTGCGCCGCCGCGGAGGTCGGTGGCAACTATCTTGCCTTCGCCGTCGAGCAGGATGTTGGCGGGTATGGCCTTGATGCCGTAGACGGTGACGGCGGCCGACTGCCAGGCCTTCAGGTCGCTGATGTTAGGCCATTCCATGCCTATCTGTTTGATTGCAGCCTTCCACGCTTCGGCGTTGTTGTCGAACGAAACGCCAATGACCTCGAAGCCTTTTCCGTGGTATTTCTTATAGTTCGCCACGACGTTGGGCATCTCCTGGCGGCACGGGCCGCACCAGCTTGCCCAGAAATCAACCAACACATAGTTGCCCTTGCCGCACCACTCGCTCAGTTTGCGGGGCTTTCCCTCGGTGTCGTTCATCGTTAAGTCGGTGAACGGAAGGCCCGGTCTGCGCTTCTCGAGACTGGCCAGTTGCGCCTTGGCACGTGCCACGGCAGGGTGGTTGTAGTAAGGGGCGGTCTCGGGCAACAGCTCCTTCAGCTGGTCGTAGTCGAGCGAATAGCAGAGCTGGCCGAGCATTGCGGCCGGTATGAGGTTGTCCTTGTTCTCCTTTACTACGGCTATTTCCTCGGCCAATGCCTGCCGCCTCATGGCGTCAAACTTGGCCGACAGTTCCTCCGCCTTTGCCTTCCCGGCCTCTGAAGGGTCTTTCATGGCCTTGTCGAACTCCATGAACAGCGAGTCAAGTTCGGCCGAGTTGCGCGACAGGTAGGTGTGGCATTCAAGCAGCTTCTTGTTCAATTCAGAGCCGTCGAGCGTATTTGTTGCCATGTCGAAGTCCACGGGCGTGCCGTCGTTGAACAGCATAATGGCGCTGTTGTCGATGTCAACTACGAGTATGTCGTCCTTCGGTCGCGTGCCGTCGAGCACATATTTCCCGTCGGTTACGGTAGCGCTGTCAATCGCTGCGCGCTCAGCCAATGCGTACAAATACACCTTCTTGACCCCTTCGGGCACCGTGCCCGTGATTTTGTAGGCCGTCTCCTGCGCCGTGGCGGACAGCGCGGCGAGCGCAAGGGCGGCAACGGTTAATGCTTTTTTCATCGTTTATTGCGTTTTAGTTTACAGTTTAATGCAAAGTTAGCGTTAAATGGTGACAAGGCAAACAAAATCTTCCAAAATATCGACTTGCCTGCACTTTTTCATCAATCGTTGAGGCGTTGTTTTACAAAAGGGTATCTTTCGCCTTGCAAAACGTGGCAAAACGCACGCTAAAAGGGCATCTTTTACCCTGCAAAAGATGCCCTTTCGCAAGGCTGTAGATAACGTATTGACTATCAATAGGTTAGCTTAGGCCATGAAAAATGTGGCGCAAAACGGCGGAAGTGACGATAATTTGCTGTAATTTTGCACTCGCGAAGAGTGTAAGGTCATGAGGCTTTGAGGTTGTAAGGTTATGAGGTTGTGCGGTTATGGCGATGCAGCCTTGTTGAAATACAGTAAGGCCTCGAACCGAACGACCGTAAAACCTCATAACCCCAAAACCGTAAGACCTCATAACCCAATAACCGTAAAACAAAAAAATAGAGTGCTTGTCTAACCTCTTTAAAAACAAGAAAATGGAACAACGTAGACAACAAGTCAGTGTGCTGTTCATGCTTTTCAGCACGCTGTTCTGCGTTTGCCTGATTACGGCGAACGTACTGGAAACAAAGCAAATATCGTTTGGCGCGATGAACATCACGGGTGGACTGCTGGTCTTTCCCGTGTCATACATCATTAATGATTGCGTCTGCGAGGTGTGGGGATTTCGCAAAGCAAGGCTCTTAATCTGGCTTGGCTTCGCCATGAACCTCATCTTCGTGGCCTTCGGGGCACTGGCCGATGCCATTCCCGGCGCGCCTTACTGGCACAACGACGAGGGCTTCCACGCCGTGTTCGGCCTCGCCCCGCGCATAGCCGCAGCCTCGTTCGTGGCCTTCCTCGTAGGCTCTTTCATCAACGCCTACGTGATGAGCCGCATGAAAATATCGTCGCACGGCCGCCATTTCTCCGTGCGCGCCGTGGTGAGCACGCTGTTCGGCGAGACTGCCGACTCGCTCGTGTTCTTCCCGTTGGCGCTCTCCGGCGTAGTGCCTGCCGGCGAGATGGCATCGCTAATCGTGTCGCAGGTGGTGCTGAAGACACTCTACGAAATAGTCGTCCTGCCCCTCACGGTGCGCGTTGTGCGCAAGACCAAGCAGCACGAGGGCGAGGACGTTTACGACGAAGGCATTAATTACAACATCTTAAGGATATTCAATTTATGATAGAAACACCTAACACCCACCACCAACCCCTCCCAAAGGGAGGGGAGCTGGAATGCAACGGAGGCTCTC
The DNA here is from genome assembly GCA_944319815.1 of uncultured Prevotella sp. GTDB lineage: Bacteria > Bacteroidota > Bacteroidia > Bacteroidales > Bacteroidaceae > Prevotella. The sequence continues at coordinate 32,487 of CALUEX010000022.1, read as the reverse complement.
TTGATACGTTTACATCTACCGACAAGGCCATTCAAGGCCCCTCACTTCGGGAGGGGTATGGGGTGGGTGCTGGCAGTAGAGATGGTGAAGGACTCAAGTTGCTCGGTTCAAGAACCACTGAATACCGCATGGATTACGCCCCCGAGGTGCTCGAAACATTCGTGAACAAGCACCAGGACAACGACTATTGGGTGCGTTTCAACTGCCCGGAGTTCACCTCGCTGTGCCCAATCACGGGCCAGCCCGACTTCGCCGAAATCCGCATAAGCTACATCCCAGACGTAAAGATGGTTGAGAGCAAGAGCCTGAAGCTCTACCTCTTCAGCTTCCGCAACCACGGCGACTTCCATGAAGACTGCGTAAACATCATCATGAAAGACCTCATCCGCCTGATGGAACCTAAGTATATAGAGGTGACGGGGCTGTTTACGCCGCGCGGGGGGATTAGCATCTATCCCTACGCCAACTACGGACGGCCCGGCACTAAGTATGAGAAACTGGCCGAAGAGAGGTTTGCAAGGCACGAATAAGAAGTTAACACCCACCCCAACCCTCCCGAAGGGAGGGAGCTTAATATGCTTTTGAGATGATGAACAGGCGCAAGACAGTTGTTAAAAGCACTCACCGCAATGGCTGTTCCGTATGGAATGGCCCCTGCGCCCGTGCCTGTTTGCGCCTTGTTTTGTGCCTTATCTTATTAATAATGGCGTTGCCTTTGTTATCGACAACGCCCAACAACGCCCTTCAACGACCCTTCCTTGTGGAAGATACTGTGTCGGATACGGGGTATTCAAGCCTCCTCCCTTCGGGAGGGTTGGGGTGGGTTTATGGTGATACTGTCGTGTCCCGTCCTGACAGCGTTGTCCCCACGCCCCGCAAGAAGGTGGCCGTAGTGTTGAGCGGAGGCGGCGCAAAGGGCATGGCGCATATCGGCGTGCTGCGCGTCTTGGAGCGTGCCGGCGTGCCCATCGACATCATCACGGGCACGTCGATGGGCGCGTTGATAGGTGGATTGTACTCAATCGGCTACGACGCGGAGACGCTTGACTCGCTCGTCAGCGTGCAAGACTGGAACGTGTTGCTGTCGGACAGGGTGGATGTGCGCAGCCAAAGCCTTGCCGAACGCGACAAACAGAACACCTACATACTGTCACGCCCGCTCTCGTTTAAGCGCAAGGGACGCAACGCTGCTGGCGGATTAATCAGCGGCAGCAACCTTTCGCGCCTTTTCACGAGGCTTACCGTGGGGTGGCACGACTCCATCGACTTCAACAAACTGCCCATTCCGTTCGCTTGTGTGGCGACTAACATCGTTGACAACACCGAATACGACTTCCACGGAGGTTATCTCGCAACGGCCATGAGGGCAAGCATGGCCATACCGGGAGTGTTCACGCCAGTGCGGATAAGTTCGCAAATTGAGAGTGGAAAATTAGGAATTGAGAATGGAGAATTGAGGATTGAGAATTATGATTACCCTATAAGGGACGGGAAAAATGCTGATACCAATGACTGTAAGGGTGCTTACGTCAACAGGGGTAATCATAATTCTCAATTATCAACTGCCAATTCTCAATTACATAAGAAGGCTATGGTTCTCGTAGACGGCGGCCTGCGCAACAACTATCCCGCCGACTTGGCCAAGCGGATGGGGGCAGACGTAATCATAGGAGTGTCCGTGCAGAGCGACCCGAGAACTGCGGACGAACTTAAAAGCGGGCCCGACATACTGTTGCAAATAGTGGACCTGAACTGCAAGAACAAGTTTGAGGAGAACTGGGCCATGACCGACATACCCATAAAGGTTGACGTCAAGGGCTACTCGTCGGCAAGTTTCAACCGTGCAGCCATCGACACGCTCATAGCGCGCGGCGAGCAGGCGGCCATGAAACAGTGGGACAAGCTCGTTGCCCTGCGCCGCTCTTTGGGCTTGGCCGACGGCCGGGCGCACGTCGGATTGCGGCGGACTGTACCCACGAGCGAGACCTTGCTTTTCAAGATAGACTCCGTTTGCTTTGACCGTATAGCCGAGTCTGACAGTCGATACATCGTCTCTAAATATGGCTTGATGCGTGGAGACACGGTGTCGGCGAAGCGCATCGAGGAGGCCCTTACGTCCTTGAGTACGGTCTTCCTGTACACCAACGTGGGGTATAACGTCAACAAGCGGGGTGACAGCTATGTACTGAGGATAACTGCCGACTCGCGCAAGACCACGAGGATTAACCTCGGCGTGCGTTTCGACACGGAGGAGATGGTGGCCCTGCAGGCTAATATGTCGCACCGATTGGGCACGAGGACACCCGTGGTGCTTGAGTTTACGGGGCGTCTCGGCAAGCGTATGATGGCGAGGGTGGACGCCAGCATAGTGCCGTTGCACTATGGCAAGCTCGGTCTTTCGTATGTTTTCAGGCACGACGACATAAACATCTACGAGGACGGGAGGCGCGGATACAACTTCACCTACAACCAACACTCGGTCAACCTGCAGGCCTTGAGCTTCAACATCCGCAACTTCTCGTGCGACGTCAACGTGCGTGCCGACTTCTACGACTTCCACGACATACTCATCGGGCAGTCGGCAGCGCAGCAGCAACTCAACGACGTCCATCTTTACAGTTATGCCTTCAACCTCAACTACGACTCTGAAGACCGCTGGTTCTTCACCACCCACGGGGCGAGGCTCAAGGCCGGTTTCAGCTACAACACGGATAATTTTATCGGTTGGAAGGGGCACACGGGCATCAGCGTGCTCGACTTCCTTTGGCGCGTGTCGTTCCCCCTCGGCAGTCGTTTCGCCCTCCAGCCCATGCTTTACGGCCGCGTGCTGTCGGGCGACGACGTGCCCCTGATTATGCGCAATGCCGTGGGCGGGATGTTCCACGGCCTCTACCTTGAGCACCAGTTGCCCTTTGCCGGCATCGGCCACATAGAGTTCACCGATAATGCCCTGCTTGCCATGCAGGTGAAGGCCCAGCAACGCATGGGCGACAATAACTACCTGATGGCCTCCTTGTCGCTCGGCCAGCGTGCCGGCAAGCTCCGCCGTATGTTCGAGCACGGGCCGATGTTCGGTTGCGAGGCGGCTTATTATTACGACAGTATGTTCGGCCCAATAGGTGCTTCGCTCGGATATTCGGGCCATACGGGGCGTCCCTATTTCTACGTAAACCTCGGTTTCCACTTCTGACGGCCGTCAGGAGCCCTTACGTTTCAGTCCGTAACCGTTGAAGGCAATGCCCGTCCATATAGCGTGACAATGCCTCTTGTCCTGCAAAAGGGCATCTTTTGCACTGCAAGAAGACACCTTTTACAGGCTAAAAGATGCCCTTTTGCAGGATGTTCAGTGCCTTGTTGAAATCCGGGCCGACAACTTTCAAATCGTAACCGCCCGTAAAGCCCCTGTTTGCGAGGTATGCGTTACAAAACAAGGCGCGGCAAGCCACATTTTAGTTAAAAATCATTTTATTCGCCAAAAGCGGCGTTATTTTTTCGGTATAAAGTTTTTCTGTTCGGAAAAATGCCTATTTTTGCAATCAAGTTCTGAAACATTTACATGGCCTCGTGAGGGGTTGTGCAACCAAAAAAATCTAATTATGAAAAAGAAAATCCAGTTTAGCTTAGTCTATCGTGACATGTGGCAGTCATCAGGCAAGTTCCAACCGCTTAAAGACCAGCTTGAGCGCGTAGCCCCGGCGATTATAGACATGGGCTGTTTCTCGCGCGTGGAGACCAACGGCGGAGCCTTCGAACAGGTGAACCTGCTGGCAGGCGAAAACCCCAACGACGCCGTGCGTGCCTTCTGCAAGCCGTTCAACGAGGTGGGCATTAAGACCCATATGCTCGACCGCGGGCTCAACGCGCTGCGTATGTACCCCGTGCCTGACGACGTGCGTAGGCTGATGTACAAGGTGAAGCACGCCCAGGGCGTTGACATCCCGCGCATCTTCTGCGGACTGAACGACGTGCGCAACATAATACCCAGCATCAAGTGGGCCAACGAGGCGGGCATGACGCCACAGGCAACGCTTTGCATCACGACGTCGCCCATACACACCGTAGAGTATTACAGCGACATAGCCGACCAGCTCATCGCCGCCGGCGCGGAGGAAATATGCCTCAAGGACATGGCCGGCATAGGCCAGCCCGCCATGCTCGGCAAGCTGACCAAGGCCATAAAGACGAAGCATCCTGACGTAATAATACAGTATCACGGCCATTCGGGGCCGGGCCTTTCAATGGCCTCAATCCTCGAAGTGTGCAACAACGGTGGCGACGTAATCGACACGGCAATAGAGCCCCTGTCGTGGGGAAAGGTGCACCCGGACATCATTTCGGTGCAGAGTATGCTGAAGAACGAGGGCTTCGAGGTCGCCGAAATCAATATGAACGCATATATGCAGGCACGCACGCTGACGCAGGAGTTCATCGACGACTGGCTCGGTTACTTCATCAACCCGGGCAACAAGCTGATGAGTTCACTGCTGCTTGGTTGCGGACTGCCCGGCGGAATGATGGGAAGCATGATGGCGGACCTGGCCGGTGTGCACCGCTCTATCAACTCAATACTCAAGAGCAAGGGCAAGCCCGAATACTCAACCGACGATATGCTCGTGAAGCTCTTTGACGAAGTGGCTTACGTTTGGCCGCGCGTGGGCTATCCACCATTGGTAACTCCGTTCTCGCAATACGTCAAGAACATCGCCCTCCTGAACCTCCTGACCATGGCGCAGGGCAAGGGACGTTTCGTGATGATGGACGACTCGATGTGGGGAATGATACTCGGCAAGAGCGGAAAAATCCCTGGAGAAATCGACCCGGAAATCATCGAGCTGGCCAAGTCGCAAGGCCGCGAGTTCACGGATGCCGACCCGCACACGCTGATTCCCGACGCCCTCGACGACTTCCGCAAGGAAATGGACGAGAACGGATGGGCATACGGCCAGGACGACGAGGAGCTGTTCGAGCTTGCAATGCACCCCGAGCAGTATCGTGACTACAAGAGCGGTGCGGCGAAAAAACGCTTCCTGGCCGACCTCCAGAAAGCTAAGGACGCTAAACTTGGCGCAACGCTGAAGCCGGAAGAAATCGCAGCGTTCAAGCACGCGAAAGCTGACGCCATCGTGTCGCCGTGCAAGGGCCAGGTGTTCTTCGACTTCGAGGGTGGCAGCGAGGGCACTCCGTGCCTTGAACCGTACATCGGCCAGCATTACAAGGAAGGCGAGACGTTCTGCCATATACACACTTCGTGGGGCGAGTTTGAGCCTATCCCTGCCGCACTTGGCGGCAAGCTGGTGGAGATTGCGGCAAAGCAGGGCTCTAAAGTCAACCGCGGCGACGTAATCGCATACATCGAAAGAGACTGGATTAATGCGTAATTTTGTTTGATGGAGAATTGAGAATGGAGAGTTGAAAATTATGATTACCCTTTTCGTTGAACTCGGCAAAAGGCGTCAGGTAATCATAATTTTCAACTCTCCATTCTCAATTCTCCATTAATAAAAACACAGAAGATGGATTATGAATTAATAATTTACAAGTATTACAAGGACAACCCGGAGCTTCTCTCCATACTGATGAAGCACAGCAAGGCCGTGGCCGACAAGGCGTTGGCTATCGCCGATGCGCATCCCGAACTGTGTCTTGACCGCCAGTTCTTGCTTGAGGCGGCGATGGTTCACGACATAGGCATCATCAAGACCGATGCTCCCGACATTGAATGTTTCGGCGACGAGCCTTACATACGCCACGGAGTGCTCGGCGCGGAGATGATGCGTGCCGAGGGATACCCGCGCCATGCCCGCGTGTGCGAACGCCACACGGGGGCCGGCTTGTCGCTGAAGGAGATTGAGGAGCAGGGACTTCCGCTGCCGCACGTTGACCTCCTGCCCGAGACTTTGGAGGAAAAGGTCATCTGTTATGCCGACAAGTTCTTCTCTAAAACTAAGCTCGACCGCGAGAAAACGCTCGAACAGGCCGAGCGCAGCGTGGCCAAGCACGGCGGCGAAGGGCTGCGCAGGTTTAAGGAGATGGAAGGACTCTTTGAGTAAAGGTAAAACGGTAAAAAAGTAAAAAGGTAAAACACTTAATGGCTTTAGAGCTTAGCCATATTTTACTGAACGTGTTTTACCTTTTTACTTTTTTACCGTTTTACCTTTAAAACTACTTTACTTTAATAAGCTCGTACCTTCTGTTGCCCAGTCCGATTTTCTCGGCGTGGGCGAGGCACGACTTGTATTCAGTGTTCGGGTTTACGTTGTCGAAGTGGTCGTGATGGTCGCAGAAGCCGGGGCGGGCCATCTCCTCGGTGAGCTGTGTGCCCGGCAGGGGCGTCTGCTTGAGGCAAGCGTCAACGCAAGCCTGGTCGATTGCCAGGGGGTCGAACGACGCAAACATACCCACGTCGGGGATTATTGCCACGTCGTTGCCCGAGTGGCAGTCGCACGTAGGCGACACATCGCATACCACGGAGACGTGGAAGTTGGGACGTCCGTAGACTACAGCCTTGGTGTATTCAGCCATGCGGCAGTTCAATTCCTTCACCGCGGCATCGTTGCGGAAGCTGATTGCGTCGAAGTTGCACGCCCCCACGCAGCGGCCGCAGCCCACGCAGTTGTCGAGGTTTATCGACATTTTCCTCCGCTCGGCATCAAACTCAAGGCCGTTGTTGGCACATTCAGCCAGGCAGCGCCTGCATCCCCGGCACTTGTCGGCATCGATGCGCGGCTTGCCGTTGCAGTGTTGGTCGGTCTTGCCGGCCCTTGAGCCGCATCCCATGCCGATATTCTTGATTGCACCGCCGAAACCTGCCATCTCGTGGCCCTTGAAATGAGTGAGCGAAATGAACACGTCGGCATCCATCACGGCACGTCCTATTTTTGCCTCCTTGACGTATTCGCCCCCGACAACGGGCACGGCAATGTCGTCAGTGCCCTTCAGTCCGTCGCCGATGATTACGGGGCAGCCAACGGTCATCGGCGTAAAACCGTTCTCCCAGGCGCAATATAGGTGCTCAATGGCGTTCTTGCGGCTGCCGGGGTACATCGTGTTGCAGTCTGTCAGGAACGGCTTTCCGCCGCGTTCCTTCACCATGTCAACCACGGCGCGTGCGTAGTTGGGGCGCAGGAAACTCATGTTGCCAAGTTCGCCGAAGTGCATCTTTATGGCGACGAACTTGCCGTCAAGGTCGATTTGGTCGATGCCAGCCGCCTTTATGAGCCTTTTCAGCTTGTCGGTTCGTCCCTCGTCTGGGCGGCAACGGAAGTCGGTGAAGAATACCTTTGATGTTCCTTGTTCTGTGTTCTCGTTCATAATGTATCGTATGCTTTGTAGTTTTGTTTGTTCGATAGAGCTTTTACGGCTTTATGTAAAGCCGTGCTTTCGGCATGGCAAAATTACATAAAATAAGGTACAAGGCAAAAGAAAACGCGATGTTTTTGGCAAAACGGCGTGGCAGGTCGGGGCCGTTTTAGGGGTGTTGTGTTGTCTGCCGTCGTGCAAGACATGGCATATTGCCTTGCGAAAGGGCATCTTTTACGAGCTAAGAGATGCCCTTTTGCAGGGTAAAAGGTGGCAAACGAGCAAGTCGTTGGTTGTCAGTGGGTTACGGGGCTAATGTAAATAGCTTTGGACTTTGCCGTGCAAGACCTACAAGTGCATTATGTTGAATGCGAGGGAGTTTGTTGCACGTGTGTACGATTGTGCGTTTGCAAAGTTTTATAAGTTGCAATAACTTTCTTGGTTTCAGTTAGTAATTCTTTTCAACGTTTGAATGTTTAATGTTTCGTGAAAGTGGTTCGGTTGATAATATGCAGGTAAAATCATGATTTTTGTTTGCCGTTTGGTTGGTTGTTGTGTTTTTTGTGTATCTTTGTAGTTCAATGTTTTGTGCAATAGATGTATGGTAAAGAAAAATCAATCGGATAGGCTGACAGACCAACAAAAGGATGCTCAAGGTGTGGTTGGCATCTTCAGCGATGAAGCCAAGCTGCATGATATGACCGTAGGGCAAATATCGCATCTTGTGGTGAAGCGTCTTGAAAATGAATATCCACGGTTGGCCTTCAGGCATAGGGATAGTATAAGAAAAGAAGAAATAAACGAAGCATTAAGGAAAGTTGACCCAGAGTTGGGGCAAACCCTTTTTGTCGCAAACTCAAGTATTATCCCTGACGGCGAAATAGTAGAGGTAAAAGACGATGAAGGCAACTGGAGGGTAGTGTTAGTTACCGAGGCAAAGCATCAAGGCAAGGACATTGAGAATATAAGAAAAGGTAAGTTGGTAGGTAAAAATAATGACCAAGATTTGATGGCTGCCGGCAATGCAATAGAAAGAGCGCATAAAAATATATCGGAGATAGCAAATTTAATGTTGTCGGAGGCATATTTCCCTTATGTGTTATTCCTTGAAGGGTCTAACTTCCTGACGGAAAATGTCTTGATAGAAAGACCCGACGGACGAGTGGTAACGTTGGAATATAACTCTGGAATGTTGAATAGGTTAGACCGGTTAACGGCAGCTAATTATGGAATGCCCATTAATACGAACTTGTGCAAGAACAGGTTTGTTAAACATAAAGATAAGGTTATCATGCTCCAAGCGGCCTCAATATATACTCAAGGTAACGGAGAAAGGTGGAGTGCCGGGCAGATGTTGAACGTCATGCTTGACATATCAAGGACTTCCCTGCAAATGTTGGGATGCGAATTGTTCGAACAGCTTACGGCGAATGGACGTTGACGGTTGTACGGCTTTAATATAATGAGGAAACAATGGTAAGGAATGCTACGAATAAGTTGTTGCAGAAGGCCAAGAAATTAAAGAGTGACGAGTTTTACACTCAGTTGGTAGACATCGCAAACGAGTTGCAATATTACAAGAAACACTTTATGGGTAAAGTGGTTTATTGTAACTGCGATGACCCTCGGAGAAGCAACTTTTTCAATTATTTTGTCGCGAACTTCGAGGAGTTTGGACTAAAGAAACTTATAACGGCGTGTTATAAGGAACAGGCGCATGACTTGTTTTCATCAGGAGAAAACGGCAATGGCTGCTTTTATGAATATACAGGCAAGGATTGTCTGCGTGGCGACAATGAGGCCATAGATGTTTCTTACTTTAAGGGTGACGGAGATTTCCGTAGTCGTGAAAGCATCGAATTTCTGAAACAGGCCGACGTTGTGGTGACTAATCCTCCGTTCTCGTTGTTTAGGGAATATGTAGCCCAACTGATAAAGTACGATAAAAAATTCCTTATAATAGGAAATATTAATGCGATAACTTATAAAGAGATATTTGAATTAATCAAGGATAATAAGGTTTGGTTGGGTGTAAACCTTGGCAGGGGTATATCTGGCTTTATCGTTCCTGACAGTTATGAATTGTATGGAACAGAAGCCAGAATTGACAGTTGGGGCAATAGGATAATTTCGCCGAATAACTGTTTGTGGCTTACGAACTTAGAAATAGACAAGCGACATGAGGATATTGTGCTGACTAAAACGTACCGTGGGCATGAGGAAGAGTATGCGAAATACGATAATTTTGACGGTATCAATGTTGATAAAACGCAAGACATACCTTCGGATTACGGAGGATGTATGGGGGTGCCGATAACATTCCTTCACAAGTTTAACCCAGACCAGTTCGAGATAATCAAGTTTAGGAAAGGAAACGACGGTAAGGATTTATCGATAAACGGTAAGTGCCCATATTTTAGGATATTGATAAGGAATAAGCGTATATATGCTGGTTGTGCAAATAATGCATAATGTAAAGCGTTGCTTTGGCTTGTTGGTTAAGGTTGTGGAATAAAAGAAAACGCGATGTTTTTGGCAAAACGGCGTGGCAGGTCGGGGCCGTTTTAGGGGTGTTGTGTTGTCTTCCGTCGTGCAAGACATGGCATATTGCCTTGCGAAAGGGCATCTTTTACGGGCTAAGAGATGCCCTTTTGCAGGGTAAAAGGTGGCAAATGGGCAAGTCGTTGGGTGTCAGTGGGTTACGGGATGACGCTGATTGCCGCTGGTTTTGCCTTTGCGTGGCTGTTCGTATGCTGGCGATAGCTGGCGGTACGGTTGCAGGTTAGGTTATTCATTGAGGCGTGTGGGGTAGGGGCGGGTGTCATCCCAAGCCGGATTGAAAAGTTAAATAATCAAGAAAAAGGAGAATTTGGCGTGCTATTAAGTTTTATTTCCGTAAATTTGCACCCTGCATTGCAATGAGAACGAAGACTGTGATATTCATTCTGCTGTCAGCTTTCATGTTTATGATGGCAGAACCATCCATGCCTTTTTTCGGGCGTAGCCATGCCGGCGACGGGCAGAAAGACTCGTCGGCGGTGGCGTCTGCCGTGCCGACTGACTCGGTCGCGGCGGCCGATACGGCCGTTGTTGACACTGCCGTGGCCTCGGCGGAGCCTGACACAACGAAGATGGACTCGCTCACTCTTGCAATATACAAGCACAACAAGCAGGTGGACGACTCCATCCGTCTTGACAGCATGAACCGCAAGAAGTCTAACAGCCTTGACGCACCGGTGGAGTTCTCGTCGGAAGACTCGCTCGTCTACGACGCCACCTCGCGCAGGGCGTGGCTGTACGGAAGCTCAAACGTGAAGTACCAGAACATGAACCTGAAGAGCGACCGCATACAGATGAGCCTCGACAGCAGCCTCGTGCACGCCACGGGTACGGCCGACACTACGGGCAATGTGGACGGCAAGCCCGTGTTTACGATGGGGCAGGACACCTACGAGAGCGACACGATGTCGTTTAACTTCAAGACGAAGAAGGGCTTTATCAACAGCGTCTATACGGAGCAACAGGACGGCTTCCTCTCGAGCGAGCAGTCGAAGCGCGACTCGAGCGGCGTGCTTTACCTGCAACACGGCCGCTACACTACGTGCGACCAGGAGCATCCCGACTTCTACATAGCCCTCTCGCGCGCCAAGGTCCGCCCCGGCAAGGACGTCGTCTTCGGCCCTGCCTACCTCGTGGTGGCCGACGTTCCCCTGCCGCTGGCTATCCCCTACGGCTTCTTCCCGTTCACGAAGAGCTATTCGAGCGGCTTCATCATGCCTTCATACGGCGACGAAAGTTCGCGCGGCTTCTACCTGCGCGACGGCGGATATTACTTTGCCGTGAGCGACAAGTGGGACTTGAAGCTGCTCGGCGAAATCTATACGAAAGGGTCGTGGGGCGTGTCGGTAGCCTCGAACTACCGCAAGCGTTACCGTTACAGCGGCAGCTTCTTCTTCAGTTACCAGAACACCAAGAACGGCGACAAGGGTATGCCTGACTACAGCGAGCAAACGAGCTTCAAGCTGCAGTGGAGCCACAGGCAGGACTCAAAGGCCAATCCGTTCACTTCTTTGTCGGCAAGCGTCAACTTTGCGACTACAGACTATGAGCGCAACAACCTCAACAGTATGTATAACCCGCAAAGTTACACCCAGAGCTTGCGCACGTCGAGCGTGAGCTGGAGCAGCACTTTCTCGAGCCTCGGGCTGACGCTCAGCGGTACGGCAAACCTCAGCCAGAATATGCTTGACTCCACAATAAGCCTCACCCTGCCTGACCTGAACATCTCGGTGAGCCGTTTCTATCCCTTCAAGCGCAAGCACATGGCAGGAAAAGAACGGTGGTACGAGAAAATATCGATGAGCTACACAGGCCAGCTTAGGAACTCGATAGACACTAAGGAGGATTTGCTGTTCAAGTCGAACCTCATAAAAGACTGGCGCAACGGTTTCCAACATAACATTCCGATACAGGCCAACTTCACCTTGTTTAATTATATAAACATTAACCCTTCGTTCAATTTCACCGACCGAATGTACACGAACAAGGTGATGCAATCATGGGACGAGGGTGCCCAAGAGGCACGTCGTGACACGCTGTACGGCTTCTACAACGTCTACGACTGGAACCTCAGCCTCAGTGCTTCGACCAAACTTTACGGTTTCTGGGTGCCGAGCAAAAAAATATTCGGCGACAAAATCCAGGCCATACGCCACGTCATAACTCCTTCGTTGACATTCAGCTATGCGCCCGACAACGGCTCGCGTTACTACGAGACATACCAGCGTACCAACCCAGACGGCAGCGTTGAACTGGTTGAATACTCACCGTTTGCCAACAGCCTGTTCGGTGTGCCGTCGCGAGGGAAGACCGGAAGCCTGACGTTGGACGTCAGCAACAACATCGAGATGAAGATTAAGTCGGACAAGGACTCCACGGGTTACAAGAAAATAAGCATCATCGACGAGCTCGGTTTCAACATGGGCTACAACATGGCGGACAAGTTGCGCCCGTGGAGCGACCTGCAAGTAAGGCTGCGTCTTAAGTGGTGGAAGAACTATACGTTCAACCTTAACGCCGTGTTCGCCACATACGCCTATGACCTTGACGAGAACGGCAACCCTTACGTGGGCACGCACACCGAGTATAGCCGCGGCCGTTTCGGTCGTTTCCAGGGTATGTCGCAGAACATTTCGTTCACTCTCACGCCTGAGAAGCTCAAGAAATGGTTTGGCGGCGGTGACGACAAGGAGGACGACGAGGAGCAAACCGACGAGATGGACAATACCGACATCGAGACAAACGTTGACGACGACCTCGTGCGCGGGCAGCGTGGCGCACGCAAGGAGAGTGCCGGCAAGGCCGAGACCGACGAGGACGGATACATGAAGTTCTCAATGCCGTGGTCGTTGACCGTAGGTTACGGTATATCGATGAGGGAAAGTACGGACAGGAGTAAGTTCAACAAGAACACCATGCGCTATCCCTATGAGTTCTCACAGACGCTCAATTTCAGCGGTAACATACGTATAAGCGACGGTTGGAACATAAGTTTCTCGTCAGGTTACGACTTCGAGAACCATGACATTTCAATGACTACGGCCTCTATAAACCGTGACCTTCATTGCTTTAACATGAGCTGCTCCGTGGTGCTGGCGCCTTATACGTCGTATAACTTCTCTTTCCGTTGCAACGCCGCGACGCTTACCGATGCCTTGAAGTACGACAAGCGCAGCGGTTTCAGCAATGCAGTGCAGTGGTATTAGGAAACGTCCGTGAGGGTGGTATGGCAACGGTTAAGGTTCAGGAGAAGGCCTACATTATTTAGCCATGTATGTTGAACAGCTGAAGCAAGGCACGCTGTAATCTCGTGTGGTAAGCACCGTGAAGTCGTGTAAAGGCCTGTGAGGCAAGTACTTGCGCTAAGTTGGCGGAGGCTTGGCGCCGTCATGTAGTGTCGCCGTGCGCCAAGGTGTTTGCAAAAGGTGTCCTTTTACGTTGCAAAAGGGCACCTTTTGAATGCTGAAAAGCCGTCTTTTGTAGTGCAAAAGACGGCTTTTCGCAATGTCGCCGGTTTTGGGCGGCGTTATCGCATGAAGTTAATTCTTAATTATTCTCGTTAAACCTTTGTATGTCTTCCTCCTCGCCTACAATCCAGATGATGTCGTCTTTCTCTAATTTCCGCGACGGGTCAACGAGCGAAAGGTTCTCTTTCCCCTCTTCAAGGCCGACGACCATGCAGTTGAATTTGTCCCTGATGCCGCTCTCCTTCATCGTCTTTCCCGTGAAGGCGCCGTCTGCGCTGATGACCACTTGTCGCAGTTTCATCTCCCTTTTCTCTATGTCGGGGTCTTTTAGCATCGTCTCCCGGTTGGCCGCCGAGCTGAGTGCCGTCAGCTGTTCGTCGCTTCCTATGGCCTGGATTTTGTCGCCGGGATATATCACGGAGCTTCCTTTGGGGATATTTATGCGTTGTATGCCGCGCAGGATGCTGCTGACGTGCACACCATACTTGTTCCTCAGTTCGAGCTCGCGCAGCGTCTTGCCGGCCCATAGTGAGTTTTCCGGCACGTCGATGTCGGCAATGTGGATGTCGCGGTCGAGCAGCTTGCCCTCGTAAAGCGGGCGTTTGCGCCCCATGACCTCGGCCGCAATCTCCCTTGAACGCAAGTTCTGCATGAACATCCGCTCCATCTTTATGCTGCGTCTCTTGAGCGAACGCGATATTACCATCAGCGCGACGGCGGCCAGGGCGATGCTTATCATCAGCGCGTTGGTGAATTTCGTAAGGTAGTTGCAGATGTAGAAGACGAACGCCGACGCCACTACGAGTCTCACGAGGATGGTGAACACCAGCAGCAACTTGTTGTATGGGCTTTCGTTCCACAGGGCCTTGAACTCCTCGCTGTGGTTTTTCTTCATTACGATGGCGCGCAGGAACGGGGCGATGAACACCAAGGTGCATACGCCGCAGACGGCGTTCGCCCACCAATGTGGCAGCAAGTGGCGCACGAAAGGCAGCAAGAAGGTGAAAAGGATGAATATGGACGCAGCCGAGAGGATTGAATAAATGACCGTGGTGCGCGTCATTTGCAAGAGCAGGCTTTTCCATTTGTGCTCCGGGTTGGCCGGCCGTCGGCTGATGGTTATGTTGTTTAGCGTCCCAATCCATTTCTTCGGCAGGTGTCGTTCGAGTATAGAGTAACACGGTGTGGCCGCCTTTATCATGTAGGGAGTAAGGAAGGTGGTTATGACCGAGACGGCTACGACGACAGGGTAGAGGAACTGCCCTATGACGCCGAGCGACAGGCCGAGCGACGCTATGATGAAGGAGAACTCGCCGATTTGGGCCATGGAGAAGCCGCACTGCATCGCCGACTTGAGCGACTGGCCGCTGACGAGGAAGCTAAGCGTGCCGAAGACCGCCTGCCCGAGGATGATGGCAAGCACGAGGAGGCCGATGGGCAGGGCGTAATCAACGAGTACCTGCGGGTCAACCAGCATCCCGACTGACACGAAGAACACGGCCCCGAACAGGTTTTTTACAGGCTCTACGAGCCTTATTATCCTGTCTGCTTCAATGGTTTCGGCAAGGATTGACCCCATGACAAACGCCCCGAAGGCGCTGCTGAAGCCAACTTTCGTTGACAGCACGGCCATGGCGCAGCACAAGCCAAGCGACACGATGAGCAGCGTCTCGTTGTTAATCAGCTTGCGCATCGACCGCAACATCCATGGTATTATGAATATGCCGACAACGAACCAAAGTATCAGGAAGAAGGCAATCTTGAGCACGCTGCCGAGCATCTGGCCCCCGTCGGGGTTGCTGCCGTTGGCGATTGCCGAGAGCATCACCATCATCACGATGGCCAGGATGTCCTCAAGTATGAGCACGCTCATGACCAAACCGGCGAAGCGTTGCTGGCGTAAGCCGAGGTCGTCGAAGGCCTTGTATATGATTGTTGTTGAGCTCATGGCCAGCATTCCGCCAAGGAATATGCTGTCCATGCGGCTCCATCCGAAGGCGTGGCCTGTCACGATGCCGAGCACCATCATGCAGAACACTACCGAGCACGTAGCTATTATGGGTGAAGCGCCCATCTTCATGATTTTCTTGAACGAGAAGTCGAGGCCCAGCGAGAACAGGAGGAACATGACGCCGATGTTTCCCCACGTGCCGATGTCGCCACTGTCAACCACTGACATTGTGTATGGCATATGAGGACTGACGAGAAAGCCCGCCACGACATATCCCAGCACGAGCGGCTGCTTCAGTTTCTTGAACACTATGGTCACTATTCCCGCAACGATGAGTATCAGCGCGAGGTCTTTTACGAGGTAAGGTAGTTCGGACATATTCTTTTGCGGTTATGTGGTTTTACGGTCTTGCGGTTATGTGGTTTTGAGGTTTTATGGATGTTGGGGCGTGCGGTTTTGCCTTTGCTGATGTACGGTTCGTGGGGTCATTGGGGCTTGCGGTTATGTGGTTATGGCGTCTTGCGGTCGTCGGGGCAGTGCGGTTCCGCCTTTGCGGAATATACGGTTATGGGGTTGTCGGCGCGCAATGCAACGCCTTACAACCCCATATTCTCCATCCTATAAGGCTGCGAAGCCTTATGGCCTGATAAACGGAAACCGCGTTTAGTCGTTGTATTCAGCCGTGATTTTGCAGATGTTGATGATTACCTCTACGGCCTTTTCCATAACCTGGACGGACACGAACTCGTATGGCCCGTGGAAGTTGACGCCGCCGGCGAAGATGTTGGGGCAGGGCAGACCCTTGAACGAGAGCTGCGCACCGTCAGTGCCGCCGCGGATAGGCTCCACCTTCGGCGGTACGCCACTGTCCTGCATGGCCTTCAGCACGATGTCGATGACGTGCATATTCGGGTCGATTTTCTCCTTCATGTTGTAATACTGGTCCTTGACTTCGGCCTCTACCGTGCCTTCGCCGTACTTCTCGTTCATCCTTGCGGCGCACTCCTTGATGAAGTCCTTGCGCTCCTCGAAGCGCTCGCGGTCATGGTCGCGTATGATGTACGACAGCTTTGCGTTCTCGATGTTGGCCTCGATGCCCAGCAGGTGGTAGAACCCTTCGTAGCCCTCGGTAGTCTCCGGGGTCTCGTCGGCGGGCAGCATCGATGCGAACTCGGCCGCCAACCTGTTGGCGTTCACCATTTTTCCCTTGGCGTATCCGGGGTGTACGCTTATTCCTTTTATGTTGATTTTGGCCGAGGCCGCGTTGAAGTTCTCGAACTCAAGGTCGCCAAGGTCGCCGCCATCCATCGTGTAAGCCCACTCGCAGCCGAACTTCTCGACGTCGAAGTGGTGGGCTCCCATGCCTATTTCCTCGTCCGGGTTGAAGCCCATACGTATGTCGCCGTGCTTCACCTCGTCGTGGTCCCTGAGCCAGCACATAGCCTGCACAATCTCTGCAATGCCCGCCTTGTCGTCAGCACCCAGCAGGGTGTGCCCGTCAGTGACTATGATGTCTTCACCCTTGTGGGCAAGAAGCTCCGGGAATTTCTTTGTCGATGACACTATTCCCGGCGACAGTTCGATGTCCTGTCCGTCGTAGTTCTTGATGAGGCGCGGCTTCACGTTGGCACCGCTACAGTCGGGCGACGTGTCGTAATGGCTTATGAAGCCGATGGTAGGCGCGTTCTTCTTCATGTTCGATTTCAGCGTGGCGTAGACGTAACCGTTGTCGTCCATCTCCACGTCGTCGAAGCCTTCGTCCTTCAGTTCGTCGCACAGGTACTTTGCGAATACAAGTTGTTTAGGTGTGCTCGGCACGGAGTCACTTTCCTCTGACGACTGTGTGTCGAAGCTGACATACTTTAAGAATCTTTCGATGATGTCCATTTTAAATATGTGTTTAATAGTCCTTCGTTTATCGTTTTTCAACAGTAAAGCTATGCAAGGTTGATGTCGCCAAGCTAATGGGAACTTGTTTCCTCATTGCCTGGCGCGGCTTATCTATATGCAAAGATAGTGCAAGTCGAGCGGAATGCAAAATAAAATCGAGTAAAACGAGTTTTTATTTTCATTACCGAGGCGCAGCCTATTTTATTTAGAGATAGTGCAAGTCGAGCGGAATGCAAAATAAAATCGAGTAAAACGAGTTTTTATTTTCATTACCGAGGCGCAGCCTATTTTATTTAGAGATAGTGCAAGTCGAGCGGAATGCAAAATAAAATCGAGTAAAACGAGTTTTTATTTTCATTACCGAGGCGCAGCAGGTCTTATTGAATAAGCTGTTTTTATTTCAAATAACGTATTTCCGTGTAGCAATGATTTTACGTCTTAAGCCCTGATTTAGCACTTTTTGCCGTTTCATAATGCCTCGCTTTACCGCTCTGGCGGCCATGCCGTTGTCTGCCGCAAGGCTGTTTTTTCCCGCAGTTTTTGCTTGTTTTATAAGTTGTTGATTATCAACGGCTTACTAATATGTCATCTTTCGTGTTGCAAAAGGATACCTTTTACGGCGTAAAAAGCATCCTTTTGTCTTTCAATAGATGTCCTTTTGCCGGCCGTATGGCACGATGCCATGTGGCATGGTGGTATAAACGCCATGCTTGGCGAGCTTTCCAGTCGTCGGTACATGGTGTTTTTTAGACGGACAACGGGTGTGTTCACAGTGATAGTGAAGTGAAGGAGGCGAGTGAAAAATGTTTGACTAACGCGGCTGTTTCATAAGTATGAAACGGCCACATCTTACAAAGCGTTCAGTATCAAAGCATTACCCGTCCCATGTATCTGTTTTAGTCAAACAAAGCGCAGTTTTGTTTGCCGATATAAATAATTTTTGAGTGAAAAAGTCTTCTTAACCTGCCGTAAATCCGCAGTTTTTCGTATCTTTGCACCCGAGTGGCCGTTTCATACTTATGCAACAGTAGTAACGTACACGTTAAAAAGAGACTTAATTGACAGGGCAACAAAAGATTTTACGGTATGGGAACGTATTTGAATAAGCGTATTTCGCTTTGCTCATTTCGTGACATGAAAACGGTGGTGGTTTGCTGCTGAGGTTTCTTCCGGAACCACGCCATTATGCTTTGAAAATGTTGTTGGATAACTCTCATGCGATTGGCATGAGAGGAATATGTGGAATGCACTTATGCCATCATGGCCGCATCATCCGTCAGGCGACAACATATCCATGCCCACTATTAGGTAGCTTTCAAGATATTAAGGTAAGTTCAAAGATGCAGTCCGTCAAGGATGATACAGGGACGGTGAAGTCTCCGGCCACTTATGGCGGGGACAAGCTCAACCAAGTTGATTTCCGTTGGTTCATCGTCCGCTCGCTGCCTCATCAGGAGAGGAAACTCGCCGACCTGTTAATGAAGCATCAAGCGGAGGAAAAGAACATCCTTGAAGTTTACTGCCCAACGCATACTACGGTTAGCGTAAGTAGGGGCGGACGTGAGTTGCAGGCGCCGCTGTTCGCAGGATATGTGTTTGTCCTCTCCACGCAAAAGGCCGTGGCAGAGTTTGTTAGCCGATGTTATCCCGAAGGTACGATACTCTACGATAACCGCAGGAAGGATGGCGGCAAGCCGGGCTTCCTTGTGATACCAGAGGAACAGATGCGCTTCTTCCGTGACTTCAACGAGAACTACGCCGACAAGGTAATCATACTGGAGCGGCCTTATTCTGACTATGCCTTTAACCCGAAGACCAACGAGCCTAACGACGTGGTAAGGGTTGTTGACGGCCCGCTGGCAGGGAAGGAGGGGTATCTTACACGCTTTAGGCGAGACAAGCGGCTCGTGTTCAACATGAGGCTGCCAGGCTCTGGCCGCTATTGTGCTGTGTCCGTCCCTAACGCCTGGAACCTGCACGTGGTGAGGGTACACAATGCCGGGGGCGATAAGCAAGCCATGGGTACGGCGAAGGAGCGTGCCGTTGACCTGCTTGTCGGGATAATCCAGGGTTGCGGTTACGGTGACGGAACGCTCGAAATGCTCTATGGCTTAGTTAAGGAGCTGACGGTAAAGCCCTCGTTGGTCGATTTGTGCAAGAGCCTGTGCAAGCGGGGCCATGAAAAGTTGGGCCAACGCATAGCCGGGCTTGGCACCGAAGACGCAGAGCTAATCCTGAACCTGATACGTTACGAACGCGACAATACAGGCTATGTGGAGGCGACGTTCAGTAAACTTGTAATCCGTCCGTACCTTACTCCCACGCCCGGCGTGGAAATGGGGGAAGGCAATGACGAGGCCGAACTCAGCCACGGGCACTTCACGGAGATAATAAGGAAGGTGGGCATCGCAGAGCCAACATATTATCCTGAACGGCAGAAAGCTGAGCTTGTCACCACCACCTATTATGCCCACATAGGCATCATGCCGTCTCCCGGCGGTAGCGGTATGGGGCAGGGCTTTGTTCTCTTTGCAAACTGGGACGCTTTCCTCGGCGAGTATTTCATGACAGGGGGCAGGGCAAACGAGAAATTGGTGGAGGGAACGGCGAAAAAAAACTTAGGCGAAGAGAGCGGCGGAAGAGACCGGGAGATGCTGGTAGAGTCGTTCCGAAACTACGCCCCGACATTGTACGGCGTGCTTACCGACGCGACTTCGGCAGTTAGGGCAGTAAGGAACTTCATGGTTGGCACTGAGACGTTGAACGTACTTGCCATAGAAACGACAGGAAAGGAAACAGCGGAAGTGGACAAGGCAAAGGACAAACTGGTAGATACCTGCACCCACATCTGCCGGGAAATCAGCTCAACGGTCCACCTTGCCGTCTGGCGCAGGTACCTGAGGACGGTGTGGTTGCACCGATAAGTAGTTTTTTCAAAAGCGAGCAATGGGCATCGGATGTACGGTAAACAAGGCGATTTCCCCGCGCGGGAGTGAGGAGGACGGGCTTATCCCCGGCTTCATGGCATACTCGCGCCGGCTTGCGGCAAGGCTGCGGGATGAAGGGCGGTATGACGCTGCCGGTAAGCTGGATATGTATGTCCGGCGCTTCGTCGCATTCCTTGGCAAAAGCGAATTGCCGCTCAATAACATAGACCGGCAACTCATCCGTAATTACCGTGCATGGCTTGAGGGTAGGGGCTTGGCTCGCAACAGCACATCACTTTATGTCCGCAACCTGAAGCGCGTCTACCTGCAGGCCGTAAGCGAAGGCCTGGTTGCCGACAGCCATCCTTTCGACGGGCAGGACGTAAGTTACCACGTGAAGAAAGAGCGTAACGGCCTTAGCATTGACGATATTGTGCGTCTGCGCTTCCTTGACCTTGGCCAGTGTAATAAGTCTGTTTGTTTCGCCCGCGACATCTTCCTTTTTTCCGTCTTTGCCCACGGCATGGCAGCAAAGGACATCTTCAGCCTTACTCATGATAACATAAGGGACGGCCGCCTGACTTACGTTTCTAACATAACCGGCCGGGTTGTGACAATCACGTTGACGCCATTGCTTAAGGAAATTGCCGACAATTATGCCCGGCCAGACACATCCAGCCTCTTTCCTGTCGTGACCTCAGACAATGCAAAAGGCCAGTGGAGGCAGCACTGCACAGCTCTCCATAACATTAACCGCAACCTGAAAACAATCGGTCGGATGCTCGGCTTGCCTTATCCGCTGAACATGACCGTAGCCCGCCATACGGGTAAAAGTATGGCGAAAGGGTAATGTAGGGATTTTTGTAATTTCTATAATACTAAGGCCTTTATCTTTATTGAGATAAAAGCTAAGTGATAATATAATTTTCTTTATGGATAAGAACCTTAAAATAGCCGTAGCCGGAACCGGTTACGTAGGACTCAGTATTGCAACCCTTCTCAGCCAGCATCACCAAGTGACGGCTGTAGACGTTGTTCCCGAGAAAGTGGACTTGATAAACCAACGTAAGTCACCAATCCAGGACGACTACATCGAGAAATACCTGGCGGAAAAGGACTTGAACCTTACGGCAATGCTTGACGGCGCGAAGGCATACGCCGACGCCGATTTCGTCGTCATAGCCGCCCCTACCAATTATGACCCGGTAAAGAACTATTTTGACACGAGCCACGTAGAGGAGGTCATCGAGCTTGTGAAGAGCGTCAACCCGAATGCAATAATGGTTATCAAGAGCACCATTCCTGTCGGCTATACTGAAATGATAAGGAAGAAGATGGATACCGACAATATCATTTTCTCACCTGAATTTCTCCGTGAAAGCAAGGCACTGTATGACAACCTTTACCCAAGCCGAATAATAGTAGGCCGTCCAGAAGGCGACGACCGCTTGGATAAGGCTGCCCGTGAATTTGCGGCATTGTTACAGGAAGGGGCAATCAAGGAAAATATTGATACTTTATTCATGGGTACTACGGAGGCCGAAGCCGTGAAACTCTTTGCCAACACCTATCTTGCCCTCCGTGTTTCATACTTTAACGAGCTTGACACTTACGCTGAAATGAAGGGACTTGACACACAGGCTATAATCAACGGCGTCTGTCTTGACCCACGTATCGGAACACATTACAACAATCCAAGTTTCGGTTATGGCGGTTACTGCCTGCCGAAAGATACAAAACAGCTCCTTGCCAACTACGCAGACGTGCCCGAAAACCTAATCCAGGCAATAGTGGAAAGCAACAGGACAAGAAAGGACTTCATCGCAGACCGTGTCCTTCACAAGGCAGGATATTATGACTATTACAATCGTGGCGACTTCAATCCGTCAGAGGAAAAGAAATGCGTTGTCGGAGTCTACCGCCTGACAATGAAATCAAATTCAGACAACTTCCGCCAATCTTCAATTCAAGGCGTGATGAAACGTATCAAGGCGAAAGGAGCTGAAGTAATCATCTACGAACCCACGCTTGAAGATGGCAGCACTTTCTTCGGCAGCAAGGTGGTAAACAATCTCGATACATTCAAACAACAGAGCCAGGCCATCATCGCAAACCGCTACGACAGTTGCCTTGACGACGTTAAGGACAAAGTTTATACGAGAGATATTTTCAGGAGGGACTAACCAACATAAAACTCAAAATATGCTACTAAAAAATGTTGAATTGACAGGTAAAACCGTACTTGTTACTGGTGCTGCTGGATTTATTGGCTCAAACTTGGCAAAAAGGCTGCTTCAGGACGTACAAGACATAAAAGTGATAGGCATTGACAACATGAATGACTATTACGATGTACGCCTGAAAGAGGAACGGTTAAAAGAACTTTCTGATTATACGTCTTTTGTGTTTATCAAAGGAGATATTTCAGATAAAGCGACAGTAGACAATGTTTTTGATGAGTACAAGCCACAGATAGTCGTTAATTTAGCAGCACAGGCAGGAGTACGTTACAGTATAAGCCACCCTGACGCTTATATATTATCAAACATAATCGGCTTTTACAACATATTGGAGGCTTGCAGGCATTCATACGATAACAGACAAACAGGAGTTGAACATTTAGTCTATGCAAGTTCGAGCAGTGTTTATGGAAGCAATAAGAAAGTACCGTATTCAACAGAAGATAAGGTGGACAATCCAGTCAGCTTGTATGCCGCGACAAAGAAAAGCAATGAATTAATGGCCCATGCTTACAGCAAACTTTACAACATCCCCTCTACAGGCTTGAGGTTCTTTACCGTTTATGGACCGGCCGGTAGACCTGACATGGCTTATTTCGGATTTACGGATAAGTTAGTAAAAGGAGAAACAATCAAGATTTTCAATTACGGTAACTGCAAACGGGATTTTACTTACATAGACGATATTGTTGAAGGCGTCGTCAGGGTAATGCAGCACGCTCCGGAACGGTTGAATGGCGAAGACGGGTTACCAATTCCTCCATACAAAGTTTACAACATCGGCAACAACAATCCGGAAAATCTGCTTGACTTCGTAACCATACTGCAAGAGGAGTTAGTAAAAGCAGGAGTATTGCCAAAAAATTATGATTTTGAAGCACACAAAGAACTAGTGCCTATGCAGCCTGGCGATGTCCCTGTTACTTATGCCGATACAACTCCTTTGGAGAAAGATTTTGGGTTTAAGCCCAGCACGGCATTAAGAGATGGTTTGAGGGTATTTGCGAAATGGTATGCTAAAATACGAAAGGGAATAGCGTTATCGTAAAATTAATTTATATCAGTTAATAAATGCATTAGAAATATTGCAACTGCCAACATCGTACAAACAGATTGTGTTAACTAACAAAATTTTAAATTTACTGTAAGTCTATTATCTAAATAATGATAATAAAAATCGTAATTGAAGATTTATAAATGATAGCTAAGATTAAAAAATTTTTGATAAGAGGTAGCCAGCGAAGCCTTACGGTAAAAAAGAATATAATAGCCTCGCTGCTTATAAAGGGTTGTAGCATAATGGTTTCCCTTCTGCTTGTACCGTTGACGCTTGGCTATGTCTCGTCTGAAATGTATGGTATTTGGCTTACCTTATCGTCTATAATGCTATGGCTAAACTTCTTCGATGTAGGTTTCACTCTTGGTTTGAAGAACAGGTTGGCGGAGGCAATCGCATTGGGAGATTGGGACAAGGGCAAGGCACTTGTATCTACGACCTATTTTATGATGATTGTAATATTTGTTCCTTTGTGTTTATTGTTGGAGTTATTGGTGCCTCATATTGGTTGGGCTTCGTTTTTGAATGTTGACAGTTCTTATAATTCGGATATTTCACACGCATTGTACGTTTTGGTTGCTTGCTTTTGTTTACAGATGATAGTAAACGTCCTGATAGCTGTTGTTGCAGCTTTTCAGAAAGTCGCCTTGTCTATGGTGTTTCCTGTTGTAGGTAATATTTTGTCTTTATTTGTAATAGTGATTTTAACAAAGTGTTGCCCGCCGTCGTTGGTTTCATTAGCTTTTGCAATATCTTCCATGCCTATAATCGTTGTTGTGATTGCTTCATTTATTTTGTTTAAAGGTGTTTTCAAGAAAGTGTCTCCTTCATTTAAGTCCATTGATAAGAAAAGGATTAAAGACCTGTTTGGATTGGGAGTGAAGTTTTTTTTGATACAGATACAGGTCGTCGTGTTTTTTCAGACGACTAACATTCTAATATCCAATGTTTCAGGGCCTGATGATGTTACGGCTTATAACATCGCTTATAAGTATTTGAGCATTGGAATGATGGTTTATTCAATAATATTGAACCCATTGTGGCCTGCTTTTACAGACGCTTATGCAAAAAGAGATTTTGCTTGGATGAACGGCATATATACGAAAATGAAAAGACTCTATTTTGTGTCAGCGTTAGCGATTGTTGTAATGATGGCAGTGTCTCCAATCGTTTATTCATTGTGGATAGGGGAAAGGGCTAATATTTCGTTCGTCATGACATTAGCAGTTGGTGCGTATATGATACTTAACACGTGGGATGCACTGCAAGTACAATTGATAAATGGGATAGGTACGATAAAGTTGCAGACATACGTCACGATGATTGGGCTCTTTCTGCATATTCCGATGGCGTTGTTTCTTGGTAGAAACTTGGGCGCTGTAGGCGTAGTGTTATCAATGATTATAATTGTTGCCATATATTCAACCTTCTTTACCCTTCAAATAAACAAAATCTTGAAAAGAAGGGCTGAGGGGATATGGATAAAGTGAGTTTGTCTAAGTTTTTGGGGAGGATGTAGGTTAATAACCATTTTGATTATGTTTTTGCTAAAACGATTGCTGAAGTATTTTTACTTGAAATATAAATGGCATGGAAAGTTGATATTCCCGTATAATTGCAGAATCAGCATGAACTCCACTTTTGAAGGGGCTAATAAGATTGGTAAAGATGCCTCATTTGATGGAAATATGGGGTATGGTTCTTACATTGGGAATAAAAGCTCTTTTTCAGGTCGTATTGGTCGTTTTACTTCGATTGCTGGTGAGTGTGTCGTTATTCGTGGAAAGCATCCTTATACTTACCCGTTTGTTACGACCTGCCCAATGTTCTTTTCGCAGTTTAGACAGAACGGATACACTTTTGCCAATAGACAACTTTTTGATGAATTCAAGTACGCCGAGTCCGGATGTGTTGTCACTGTAGGGTCGGATTGTTGGATTGGTTTCGGCGTAAAGATAGTTGAAGGAGTGAATATAGGTGACGGTGCAATGGTGCTTGCAGGAGCCGTGGTAACTAAGGATGTGCCACCGTATGCTATTGTCGGCGGTGTACCGGCAAAGGTGAAGAGTTATAGGTATGATGAGGAAACGATAGTTTTTTTACTGAAAGCCCGTTGGTGGGAAAAATCATTGGTATGGCTCAAGGAGCATTGGGAGCTGTTCAGCGACATGGATAAACTAAGAAAATCAATTTGATATGTTTGGAAAGTTATATAGGAGGCTTTTTGTTGCTATTTCATGGCGATATAATAGCCTGAAATTCAGGATATTTACATCGGGGGAGGTAAAAGTTGGCAGGAACTTCAAAGTTCTTGGCCGTTTGTATGTAAATATTGACAAGACGGCGACTGTTGAGGTTGGCGACGACTTCGTGTTCTTGAGTGGTGGCAACCTCAACCCCCTTGTGACGAACCGCAGTGGGTGCATAGTAGCCGACAAGCATTCGCGGATAAAAATTGGCGACAATTGCGGACTAAGTTCTACCATATTATGGTCACGTAAAGGTATAACGCTTGGCAACAATGTAAAAATAGGTGGTGATGTGGTTATAATGGATTCAGATGCACATTCGTTGAATTACCTCGACCGGCGTAACGGCTTGATAGATGTGCAGAACCGAAAGGATGCCGAAATCGTAATAGGTGATGACGTCCTTATTGGAGCACGTAGCATAATCCTCAAAGGCGTACATATCGGTGCAAGGTCGGTGATAGGTGCTGGCAGCGTGGTCGTTAAGGACATTCCTGCCAACTGCATAGCTGCTGGCAACCCGTGCAGGGTAATAAAACATCTGTAAGGATTTATTCTCATGTTTTTATTATTTATTGTTTTTTTAGCTGTTTCTACTTATTTGTCTTATAAACGAACTGTATATGGATGTGCATGTTTGTTGGTAAGTAGAATATTGATACCTGAGTGTGTAAGATTAACCCCTTTTTTAGATGTTAGTTTAAACACGGCGGTAATATTGATTTTGGTATTTTTTGCTTTTAGAGATATTTTTACCATTAAGAATATCAGTATTAGAATTTCAAAAGACAAATATGTTCGTTATTTATTGTTTTTTATTTTTTATTTCTTCATAAGTCTGCCTTTTTCTGATTATTCAAATTTATCTTATCAATATTCACGTACAGTACAATTTTTTGTGACAGACATTTTGCCTGTAATCATATTTATTCAGTCTATACGGAATAAATATGATTTACTTTTAATATTAAAAGTTTTGTCTGTTTGTACTTTTATTTGTTGTGTTTATGGTTGTTTGACAATCATAGTAGGTGATAATCCTTATGTCGCAATAATTAAAAGTTTATACCGGGATGATGAAACAAGTACTAATGAGTTTCTTTTGTATGATGAACGTGGATATATGTCAACATCGGCAACTTTTGTTCATTCAAATGGTTGGGGGTATTTTTTGCCTATTACATTTGTTCTTTTTTATCTTCTTTACGCAAAGAATTTTTTTTCAAAAAAAATTATAATTCCCTTGTTGGTATTATTATCCATTGGAGTTGTGATATGTTCAAAACGTTCCGCATTTGTTGCTTATTTTTCGTTTTGGCTATTTTATTTTTTATATAGTAGTCTGATAAAAAAAGTAAGATTTGTATACTGTTTTATCTTCTTCTGTATTTTAGGCTATTTGTGCTTGTTGTTTATTCCACAATTGAATAATATCAGGGGTATGGTTGAAAGCTCATTGTTCTTTTGGAATGATAGCGTAGCGGCAAAGAATGATATAGGTGGCTCTAATTTCGTAATGCGTGTAAATCAGGTATTGTATTCTTTTGTGGAAATACAAAATAATTTATTGTTTGGGCATGGATTTGGTTGGAGTTCCTACTATTTGCAGCGTAATCCTTTCCACCCAATTTTATATGGATTTGAGATTATTATATCGGATGCATTGGTTAATGGCGGTATTTTAGGTTTGTTGTTATGGTTCTATACATTTTACTTTTCATGTAAATATAGCTTGTTAAATATTAAATGTAAAAAAGATAGGAAATATGCGATAATTTTAACCTTGGTGCAATTTGTCATCGCATTGGCAACAGGATTGTCTTATTTCATTTTTTATGGTGTTTATATAGTTTTGCTCCATAAATTTTTTCAATTCAATATGTTTAGTAATGAAAATATCAATCGTAACAGTAACATACAACTGCAAGGATTTGGCGGAAGAAACAATTGAGAATGTTTTGTCCCAAACATATAGTGACATAGAGTACGTGGTAATCGACGGCGGAAGTAAAGACGGTACTGTGAATGTCATCAAGGAACATTCTCATCGCATTAGTTTTTGGATAAGCGAGCCAGACAAGGGGATATTTGACGCCATGAATAAGTCGCTGGGGTATGTTACGGGCAAATATGTCCTTTTCATGAATGCAGGGGACAAGTTTGTCAACAACCATGTGGTCGCCGATATTTTTGAAGGCAAAGATTATGATGAAGACCTTGTTTATGGTGATGTGTACATACAAAATGAGCTTGGGTATTTGTTAAGAAAAGCCGACCCGATTTATCTTAAACAACCTAAAAAGAGAGATTTTATTTTTAAGTCGCAAGGGATATGCCACCAGTCGTTGTTTACAAAGACTTCTGTTTTAAAGCAAGTCAAGTTTGACTTGAATTACCCGATTGGTGCTGATTATGACACAACGGCAAAGGTCTTCTTAAAAGGCAACCACAGTCTTCGTTATGTTGGTTGTCCTATCGCGGTCTTTGACGACAGAACGGGCGGAGCTTCGCATGGAAAGATTATACAAATGTACAAGGAGCGCATGGATATGTTTGGCTGTAGAGGCCTTGATGTTTACGTGAAGATGTATTTCGTGTACCTGAAGCAATCGGCGAAGACTGTCATTGGCAAAATATTTTCATCTTATGTGATGAATAAAAGGAAAAAGAAATATACAAAAAAATTATCATGAGCCAAACTTTAGTATCTGTAATTATGCCTGTTTACAATACGGGCAAATATCTCTGTGGTACAATTGACAGTGTCTTGAGGCAGACTTATGCAAACTTTGAGCTTATTTTGGTTGACGATGGTTCAACAGACGGCAGTGGAAAAATCTGTGACGAGTATGCCGCTAAAGACAGCAGGGTGGTCGTTTACCATAAAAAGAATGGTGGAATATGCGATGCTCGTAATTATGGAATGGTCAAGGCGCGGGGGGAATACATCACATTTTGCGACCATGACGACTTGTTTCTGCCAGATTTGTTAAGTGTCTCAGTTAAGGTGGCAGAGGAACATGATGCCGATGTCGTAAAATGGGGCCGGCGGATTGTTCATGGGGATAATAGTAAAGAGCGTGTCATAGTTTCAAAGTTTTTTAGTATACTGCAAAGGGAAGATTTGAAAGATATGCTTCTTGATTTGATAGCAAAAAAGGATTTTGGCTTGCCTTTCGGTGTTATATGGAATGGGATATATAGAAAGCGTTTAATGGACAATTATGAAGTAATATTTGATACAGGCAGGAAGCATGGCGGGGAGGATTTTGATTTTAATATTAAGTTATTGCCATATATCAAGAATATGGTTTTGATAAAAGACATTTTATATGTTCATATTGTAAGGCCAAATCTTTCAGTGTCGGCAAAATATTATGATGATGTTATGGATAATTTCTTGGTTGAGTATAAAAAAGTTCATTCCGTTTTATTGCAGCTTGGTTGTGATTTCAAATTGCATCCGGCATATCGGTGGTTTTATGCGAAAGCTATTTCTTCTTATGTCGTATATGGTTTGAAGATGGGTAAGAACAAGGTAGATGTGATTAACGGATTACATTCTTTTAGAAAAGGCGTTGAACTTGACAGTAAATGTACTTTTTTCCGTTTTTCTCGTTATGTAGGTCTTTCCCAATGGATACTTCTTTACTTTATATATGTGTTTTTCCAAAAGAGATTTTTTAATGGGATATATGGAATTTTGTATTTTGTTAATAAGTATATAAAATAAAAACGGAAAAACTCGGTGATAATCAGGTAAGTTTAATTGTTGAATTTGGAGAGGAAACAGGCGATTTGTGTATTATGTTAAGATAGATTTTTGTTGTCACGTCATTTGTCTGACGTTCCTTGTTTATTGATTTCTTATTCCTGATTGACAGTTTTGTGTCGCCATTGTATAAACAACTTGAAAATATGATATTAAAAAAGTTAATCAAACTTATTTTAAAATTGTTTTCTCCATACTATCATGCAAGGTTTTGTGGTGTTAAAATGGGGAGAAAATGTTTTATTGCAACTCGTTATATGCCGACAGAAGCTTATTTAATTGAAATAGGCGACAATGTTGCGATAACTGATGGTGTTAAAATGTTTACTCATGGAGGTGCGAGAGTCGCTAGAAGTAAGGGCTATCCAAATTTTGACATATTTGGAAAAATATCAATAGGAGATTGGACTTATATAGGTTCTAATTCGTTGATTATGCCAGGTGTCAGCATTGGAAAACATGTATTAGTAGCGGCAGGTTCAGTGGTCACGCATTCCGTTCCGGATGATGTTTGCATTGCAGGAAATCCGGCAAGAATTATAGGTACAACAGACGATTATGTAAAAAATAATTTGAAACATAATTATGGTACAAAATCATTGTCATCTGACAAAAAGAAAAATATAATTTTATCTCATCCAGAGAAACTTATATGTAAATCATTCTTAAAAAATCAATGATTGTGAAAGTTTTTTTGTTGTGAAAAATATAATTTATTGCAGAATTTAATTGTAATAATATTGTGATGATTTTTTATTGTGGAAGATAAATGTTGCAAAATGAAAAGGTGGATTTTTATGACGCCAATAGGATCGCTTCCTTAGATAAGTAGATTTTTTATCCTTCTTTTTGCATATTTTTTACATCTTGATGAATGGATTTATAAAGTTTGATGGGATGCTGAAAATTCCAACGAAGTTCAAATAGATTATTAAAAGTTAAAGATACGTTAAAATTGTCATGGTATGTTGAAAGCTATTGCCGTATTCGTGAAAAATCTTACCAGCGGTGGTGCGGAAAAGCAGAGCGTGCTGTTAGCCAAGGCCTTGGCAGGAGATTATGACGTGCATTACATAATCTTCAACGGCTGGAATGTGCATCAAAAATACATGGATATGCTTGGATACGACGGCAGGATACACGTCTGCCGGCTGAGCGGTGGGCGCATAGGGAGGTTTCGGGCATTCGTAGCCTACCTGAAGCAAAACGAGATAAAAGCCGTTTTCTCATACCTTACGGCAGCGAATGTCTATGCCTGTATGGCCGGGCGAATGGCCGGTGCAGAGGTCTATACGGGGTTGCGCAATGCAGAGTTGCCTTCTCTGAAACTCATGGCAGATAGGTTGATGGCAAATTATTTTGCTAAACGGGCCATTGCAAACTGTTATTCAGGGCGTAATAATTTTGTGTCTAAAGGCTTTAAGAGCAGAAAGGTCTCTGTAATACCAAATTGTTTTGAGAATATCTCGCCGTATTCGGTAAAAGTTTCAAATAGTTTTTTGCGAATAATCACAGTCGGGCGTTTTGTTCCACAGAAAGACTATGAAACTGCGATACGGGCTATTGCGGAGCTGAAGAAAGCGTCTACGACAGGCTTCTCGTTTGTAATTGTAGGTTACGGGAAATTGGAAAGCCAAGTGAGACGGTGGGTGAAAGAATATGGTGTTGACGATTGTACGCAGATATTCATTAATCCAGATAACATCATGGAGTTACTTTGCGGTGCAGACATTTACCTTTCCACATCTATTTTTGAAGGAACGAGTAATTCAATTATGGAGGCAATGAACGCTAACTTGCCTATTGTTGCCACTAATGTTGGGGATAATGAATATTTGGTTTTAGAGAATAAAAACGGATATTTACATAATGTCGGTGACTTTATTGGTATTTCAAAGACATTACTCAAATTGATTGGAAATGAAAAACTAAGGCAATCTTTAGGACGGGAAAGTAAAAATTTATTATCAGAAAATTTTTCTATGGATTTATTAAGGCAAAGATATATTCAATTACTAAAGGGAAAGTAACTATTTTATTCTTTCCCTTTTTATTAGCATCCATAAGGCGGATAACAAAGACATAAGCGTTATCCCTACATACAAGAAAGTGTCTTTTATTTCTTCTAATAAATTCTTCATCCGGCTTTTGCTGAAAATGTAAGCAAATATAACGATTTATTTCTTTTAAAAGAAACATTTATGAAAATAGTTGTTACGGGTACTCGTGGCATCCCGAACATCATGGGCGGTGTTGAAACGCACTGCGAGGAGCTGTTCCCGAGAATAGCTAAACGAGGCTTTGACGTTACCGTGATACGCAGGACGAATTATGTCAAGGACGACCTGAAGGAATGGAAAGGCGTGAATTTGGTTAATATCGACAGCCCGAAGAAGAAATCCTTTGAGGCTATTATCCATACTTTCCGTGCCATCAATGAGGCAAAACGGTTAAAAGCCGACATCCTGCACATCCACGCAATAGGCCCTGCTTTGCTTGTACCGTATGCAAAGATGCTTGGAATGAAGGTTGTTTTTACCCACCACGGGCCTGACTACGACCGCGATAAATGGGGATTTGCAGCAAAGACTATGTTGAAATTAGGTGAGCGCATGGGCTGTATGTTTGCCGACGAGGTGATTGTAATCTCCGACGTGATACGCAACCTGATAAAGCGGAAATACAACCGCACAAACCACGTCCACTTGATTTACAACGGCGTTTCGCAACCGGAAATATGCGACTATCCCGAATACTTCAATGAACTCGGCATAGAGAAAGGCAAGTACATCCTTGGCATGTGCCGCTTTGTGCCGGAAAAGAATTTACATCATTTGGTTGAAGCATTTACCAAGATTAAAAGTAGAAATGAAGCTGAAGATATAAAGTTGGTGTTGGCCGGCGATACTGACTTTGAGGACGACTATTCACGCAACTTGAAGGAAATGGCAAGGAAGAACGGAGCTGTCCTTACTGGCTTTATCAAGGGCAAGAAGCTGCATTCATTGTTGACGAATTGTCTTTGTTATTGTCTTCCGTCGAGCCACGAAGGACTACCTATCGCCTTGCTTGAAGC
>CALUEX010000021.1 GCA_944319815.1 uncultured Prevotella sp. | reverse complement strand
AGGCACGCCATGTTGGTAAGTTCGCTGAAATAGCGCACGCCGTATTGCCTAATCCATTGGTCTACAAGGCGTTGCGCCTCGCGTATGGTTATTTCACTGTTCATTGTCGTATGAGGTTTAGCCCCTTCCCGGCCTCCCCGAGGGGAGGTGGCGGTATTGGG
This sequence comes from uncultured Prevotella sp., assembly GCA_944319815.1. Classification (GTDB taxonomy): domain Bacteria; phylum Bacteroidota; class Bacteroidia; order Bacteroidales; family Bacteroidaceae; genus Prevotella. Next base: position 40,547 of record CALUEX010000021.1, on the reverse strand, counting down.
GCAAATTGTTGTTTAATGTATGTTGCAAGGTTAGCCTCTTGGCTTCCTCCCCTCGGGGATGGCAGGGCGGGGGCTTTACTCCTTGTGCTTCGTGTCCATGCAGATTGTCACCGGGCCGTCGTTGACGAGCTCCACTTTCATGTCTGCGCCGAACTCGCCCGTGAGCACTTTAAGGCCCGTCTCGCGGCGCAGCTTCTCGCAGAAGCTCTCGTACAGCGGTATGGAGACTTCGTGGCGGGCGGCGTGGAGCCATGAGGGGCGGTTGCCTTTCTTGTACGACGCCAGCAACGTAAATTGGCTGACGACCAATATTTCGCCGCCGACGGCGGTCACGGGGAGGTTCATCACGCCCTCCGCATCGTCGAAAATGCGCAGCGCGGCGGTCTTTTTCACGAGCCAATCCACGTCTTCCTCGGTGTCCGTGTCGGCCACTCCGAGCAATATTAGGTAGCCTTTCCCGATGGCGGACTTCACCTCTCCGCCGATTGTAACTGACGCGCGGCTTACGCGCTGAATAACTGTTTTCATGTCGTTGTCGTCGTTTCCTGTTATTTCCAGTTGTATTTATAGAACTCGTGTGAGCCTACCTTGTCACCGATGTACTTGAATATGGCGCGCAGTTTGTCTGTCGTAGACTGTTTGAACTGCATGTAGCCCAAATAGTTGTTATTGTTGTCCGTCAGCACGATATAATCGATGTCCTTTTCAGCAAGCAGCGAGTTGCAGTATTTCAGCTTGCTCCACCTGTTCCAGGTGTTGTTAGTTATTTCCCCGATGTGCGTGCTTTCGATGGGAAAACTTGTTCCCAGGAGGATGTAACCCGCGTATGATGAGTCCTTTATTTTCTGGTGGACGAAGTGGAACGGCACGCTGTATTGCACCATTTCAGGGAACGAGATTACGGCCACACCGTCCATGCTGTAGCCCTTGAAATCGTCTTCGTAGGTTGTTGATTTTTCCCTTAGGGTTTTCAACAGGCTGTTTTCGGTTTCCTTGTTTCCCCCGAGAAGGCTAAACCGTAGTATCGAGATGTTTTTATCGTCATCATATTTGAATATAGGCTTTGCGTATATTTTGCTGGCAATGTCGCCCGAACTGTCAACAACCGCTTCTATATAGTCGTCATATCCGACACCGTCTGGTGACTCGTAAATTAACTCGTCGGTTTCTTCTTCACTATCGTCGTAGTATAAAAGTCCACTCAAGGCCATGATAAACCGTGTGAAATCATCTATATCTGTCGTTTGCGCCGATGTTTGTATGGGTTGAAACATTAGCGTTACCGCCAGTATTGCTGTGTAAAATAGGTTCTTTTTCATAATTTTTAAAGTGTTGTTAGTCTTACAAATTTAGTGCTTTTTATACATCCATAGTTGTTTATGCAAGGTCTATAAATGTAAAATCTGACTGACTTTGGTCATTGTCCTGGCTTCATTTGGCCGCCATTGTCGAAATGCTCCCACACCACTTTCGCCTTGGCTTGCCCTATAACGTCTGTAAGTTGCTGAATGTCAGCCTCTTTGATGCGCTTTACCGACTTAAACGCCTTTAGCAGCGCGTCCCTTGTCTTGGGCCCTATGCCGCGTATGTCGTCAAGCTCCGAGTGCAGCGCGTGCTTGCTTCGCTTGTCACGGTGGAACGTTATGGCGAAGCGGTGCACCTCGTCTTGCAGGTGCGTCAGCAGGCGGAACAGCTCGCTGTCGGTCTTCATCCCGACGACGACGGGCGGCTGGCCGTAGAGCAGTTCGTTAGTGCGGTGGCGGTCGTCCTTGGCCAGTCCGGCGATGGGAATGTCGAGTCCTAATTCCCCCTCGACAACGCTGCGCACGACGCTCATCTGCCCCTGTCCGCCGTCCGTTATGATAAGGTCGGGCAGGGGCTGGCCTTCGTCCACCATACGAGAGTAGCGGCGGCGCACCACCTCCTGCATCGAGGCATAGTCGTCAGGCCCCGTCACGGTCTTTATTATGTACTTGCGGTAGTCCTTCTTGCTGGGTTTCATCTTCTTGAACACCACGCACGCCGCCACGGCATCAGAGCCTTGAATGTTTGAGTTGTCGAACATCTCGATTTGGTAGGGCATCCTCGGCAGCTTCAGTGCGGCCTGTATTTCCTTCATCAGGCGCACCGCCTTCTGTTCGGGGTTCAGCTTCTCGGCCTGTTTCAGGCGGTCGAAGCGGTACTGCTTGCCGTTCATCTCGGAGAGTTCGAGCAGCGTGCGCTTGTCGCCGCGCTGCGGCACGGTGAACGTAACGCCCTCGAGCGTCATGTCGACGGGCTGCGGCACGATGATTTCACGCGACCGGCTGCCCATCCGCTCACGTATTTGTAGGATGGCTATTTGCAGGATTTCGTCCGTAGTCTCGCCCAGTTTCTTCTTCATCTCGAACGTCTGCGCCTGGTTGATTGAGCCGTTCGTCACGTGCAGGTAGTTGACGAAGGCCGCGTGCTCGTCGTCGGTGACGCTGAACACGTCAACGTTCGTTATGGTGTGGCTTACCACCTCGCTCTTGGCGCAGAAGCCGTCGAGCAGCAGGTAGCGTTGCTTCACCACCTCGGCCTCCTCGAAACGCATCTCCCCGGCCAGCTCCTGCATACGGCGGTAGAGCATCCGCTGCACCTCGCGCGTGTTTCCCCGCAGTATTTCGCGCGCCTGGGCGATACATTCCTGGTAGTCTTCATAGCTCTGTTTGCCTATGCACGGCGCGCCGCAGTTGTGTATGTGCCACTCAAGGCAGGGCTTGTACTTGCCCTGCTCGATGCCCTCGCGGGTGATGGGCTGGCGGCACGTGCGCGGGCGGTAGAGCTTCTTGATGAGGTCGAGCACGGCGTACATCGAGCCGATATGGCTGTAAGGGCCGTAGTAAGTGCCCCATTTGCGGTTGATGGTGCGCGTCTTGAATATGCGCGGGAAGTATTCGTTGGTGACGCAGATTGAGGGGTACGTCTTGCCGTCCTTGAGCAGGATGTTGTACTTGGGCTTGTATTTCTTGATGAGACTGTTCTCCAAGAGCAGGGCGTCCTCCTCGGTGTTTACCACCGTGTAGGTAATGTCGTGGATTTTGCTTACAAGCACTTTCGTCTTGAAACGGTCTACCTCTTTATGGAAATACGACGACACGCGGGCCTTGAGGTTCTTCGCCTTGCCCACGTATATGATTGTTCCGCTCTCGTCATAGTATTGGTAGCTGCCGGGCTTCGTGGGCAGGTTGCTCACGATGGCCTTCAGGCGTGCCAGCCGTTTCTCGTTTTCTTCTTTAGTCATTGCGCGTAAGTGCTTTATATAAAGGACTTTTCAAAAGTAATGTTTCACGTGAAACTTTAAACCGCAAGGCGGCTTCTTTGAGGAGTTAAGGAGTTATGAAGTTAAGGAGTTAAGACAAATGCGTTGTCAAATGAAGCCAGAATATTAAAAGGCATAGACTTGCTTATGTCGTATTTATCCATCTTCCATTGTTCATGTCTTGTCATTTGGTAAAGCATTTGTCTTAACTCCTTAACTTCATAACTCCTTAACTCCTAAAAATCAGACTTGCAGCAGCGTTGTCAGCTCTGTGTCATCGCCGAAGTTGTCGCGTCCGTGCAAACCTTCGCGGGTAAGCTCGATGATGAAGTTGACGTAGATTTTCTTCGGGTTGAACTTCTTTACGAGGTCGTAGGCCGCCTTCATCGTGCCGCCCGTAGCCAGCAGGTCGTCGTGCAGCAGGACAACGTCGTCGCTCGTTATGGCGTCCTTGTGTATCTCGATGGTGTCCGTGCCATACTCCTTGGCGTATGTCTCCTGGATTGTGTCGCAGGGCAGCTTGCCCGGCTTGCGGCAGAGAACGACGCCTGCGCCGAGCCTTACGGCCAAGGCTGACGACATGATGAAGCCGCGGCTCTCTATGCCCACGATTTTCGTGATGCCCTTGTCCTTGTAAAGCTCGTACAGCTCGTTCTCCATGATTTGGAGGCATTCAGGGTTAGAGAACAGTGTGGTCACGTCCCTGAAGTTTACTCCTTTTTTCGGGAAATCGGGTATGCACCTCAGATTTTCCAGCAGTGTCTTGTTGTTCATTTTGCTTTCTTGTTTTTTATTGTTGTTGATAATTATAGGTCGAATGGGGCAGATAGGCCGAATAGGGCCAATGCCTTGTTTGGCGGAATAGGGCCGATTAGCCGAATGGGGCTGATGTCATGGTTTGCCGGATACGGGCGATTGGCTTGATGGGGCCGATGCCTTGTTTGGCGGAATAGGGCCGATTAGCCGAATGGGGCTGATGCCTTGGTTTGCCGGATGCGGGCGATTGGCTTGATAGGGCCGATGCCTTGTGCGGCGGAATGGGGCAGGTGAGCCGAATGGGGCTGATGCCTTGGTTTGCCGGATGCGGGCGATTGGCTTGATAGGGCCAATGCCTTGTTTGGCCGAATAGGGCAGGTGAGCCTGACGGTGATTATAGGCCGTTTTCTGAAAGGCCGTCTTTCGCCTTGCGATAGGTGGCATTTTGGCCGATGGTTTGTGCCCTTTTGCGTGGCGGTTTGTGGCTTCTTGTCTTGCCACTGTTTTTAGGCCGCCAGGCGAGGGGTTTGCCCATGCCTTGACGGCTGCCATGAACCTCCGTGGAAACAGTCCCGTTCCATCGTGAAACCTGTAGATTTTAACATTCAAGTAAAATTGTTGGCGCTGTCTGTATCTTGCTATATTTCAGTCCGTTCCAACGATTTGGCTTAACAAAAAATCGGCATTTTGTTTCACGTGAAACATTCACGTATCCTATCGTTTCATCAGCACCAGCATGATGTTTATGTCGCTTGGCGACACGCCCGGAATGCGGCTTGCCTGGGCAAGGGTTTCGGGGTCGATTTTCTCGAGCTTTTGCCGCGCCTCGGTCGAGAGCTGTTGCATCTCCGAGTAGCGGAAGTGGCCGCGTATTTTTATGTTCTCAAGGCGGTGCATCTTTTCCGCCACGAGCCTTTCGCGCTCTATGTAGCCCTTGTATTTCATCTTTATTTCAGCCGCCTCGGTTATTTCCTCCTCGCGGTTTGGCAGCGATTTCAACGCCTGTTTCAGTTCGGGCAGGATGTCCGAGAGGTTGTTCAGCGTGAGCTGCGGGCGCGCCACGAGGTCGGCTATGCGGCAACCCTCGCGCAGGGGGGTAGTGCCGAGAGCCTCGAGCGCTGAGTTTATGTCGCGCGGTTTCACCGATGCCGTGGCGCAGAAATCCTCGATTGCTTTCACCGCCTCTTTTTTCTGCATCCACCAGTCGTAACGCTCGCGGGTGGCGAGACCTAAGCGGTAGGCTCGCTCGGTGAGGCGTGCGTCGGCGTCGTCCTGCCTGAGGAGTATGCGGTATTCGGCTCGGCTGGTGAACATACGGTAAGGCTCGTCAACGCCTTTTGTCACCAAGTCATCGATGAGCACGCCGATGTAAGCCTCGTCGCGGGCGAGGGTGAACGGCTCGCCGCCCGCGCAGCGCAGCGCGGCGTTTACGCCGGCGATGAGCCCCTGGCCGGCTGCCTCCTCGTATCCCGTGGTGCCGTTGACCTGCCCGGCGAGGAACAGGCCCGGTATTACCTTTGACTCAAGCGTGTGGCGCAGCTGCGTGGGGTCGAAGAAGTCGTACTCTATGGCGTAGCCGGGGCGGTAGACCTTGGCGTCGCGCAGGGCAGGGATGTGGCGCAGGGCGTTGATTTGCACGTCCATCGGCATTGACGACGAGAAGCCGTTGAGGTACATCTCGTTGGTGTCCTCGCCCTCGGGCTCGAGGAAGAGCGGGTGTTGCTGCTTGTCGGGGAAGGTTACGAGCTTCGTCTCGATTGACGGGCAGTAGCGCGGGCCGATGCTCTGTATCTGTCCGTTGTAGAGCGGCGAGTCGGCCAGTCCGGCGCGCAGCGTGGCGTGCACGTCGGGGTTGGTGTAGCAAGTCCAGCAGGGCAGTTGCTCCAGCGGCCGCCCCTCGGACATGAAGCTGAAGCCGTGGAAGTCGTGCTCGCCCTCCTGTATTTCCATGTCCTCGAAGTGGACGGAGCGTCGGTCTATGCGCACCGGCGTGCCCGTCTTCATGCGGCCGGCCGTCACGCCGTGGCGCGTTATGCTCTCGGTGAGCCTCTCGACGGCCGGCTCGGCGATGCGCCCGCCGGGCAGTTGCTTGCGCCCTATGTGCAGGAGGCCGTTGAGGAAGGTGCCCGCAGTGAGCACGACGCACCTTGCGCGCAGTTCAACGCCCCATACGGTGCGCACGCCGGCGGCGCTGCCATGCTCCACGATGAGCTCCTCGGCCTGGTCTTGCCAGATGTCGAGGCCGTCGGTATGGTCGAGCACTGTGCGCCACTGCCAGATGAACTTGCCGCGGTCGCACTGGGCGCGGGGGCTCCACACGGCCGGGCCTTTCGAGCGGTTGAGCATACGGAACTGTATTGCCGTCTTGTCGGTGACGAGCCCCATGTGGCCGCCCAGGGCGTCGATTTCGCGCACAATCTGCCCCTTGGCTATTCCGCCCACGGCGGGGTTGCAGCTCATCTGTGCGATTTTGTTCATGTCCATGGTGACGAGGCACGTGCGCGCGCCCATCCTTGCGGATGCCGCCGCGGCCTCGCACCCGGCGTGCCCACCCCCGATGACGATAACGTCGTAGTGTAAAATCATTGTCTTTACGGTTTTACGGTTTTTGGGTCATGCGGTTTTACGGTTTTTGGGTCATACGGTTTTAGGGTTATGGGGTTGTTGGGTCTTGGGCTTTTGCGGCCGTATCGTATGGTTGCGAACCATCGTCAAGTGCTTGGCGTCCCTTTAATCGCGTGGCGGAAAGACAACGTTCCAAGCGCGTTTGCAACCTTATAGCCGTAAAACTTTATAACCTTATGACCGCATAACCTTATGACCGTAAAACCTTATAACCGCATAACCATCTAACCTTATATGCCGCAAAAGTAAGCATTAAAATCGAAATTTCGGGTAAATGCTTTGATTTATCATCAAAATGGAGTATATTTGCAACCCAAAGCCGTGCCCCGATACCTATAATAAGGTATGGGTGGCCGTTGCGTGTGCTTATCCATTGCCATGCATCCTCGGTGACGGACATTAATCAATAATTTCATTTAATACTTTAAATTTACAATCATTTATGTGGTTATGTAATTCATCAATCGGAAGGAAAGTGGTGATGTCGGTAACTGGCGTCGCGCTTATCCTGTTCTTGACGTTCCACATGTCAATGAACTTAGTGGCTCTCTTCTCGGGCGACGCTTACAACGCTGTGTGTGAGTTCCTCGGGGCTAACTGGTACGCGCTCGTGGCGACGCTCGCCCTCGCGGCCCTGGCCGTCATCCACATCGTCTATGCGTTCCTGCTTACGATGCAGAACCGCCGCGCCCGCGGCGACGAGCGTTACGCCGTGACGTCTCGCCCGGCGAAGGTAGAATGGGCTTCGCAGAATATGCTCGTCCTGGGCATCATCGTGCTCCTGGGCTTGCTGCTGCACCTGTTCAACTTCTGGTACAACATGATGTTCGCCGAGCTGACGGGCATCGCCACGACGCACCTGCCGTCAGACGGCTACGCCTACATCCTCGACACGTTCTCGTGCCCGGTTTACGTAGTGCTCTACATCGTGTGGCTCGTGGCCATCTGGTTCCACCTCTCGCACGGCTTCTGGAGCGCCATGCAGACTTTCGGCTGGAACGGCAAGGTATGGTTCAACCGCTGGAAGGTCATCGGCCAGGTGTACACCACGCTGCTCATGCTGGGCTTCCTCGTGGTAGTGCTGGCTTTCGCCTTCGGGTGTGCGCCGAGCCAGTGGGGAGTTTAATCTATAATTCATAATTCTTAATTCATAATTGTTATGGCAAAGCAAATCAATTCCAAGATACCAGAGGGACCGATAGCTGAGAAATGGACCAACTACAAGGCTCACCAGCGTCTCGTCAACCCGAAGAACAAACTGAAGTTGGACGTCATCGTAGTGGGTACCGGCCTTGCCGGGGCCAGCGCCGCAGCCTCGCTCGGCGAGATGGGCTTCAACGTCCTCAACTTCTGCATACAGGACTCTCCGCGCCGCGCTCACTCTATCGCAGCGCAGGGAGGTATCAACGCCGCAAAGAACTACCAGAACGACGGCGACTCTATTTACCGCCTGTTCTACGACACGGTGAAGGGCGGCGACTACCGCGCTCGCGAGGCTAACGTCTACCGACTGGCCGAAGTGTCAAACAACATCATCGACCAGTGCGTGGCACAGGGCGTTCCGTTCGCACGCGAGTACGGCGGAATGCTGGCAAACCGCTCGTTCGGCGGCGCGCAGGTGTCGCGTACATTCTACGCAAAGGGACAGACCGGCCAGCAGCTTCTGCTCGGCGCCTACTCGGCTCTCAGCCGCCAGGTGCACACGGGCCGCGTGAAGCTCTACACACGATATGAGATGGAGGACGTGGTGATTGTTGACGGCCGTGCACGCGGCATCATCGCCAAGAACTTAGTGACAGGAAAGCTCGAGCGCTTCTCTGCCAACGCCGTGGTTATAGCTACTGGCGGATATGGCAACACATACTTCCTCTCGACCAACGCGATGGGCTGCAACTGCACCGCCGCCATGGCTTGCTACCGCAAGGGTGCTTACTTCGCCAACCCGTCTTACGTGCAAATCCACCCGACCTGCATCCCCGTGCACGGCACCAACCAGTCGAAGCTCACGCTTATGTCGGAGTCTCTGCGTAACGACGGCCGCATCTGGGTGCCCAAGAAGCTCGAGGACGCCAAGGCACTGCAGCGCGGAGAGAAGAAGGGTAGCGACATTCCGGAGGAAGACCGCGACTACTACCTGGAGCGCAGGTACCCGGCCTTCGGTAACCTCGTGCCCCGCGACGTTGCCAGCCGTGCCGCCAAGGAGCGTTGCGACAAGGGCTACGGCGTCAACAACACTGGTCTTGCCGTGTTCCTCGACTTCTCCGAGAGCATCGAGCGCCTCGGTCTCGACGTCGTACTGCAGCGTTACGGCAACCTGTTTGATATGTATGAGGAAATCACCGACGTCAACCCGGGCGAGCTTGCCAACGAAATCAACGGCGTGAAATACTACAACCCGATGATGATTTACCCCGCAATCCACTACACTATGGGCGGCATCTGGGTTGACTACGAGCTTATGACCAGCATCGAAGGACTCTTCGCCATCGGCGAGTGCAACTTCTCCGACCACGGAGCCAACCGCCTCGGCGCGTCAGCCCTCATGCAGGGACTGGCCGACGGATACTTCGTCCTGCCTTACACTATCCAGAACTACCTTGCCGACCAGTCTATCTGGCCGCGCATCTCGACCGACCTGCCCGAGTTCGAGGAGGCCGAGAAGGGCGTAGAGAAGGAAATCGACCGCCTCATGAACATAAAGGGCAAGCGCTCGGTTGACTCAATCCACAAGGAGCTTGGCCACATCATGTGGGAGCACGTTGGCATGGGCCGCACCGCGGAAGGCCTGAAAGAAGGCCTCGAAATGATAAAGAAAATACGCAAGGAGTTCGAGACCAACCTCTTCATACCTGGCTCGAAGGAAGGCCTTAACACTGAGCTTGACAAGGCAATCCACCTGCGCGACTTCATCACCATGGGCGAGCTGATAGCTTACGACGCGCTTTCGCGCAACGAGTCGTGCGGCGGCCACTTCCGCGAGGAGTACCAGACGGAGGAAGGCGAGGCAAAGCGCGACGACGAAAACTTCTTCTACGTAGGCTGCTGGGAGTACCAGGGAAGCGACGAGAAGGCGCCGGAGCTCATCAAGGAGCCACTCCACTATGAGGCAATCAAAGTCCAGACCCGTAACTATAAAAATTAATTTAAGGTTATAAGGTTATTGGGTCATACGGTTATACGGTGACGATACCCTTGGAAGAATAAAGGAAACATGGGGCCGCATAAGAACCTACGGGTGTGGAACGAGAGCATGGAACTGGCTAAAAAGATATACCAGATTACCGCCAACTTCCCGAAAGAAGAACTCTTCGGCCTTGTAAGCCAGATGCGCAGATGTGCAGTCTCTATACCCTCGAACATCGCTGAGGGTTACGGCAGGGGCACTAATGCCGAGCTGATACATTTCCTTTACATTTCATTGGGTTCGTCAAACGAACTGGATATCCAGTTAGAACTGTCGAGGCGGTTTGCTTACGTAAGCAATGATGACTTCGTCATGGTTGACAGCTTGAACAATTCGGTAAACAAGATGATACAATCATTGATTTATGTAAGGCGAAACCAACCGTCCACAACGTCACCGCAACCTGTGAAACCGTAAAACCCCATAACCCCAAAACCGTAAAACCGTAAATCAAATGGAAAGAAATATAAGTTTCACGCTTAAGGTCTGGCGTCAGAACGGGCCTAAGGCAAAAGGTCATTTTGACACGTTCGAGATGAAGGACATCCCAACGGATACGTCGTTCCTCGAGATGTTGGACATCCTCAACGAGCAGCTCATCGAGGACGGCAAGGAGCCGTTCGTCTTCGACCACGACTGCCGCGAGGGCATCTGCGGTATGTGCTCGCTCTACATCAACGGCCACCCGCACGGCCCGGCCACCGGGGCTACAACCTGCCAGCTGTATATGCGCCGCTTCAACGACGGCGACGTAATCACCGTGGAGCCGTGGCGCTCGGCCGCGTTCCCCGTAATCAAGGACTGCATGGTTGACCGCGGCGCGTTCGACAAGATTATCCAGGCCGGCGGATACGTAAGCGTCCGCACGGGACAGCCGCAGGACGCCAACGCCATACTCATCCCCAAGGAGGCTGCCGACGAGGCCATGGACTGTGCCACCTGCATCGGCTGCGGCGCGTGCGTTGCGGCTTGCAAGAACGGTTCGGCAATGCTCTTCGTAAGCTCGAAGGTCAGCCAGCTCGCCCTGCTGCCCCAGGGACGCCCCGAGGCGGCTAAGCGCGCCAAGGCGATGGTGATGAAGATGGAGGAGCTTGGCTTCGGCAACTGCACCAACACACGTGCCTGCGAGGCCGAGTGCCCCAAGAACGAGTCAATCGCCAACATCGCCCGCCTGAACCGCGAGTTCATCAAGGCGAAGCTGAACGACTAATATGATAGTACAGGAATAAATTTTCTTTATTTTCGGCGGCAGCGAGCAGTTATTGCGCGCTGCCGCCTTTTTTGTGCCCGGGCGCTTCGCGGGATAAACCCAAATCGGTCATTAGAGCTTAGACGGATTATGTACTTATGGCAGACGGTTTTTCTTCCGTTTTGTCGAAGGCGTAGCGGGCTACGTCGAGACGGAACGGAAGAAAAGACGGCGGCAGAAGGACATAAGACGGCAAGAAGCAATAATATAACTATAGAAATTAAGACATTGCGGTCTAATGACCGAGTTGGGTTGAATGTCTTGCGGCCTGTTGCGGTGCGAAAGGTGGCGTTTGGCGCGGTGAAAGGGCATGAATGGCGGTGTGAAAGGCGGCATCCTGCAACGCGCTGGCAGCCAGGACGTTACGCGGCGTGTTGCTGATTGCTGTGCAGCACGCCGTTTATTGCGGCACGGCGTGTTGCCCGGCGGTCGGCGTCAGGTGGTGTGGTAGGGTATGGATTTTGACATTTTGTCATTGAAATGCTATTAGAATGATTAAAATTTTTAAACTTTACTGACAATAAGTCGGTATTTACGCCTGTTTTACCAAAATCTGTCATTCGGCACGGATGTTGCATTATGATGGGTGAAAGCCCTGAACGAAAGCGAGGGGCAATCGAAGGAAGCCGAAGCTCGGAAGGGTGGGGCGACCGGATAAGATAAACAAAGGACTAAAATTTAAGGAGGATTTGATTATGTTACCAACATTGAACAGAAACACTTGGATGCCGAGTATCTTCAACGACTTTTTCGACACTGACTTCATGCTCAGGCCTAACGCCACGGCACCGGCCATCAACGTAAGGGAGAGCGACACGGAGTACACCGTAGAGCTGGCCGCTCCGGGCTTGAAGAAGGAAGACTTCAACGTCAACATCGACAAGGACGGCAACCTGCACATCCACATGGAGAGCAAGGCAGAGCACAAGGACGAGGACAAGAAGAGCCACTACCTGCGCCGCGAGTTCGCCTACTCGAAGTACGAGCAGACGTTGCTCTTGCCCGACGACGTTGACAAGGAGAAAATCGAAGCCAAGGTCAACGATGGCGTCCTGACCGTCAACCTGCCCAAGATGGAGCGCAAGGAGGAGCCTGCCTTGAAGCAGATTGAGGTGAAATAAAAAAGAGGTAAAGCCCCCTCTCCAACCCTCCCGAAGGAGGGGGAAAGGGCAAGAAGGGGAGAAACGGTAAAAAGTAAAACCGTAAAACCTTTTGAAGGCTTAATGAAAATGGAAACGTGGAAGTCCCTGCGGTCGGAAACGATTGCAGGGATTTTTTTGTTTCCAAATCAGTGATGTTAATCCTTCATCTTTTTGCTATTTTGCCTTTCCCCATCCCTTCCCCCTCCCTCGGGAGGGTTGGTGAGGGGCTTTGCTTTTTTCGCTTTCTCACCTTTATTTCGTATCTTTGCAGCCATTATGGCTTTGACTCATTCTACATTCATGGCGCGTTACGGCTCGCTGGTGCGCCTGGGGCTGCCCATCGTGGTCGGGCAAATCGGCAACGTTGTGCTCGGCTTTGCCGACACCATCATGGTGGGGCACCACTCCATGCAGGAGCTTGCCGCGGCAAGTTTCGTCAACACTATGTTCACGCTCGTGGTCCTCTTCGCCACGGGCTTCTCCTACGGCCTCACGCCCGTTGTGGGCAGCCTGTTCGGGCGCGGCGACACGGGCAGCATCGGCGTGGCGGTGAAGAACAGCCTCGCGGCCAACATGGCCCTCTCGGTGGCTCTCGTGGCCGTGTGCGTGGCGTTCTGCCTTAACATCCACCGCTTCGGCCAGCCCGAAGAGCTGTTGCCCCTGATGCGTCCCTACCTGTGGGTCAACATAGCGTCGCTGCCCTTCCTGTGCTGCTTCAACACGTTCAAGCAGTTTTTCGACGGCATAACCGACACGAAGACGCCCATGTTCGTCATCATATCGGGCAACGTGCTCAACATCTTCGGCAACTGGGTGCTCATCTACGGCGAGCTGGGCGCGCCCGAGCTGGGGCTCTTCGGGGCGGGCCTGTCCACGGCGCTGTCGCGCGTCGTCATGGCCGTGGCTTGCGTCCTGCTGTTCTTCAGGCACCGCCGCTACCGCGAGTTCGGCGCGGGCTTCGCCTCGGGCAGTGTCAGCCGTGCCGAGGCCGGGCGGCTTGCGTCGCTCGGTTTCCCCGTCGCCCTTCAGCTCGGCATGGAGACGGCAGCCTTCAGCCTGTCGGCAATCTTCGTGGGATGGCTCGGCACCACGGCCCTGGCAGCCCACCAGGTGACAATCACCGTGTCGCAGCTGCTCTACATGGTCAACAGCGGCATGGCCGCCGCCGTGGCCGTCAGGGTGAGCTATTTCGCCGGGCAGGAAGACTGGCGCGCCGTCTGGCGCACGGCCTTGGACGGCCTGCGGCTCGTCGTCGGCATAGCCTTGACGCTCTCCGTGCCCGTGTTGCTGCTGCGCGGCGTCGTCAGCCTGTGGTTCACTGACAGCCTCGAGGTGTGCGCCCTGGTGTCGGTCACGGTGTTCCCGCTCATCGCCTACCAGCTGGGCGACGCCGTGCAGTACACCTTCGCCAACGCCCTGCGCGGCATAGAGTGCGTCCGCCCGATGGTGTGGATAGCCTTTTTCTCCTATTTCGTGGTGTCGCTGCCGTTGGGATGGCTGCTCGGCATACACATGGGTTTCGGCCTGGTGGGCATCTGGTCGGCCTTCCCCGTGTGCCTGTCTACTGCCGGACTGCTGTATTTCATGCGCTTCAGGAAGGAACTGAAGAAAAGGTAAAAAGGTGAAAAAGTAAAAAGGTAGAAAGGTAAAAAGGTAAAAGGATGGAAAGGTAAAAAGGGGCGGCGTTGCGAAAGGCTGCGTTTTACAAGCCAAAAGGCTGCGTTTTACAAGCCAAAAGGCCGCGTTTCATAGTGTGAAACGCGGCCTTTTGGTATTTGCTTGGTTTTCAGTGATTTGCGCGGTCGCGGCGATGCCGCCTGCCGGTAGGCTTTATTTCCATACTGCCTTGTCGGCTGTGCGGTAGGCGTTTTCAAGCTGCGCGTCGGCTTTCAGGTAGGTGTCGGTGCCTATCTGGAGCACGGGCGGCACGTCGTGGCCGTTCACCGGCTGCCATTCGGGCTGCCCCAGGCCGTTCGGGTTGCCGGTCTTGATGAAGTTGAGGTAATAGTTCTGGAATATGGTTGACACGGTGAAGTCGGCTGCCTGCCAGTCATACACGCGGTTGGTGGGCAGCGTGCCCATGGCATATTCTATGTCGGCGGAGTGTACCGCCCCGGTCGCCGCAGGCTGTTGTGCCTCGCCTTCCTCCGCGTCGATAACCCCTCCGGCCAGTCCGGCCACCTTTCCGCTGACGCGCATTGCCGGGCGCGGATGGTAGTATAGATACCTGTAAACGGGCTGTTGGCCGGTGCGTGCGTGTATGTCGGCCCACTTCCACGTGCCGAACGCCACGAACATGTCGCTGCCGAGACGCCATCCCGGCTGTCCGGCCACGGCCTCGTCGGTAGTCAGTCCGTATGCCTCGAGCACCTTGTCGGTGTCGTCGCCGAAGACGCTCTTCACCGCTTCCCTGACAGACGCCACCGTCATGGGCCGCCCTTCGAGCACTGCGGCGATGGGCATTTCGGCCGAATTCCAGCCCACAAGCAGCGGCACGTGCGCCTGATGGCCATTGTTGTATGTGTCTACGGGTTGCTCCGTGAAGAAGTAACCGTCGATGTTGTACATCTTCTGCATGCTTGCCGCTCCGGCTTTCTCCAGCAGTTCGGCCGCAGGCATCGCCCTCATCTCCGCTATCGAGGCGCAGCCCACCGCCTTCATCACGGCCTTGCCGGCCTCTTCGGCTTCCTTCAGCGTGGGCACTTTGTCGTAGGCCACCACCGATGCGCTCGACCCCATGGCCTGCGCGAACAGCCCTTGGCACAGCGGCGAGGCCATGAGGGCGCTGACGGAGGCCGAGCCTGCCGACTCGCCCACTATGGTGATGCGCTCCGGGTCGCCGCCGAAGGCCGCGATGTTGTCCTTTACCCATCTTATGGCCGCTACCTGGTCGAGGAAGCCGTAGTTGCCCGAGCCTTTATAGGAGGTTTCCTTCGACAGTTCCGGATGTGCGAAGAAGCCGAATATTCCCTCGCGGTAGTTGGCCGTGATTGATATTATTCCGCGGCGTGCCATCGACTCTCCGGCGTAGCGAGGCTCGCTGCCCGAACCGGCCACAAGCCCTCCGCCGTTGAAGTAAATGAGCACGGGCAGGCGCTCGTCCATGGTTTTCGACGGCGTCCAGATGTTCAGGTAGAGGCAGTCTTCGCTGTTTTCAGGCGTGCCGAAGTTCATGTCGCCGAAGAGGTTTTGCTGCATCGGGTTGGGTCCGAAGTGCTTGGCCGCCCTCACGCCTGTCCACGGCTTGACGGGCTGCGGCGCTTTCCAGCGCAGCTCCCCGACGGGAGACTGGGCGAATGGCACGCCCCTGAACACCTTGATGCCTGACTCGTAAGTGCCTTCAAGCACGCCGCAGGATGTCTTGGCCTGCGGCCCTTGTGCGCCGGCTGCCGCCGTGACGAGCGCCAGCGCGAGTGTTGTCAATGTTTTTTTCATGACTGTATGGTTTGGTTTTGGTGATGTTTTTCGCATATTATGAGCACGTGCCGGCTGTCGGCTGTCGTCGTCCCGAAGATGTACGTGTCGCCACCGTCCTTCAGTTTCAGCCGCTTTCGTAGCGCGTCAGCCGTGAGGGGAAAGTTCCTTACGCTCACGTTGGCTTGGCCGGTGCCGCCGAGCGCGGCTTTCAGCTCGCGCTTGTTCATCGTTGTTATGGCGCGTATGTCGAAGCCTCGGCCGGGGAAATGCGGTATCTTTTGCCGCGAGACGAACAGGTGGCTGTCCGCGCCCACCTGGCGGCAGCCGTACCTTTGCGCTATGAGGGCGAAGCATCCGGCCTTCATCAGCGATGCGTTCGGCTCGTAGAGGTATTTTTCGGTTATGGGGCTATGGGGTTTTACGGTTGTGGGGTTATGGGGTTGTGGGGTTTGGGGGTTATGCGATAGTGTGGCGTTGGCGGCTTCTTCGGGCGTGAACGAGAACGTTTGGCCGTCGTTCACGCAGCAGATGCGCTCGAGCGAGGCGTACTTTCGCGACATGACGAGCAGCAGTTCCTTGCACTCGTTGGCAACCGACACTATGTGAACCTCGCCTACGCAGCCGCCCATGTCGGCCACGGCCTTGCGCCAGTCGAGCATGGGCGAGAGCTTCACCATCGTGAAACAGGCCTTGCCTAAGAGCGTATCCCTCATAGCTGTGATGTCGGGCGTGCAGTCGCTTATGGCAAAGGTGCGCCCTCCGCGTGCGTCGCGTCGCGCCGGGTCGGCGTAGAACATCGTAACATCGTCCATTTCCTCGATAATTTGCGTACAATCGCCGCAAACCACCTCGGCTTGGGTAAGTCCCAGCAGGGCCATGTTGTGCCGTGAGACGGCGCACAAATGGCTTTGCTGCTCGATGTAGACGGCACGGCCGAAGGCGCGCGCCATGTATGAGAAGTCTACGCCGAAGCCGCCCGTGAGGTCGATTAAGGTTGTGGGGGTGGGTGGGAGAACTGGTCGGACTGGGAGTTCTGCGATGAGGCGTTGCGCCACTTTGGCCTTGTACATGGCGGTCTGCTCGGACGAGCATTGTTCCATCGAGATGTGCGGTGGGTATATTATGCCGTCGGTGGCGACCCACATAGGCAGCTTGGTTTGCGCCGTGCGGCGGCCGGCAATCTGGTCGAGGGCGTAGTGCAGGTCGATGTCCGTGCGGCCAGCATGGCGCAGGGCGAGGTCGCGGATGTCGGCGTCGAGGTTCTGGGTGATGAATTCCTGGGTTGTCATGGTTTTCTTTTTATTGGGTGGAGGGGAGAGCTGTGAGGTCTGGGAGAGCTGTGAGGTCTGGGATTGTTGGGATGACTGTGAGGTCTGGGATAGCTGATATGGCTGGGATTTTGGGAGAGCTGGGGGCTTTCCCGATGTTCCCAGTTCTCCCAGTTCTCATAGTTCTCCCAGCACTCCCTGTGCTCTCAGCTTTTACTTCCTGCCATTCCTGTATTTCAGTCGTGCCCTTGTCATTTCTTCCCTTATGCCGCCTTCTTCGAGGAAGCGGCGCTTGGCTGACTCAATCAGCCCTGCCATGAGGACGTCGGTCTGGTGGATTAGTATGATGGCGATGTTCGCCGTGGTTTCGGCCGACCGCGTTTTAATCCTCTCGCGGAAAAAGGCCGAGTCGGCGTGGGCGCGGCACGCCCTCCTTGTCTGTACGGCTTTGGGCGAGTCTTTCGGCCATATCTCCATGTCCCTCACCCTTAGAAAGTCCTCATAGTCGGCCAACAGCTCTTGCAGGCTGGCCTTTGCCACGTTGTAGAGCTTCAGTTCCGTCTCCTTCGATGCCGTCGCCGCCTGGCTTCCCTCGGCTATGTTCTGCTTGCCGCTGCGCGCCGCCTGCACCATCTGGTCTATCGTGCGGTCGCCCCGTTCGAGGTAAGTGTGGGCGAAGTGGTAGGTTATGTCGTAGATGCATTCGGCCTTGCGGTAGACTATCAGCTTGTGGTAGTCGCCCCGGGGCGGCATGAAGTCTTTGTTGACGGTTGTCTTGGTAAGTTTTTTTTAGGGGTTATTGGGCGAACGGGGAGGGTTGGGAGGACTGGGGGAGCTGGGATTTTCTGGGATTTTTGATATTTCCCAGCTCTCCCAGTTCTCTCAGTCCTCCCATCCCTCCCTTTTATTTGATTACTTTATAGTATTTCTTCGCCGTGGCCCTCGTTATGTAGTTGAAGTGCCACCACTCCGTGCGTAACGGCTTGAAGCCGGCGTAGCGCATCACCTGGCGCAGCAGCTGGCGGTTCTTCTGCGCCTGGCGGCTGATGCGCCCGCTGCGCACCAGGGCGTCTTCCTTGTCGATGTGCGCCGCGCTGCCCATGTAGTCTATCTTCGTGCCCATGTCGAGCGTGTCGCCCTTGGCGTCGCAGAGCGTCAGGTCAACGGCCATGCCGTAGTTGTGCAGTCCGCCGCCGCGCGCCGGGTTGCTCACGTAGAAGTATTTGCTTGTGCCCTTCACCTTGTCCCACATCTTCTGTTGCACGCTCATGGGGCGCGCCGCGTCGTAGACCTTCAGGCTCAGGTCGGGGCGCAGCTGCTTCAGCCTCCGCTGCGCCTTTGCCAGCGCTGCTGCGGCCTTCGGGTGCAGGTAGGCTCGCCGCAGGTCGTCGTAGAGCACTGCGCCCGTGAAGTTGTCGGCCCTGGCGTACATCAGGCTGACGGGTATCGACTTGTCTTTCGTGTGTATGTCAACCATGCCCTGCCGCTCCATCGACAGTTCTGTCTTCGACTTCCGCGCCCCTCCCTGCGGCGCGGCGGCCGTCAGCGTTGCGGCGGCCAATAGTGCCATGATGATAGTCTTCATGCGTTATGTCGTTAAAATGAGTGTTTTATGCCTTACCTTGTGCCTGTGCCGTGGCAGTCTTCGCATTTCCCCGTGCCCTTGCAGTATTTGCATACGTCGCGCCCGTGGCAAGCTGAGCATATTGTTTCGCTCGGCCCCATGCCCGTAGTTCCTCCCTCGCAGTATCCGCATTTGCCCGAACCGTGGCAGTGGTATTTTGAAGACATACCCCTGCCAGTACACGTGCCTGAGCCTAAGCAGGTCATGCATTTCTTGCTGGCGGCGCCTGCCTTGCCGTTGCCGCCTCCGCTGCCGCCGGAGTAGTCGCTGCCAGTGTCTGTCGTGTACGTGCCGCCTCCTGCCGAGGGCGTGCCCCCGCCGCCTTTTATCGCTGAATAAGTTGAGTATGTGGTTGACGCCACGCCGATTATTGCCGACGCTATCGAGAGGCCTGCCATCCAGCGTTCCGAGCGGCGTTCCTTGCGGCTTTCCTTGGCCCATTTCAGGTTCTTGGCTATTGTTGTGTCCTCGGGTGCCAGCTCGTTGGCCAGCTTCAGCTTGCGCATACCCTTGTTGTAGTCGCGGTTGGCTATGTCGAGCAGCGCTATGTTGTTGTAAGCCGTGGCGTATTCGGGGTTGATGTCGAGAATGCGCTCGTATATCCGCCGCGCCTCGGCCTTGCTGGTCTCCTCAGTGGCGATGCCCTTGCGCGCCATGTCGGCCAGCAGGTTCTCCGACAGGTTGCCGTCGGTGTCAATCCATCCCTCCACGCCCGACGCCGTTACCTGCGAGCGGCCGCCCTCGAACAGGGCCATCGTGTCGAAGCAGGGGCGTATCAGCCGCGTGCCGTTGTACAGGTAGGCACCCTTGCGGCCGTCTTTCTCGACGATGTAGACACGGTCGTCGCTGTCGTATGTCACCTTGTCGAAGCCGGCCGGGACGATGCACCGCCCGTACTGGTCGGCCACGCCCGTTGAGTCGGCACCGCCTATGCTGTGGTATTCAAGCCGTTGCATCGTGCCCTCGGCTATGCGCCCGTTCACCCTGCGCGACGCCTCGTGCAGCCGCCCCAGGGCTTCGTCGTAGGCTCCGTTGGCCCTCTTCTCGCGCGCCTCCTTCTTCGCCGCGCGCCATTCCTTGTTGCTTACGGGCACGGTTTTCAGCGCCATCTTGGTCTTGCTCCCGAACGGTACCACCACGGCTCCCGTTATGTCGATTGCCCCCCAGCGGCCGTCCTTCTTCACGGCGGCCACCAGTTCCTCCTCGAAGGGGTCGGCGTCCTCGTACTCGAATGGTATTACCGTGCGTCCCTCCTTGTCGATGTAGCCCCAGAGGCTGTCCTTCCTCACGGCGGCCACGCCGTTGCTGAAGCCCTCGTAGCTGTCCATCGGCTCGTAGACGGGCTCTATTACGAACCTGTTGCGCAGGTCGATGAAACCCACCTTGCCGCCCACTTCAACGGCGGCGAGGTTCTCGCTGTACTTCCTTGCGGCCTTGTCATACTGCGGCGGCACGGCCCAGTCGATGTTCTCGGCGTCGTCCTTGCCTATCAGCATCGACGCATTCTTGCCGAACATATTGACGGCCGTCTTCGTCAGCCCGCGTATCGGGCTGTTGATGTTCTGTTCCTTGAAGGCGTATCCGTATTTTTTCGTCACGGGGTGCTTCACCAGGTTGAGCCTGTAACTGAGCAGCGTGTCTTGCGCCGCAGCGCCGGCGGCCATGCACAGCGCCACGGCCAGTGAGGCAATCTTTCTCATTCCCATAGTAGTTATAGTTGTTGTTAGTGAGTGTCGTCAAAAGGATGGGCAAGCGTGGGCGGCGGAAAGCCTGTTGCCTCGTTGCCCGGAGCAGCTTGTCTTTTGCAAAGATAATGCTTTTATGTCACTTTGGCAAGCCCCGCCGCGTTTTGTTTCCCTGCAACCAAGTTTCATGTCCGTGCAACGTCTTGTAAACCAACGGGTTGCGAAAGGGCATATATTACGGTGCGAAAGATGGCAGATTACGCGTCGAAAGGCGGCAAAACGCATCGCGTTTTGCCGCCTTTCGACGCTGGGGAGTTAAAGAAGTTAAGGGAGTTAAAGGAGTTAAAGACATTACCATGTTGCTTTACGGTTGAAAAACATAATGTAAAGCATTTGTCTTTAACTCCTTTAACTCCCTTGACTCCTTTAACTACTAAGAACTAAATCACTTCTTGTGGCTAACGGTGTAGACCACCTTGCCGTCCTTGTCGATGAGGTGGAGGTCAAGCTCCTGTTTGTCGGCGCACACCAAAGAGAAGCCCGTCACGCCCGAGCAGAACTGCGTGCCGTCGATGGGCTTTACCTCCGGGCGGCTGAGCGAGCCGCTGGTGTTGACCACGTAGTCGATTGAGCAGCCCGGCTTGCGTATGTGCTGGAAGTTGTGTATGTGGCCGCATACGTACATGGCGACGTTCTTGTGCTTCAGCAGCACGGCGTTCAGGCGCTTCTGCATATCGGTGCGCTCATACTCGCTCTTGGTCGATTGGGCGTAGATGGGGTGGTGCCCTATTACGATTACCCAGTCTTCCTTGGCGTCGGTGAGCGTCTGGTCAACCCATGCCAGCTGCTTGTCGATGTCCTGCTTGCCGGCGTCGGGGTATTTCTCCGAGTCCTCGCGGTACTTGTCTATCATCGGCGTGGTGTCAACGAAGACCAGGCGCACGGTGACTCCGTCGTCCTCGATTACTTTCGTGTAATACTTCGCGGGCATCTCCCAGCGGCGGCTCACCTTGGCGTAGTCGAGCACGGCCTGCGTGTTGCCGCGGTATTCGTGGTTGCCGCAGATGGGATACCAGGCGAGCATCAGCTCCGGGTGGCTGTAAATCAGCTCGTAGTTGGTCATCCAGAGGGGGTCTTGCGTGCTCGTGACGCCCTCGAAGTGGTGGATGTCACCGGCTGCCGCGACGCACTCTATGCCCACGGTCTCGGCCATACGGCCCATCAGCTCGGCTATCGGCTTCTGGTCGTAGTAGCCGTTACGGCCAAGGTCGTTGGCCACGTAGAAGTTTACTGATTTCTCGAGTTTTTCCCATTCGGCTGGCGTCTGGGCGAATGCTGCGGTGAATACTACCGCCAGCATCAGGATAAGTGTCTGTATACGCTTCATAAATTTTGATTGGTTTAACCCATTCCAACCCTCCCGAAGGGAGGGAGTTTAGTATGTTTTGTTGTTCAAATATCCATCTCAATTTTCCCGAAAGGAGGGAGTTTGTTGTGCCTTATGGTTAGTTTATTACCACATTAACCGGCAGAGCTAATCAAGCTCCCTCCCTTCGGGAGGGTTGGGGTGGGTGTTTAGTTAGAAGTTCACCTTAAACCCAGCGTTGAGTTTCACGCCGTAGTATTCCACCTGCATCGTGCGGTCCTTCTCGCCCTGGTAGTAGCGCAGGGGTTGGTTGAGCAGGTTGTTGGCCTGTGCGTAGATGGTGAACTTCACGTTCTTGCCCCATGTGTAGCTGGCGTTGAGGTCCATGTAGTGCGTTGCGTCGTAGTAGCGGCGCAGGGCGGTCTCCTCCACATACTCCTCGTCGTCCTGGAAGGCCGACGTGTAGTTGTAAGACAGGCGCACGTTCAAGCCCCACTTGTCGAAGTAAAGCGACGCGTTGGCCATGTGTTCGGGCGAACCGGGCAGGTTCTGCTCGTCCTTGTCGCCGAAGGCAGACTTCACGATGTTGCTGTGGGTGTAAGTGTAGTTGCCGTAGAAGCCCAGGCAACGCAGTGCCGGAGAGATGAAGCCGAAGTCGCGTTGGAAGCCGATTTCAACTCCGAGCAGGTCGGCGTCGAAGGCGTTGAGCGGCTGGCTGACCTCTGCCTCGGCGTAGTTGCCGTAAGCCATGTCGCGCTTCAGGTTGACAGAATAGTCCTTGACGCGCTTGTAGAACACTGCCGCCGATACGAGACCTACGCTCTTGAAGTAGTATTCGCCCGACAGGTCGAAGTTGTGCGAGGTGATGGGCTTCAGGTCGGGGTTGCCCAGTGTGATTTCAACTGGCGACTCCTCGGTGTTGTAAGAAGCGTTGGCTACGAGGTGGGAGTACTTGGGGCGTGCCAGCGTCTTGGTGTAAGATGCGCGCACCTTGAGGTCGTCAGTAGCGTCCCACTTGACGAGGAAGCTCGGCAGCCAGCTTATGTAGTCGTTCTTGAACTTGCCTGTCGGGTCGAGGGTCTCTTTCCCATTCTCGTCGATATTCCAGTTGAAGCCGCTCGTCTCGAGGTCAGTGTACTCCATGCGGAGGCCGGCCATTACCGTGAACTTGCGTCCCAGCTTCTGCGTGAAGCGCAGGTATGCTGCTGTAACCTGCTCGGTTGCGTCATAGTCGCCTGCCGATTCTTCGTACACTTGCTCGCCTCCGAGCAGTGCCCAGTCCTTCGCGTTGAACTGCTCGAGGTAGTCCTTGCTTACGAAGTCCATAGCCTTGTACTGGTCGCCGGGCATGAAGCCGTCGCGTATCTGCGATGTGTAATAGTTGGTGTAGTCGGTTCCGTAGATGCTTTCGTAGCCGTCCTTGTAGTCGTAACACAGCACTTCCTTTGTCTTGTGCTTGTGGGTGTACTTCGCGCCGAACTTCAGCGAGTTGCCGAACAGGCCGCTTGCGAGGGGCAGCTCGAAGTCAACCTTGGCCTTCCACTCGTTTTCGCGTATCCATTCGTTGGCGTTTGTGAACTCGTCAACTTCCCAGTCGCCGTCATGAACAGAGATGGGCGTTATGGCGTAAGGCTGGCGTCCGCCTTCATCCTCCATGTCGATGGTCATGTCCTTCTGCTTGATGGTGAAGTAACGCTCGTCGGGGCGGTCTTCGCTTGCACGCGAGTAAGAGGCCATCCAGTCCATTTGCAGCTTGTCCCAGAGCAGGTGGTCGCCGCCGAGTGTGAAGTCCATTGTCTGCTGGAGCTCAAGGCGTGCGCCGCGGTTGTCCTTGGAGCCGGCCTTGGTCTGTATCTCGGTCTTCATCTCTCCTGCGCCGTCGGCCAGGTCCTTGTAGCTTACGCGGTAGCGGTTTTCCCAGTCGTTGCGTCGGTTGTAGATGCCGTTGAAGTAGATTTTATGGTTCGGGTTGAAGTCGTAGTCCATCGAGAGCGAGTAGCTTTGGCGCTCTCGTGTTACGTAGTATTGGCGCACTTCTGCGTCGGTGAGCACTACGTTGCCATCGTCGTCGAGGTCGTATTCAAACTCGGTGTTGTCCGAGCCGGCCGGCGAGTTCTGGTAAGATATGGCGGCCATGATGCCAAACTTGTCGTTGAAGAAGCGGTCGCCCCATGTCGCTCCGAGGTTTAGCTGCATCTTGTCGCTAATCCAGTTGTAGCCCGTTCCTGCCGTTACGTTGAACACGCGGCGGTAAGGCGTGTTCTTGGTTACGAGGTTTATGGCACCGCCGATGGCGTCGCCGTCCATGTCGGCGGTTACAACCTTGTTCACCTCGATGGTCTGTATCATGTCGGCCGGTATGAGGTCGAGCTGCACGTTGCGTGCGTCGCCCTCGGCGGAGGGCAGGCGGTTGCCGTTGATGGAGACGCTGGTAAGGTCGGGCGACGTTCCGCGCACCTGTCCGAAGCGCGCCTCGCCCTGGTCGTACTGCACGTTGATGCCGTTGATGCGCTTGAGGGCGTCGCCTATGTTTGAGTCGGGGAACTTGCCCACCTGGTCGGCCGACACCACGTTGGTCAGGTTAAAGTTGTTCTTCTGCTGGTTCAGTGCGCGGCTCTGTCCGTGGAACGCGCCTTTCACCTCGATGCCCTGAAGCTCTACGCCGTCAGAGAGGGTGAAGTCGAGCACGGCTGTCTTGTTGGGCTTGATTGTCAGTTGCGCCGTCTTCGGCTCATATCCTACGTAAGTCACCTTCACGGTGTAAGTGCCCGGTTTCAGGTTTACGAGCGAGTAATAGCCGTTGACGTCGCTCACGACGCCCGTGTGCAGGCTTTCAATCGTGACCGATGCGCCCGGCAGCACCTGGTTCTGCGAATCGACGATGCGGCCTCGTATCACGCCGAGGCTTGCGTCAGTAGGTTCGGGGGCGGCAAAGGACGTCGCCGCGAAGGCTACCGACAGGCAAAAAAGTGATAGTTTCCTGTAATTTTTTTTCATAAAAAAATAGAAATGATTTGACGGGTGCAAAGTTCTGACTTCTGTGTTACATGGGTATTGCGCAAATTTGATGGTTTTCTTAACAAATAGTTACAAAGTTGTTACAAAACGTGAATAAGCATAATGCCGGGCACCTAACACCCGCCCCGACCCTCCCAAGGGAGGGAGCTTAATATGCCTTGCAAATTAATTACTCCATTTCTGACAACCAACAAAGCTAATCAAGCTCCCTCCCTTCGGGAGGGTTGGGGTGGGTGTTAGGTGTGGTTTGCTAATTACCTGATAACCAGTTGGTTACCAAAAGGACGTATCTTGCCCTGTAAAACGTGCTCTTTCGCCGTGCATTTCGGCATCTCTTATAAGGTAAAAGCATATCAAGCTCCCTCCCTTCGGGAGGGTTGGGGTGGGTGTTAGGTGTGGCTTGGTTGGGTGTGAAGTATTGGTTTTTTCTTTTTTTTAACTCGTTTCCTCTCCTGTTTTTTGCCTAAAATCATTATTTTTGCACGAATAAAGAAACGGCAAATGTCATCAATAATAATAAAAAAGGTAAAAAGTAAACGTGACCTCGGACGCTTCATCGACTTCCACTACGACCTGTACGAGGGTTGCGAGCAAGACGTGCCCAACCTCTTCTCTGACGAGATGAAGACCCTCGACAAGGAGAGGAACGCGGCGTTCGAGTTCTGCGAGGCCGAGTATTTCATGGCGTTCTACAAGGACGGCGGCCGCATGGCCGGCCGCGTGGCCGCCATCATCAACCACAAGGCCAACAAGCGGTGGGGCCGCAAGTGCGTGCGCTTCGGCTGGCTCGACTTCGTTGACGACATCGACGTGAGCCGCGCCCTGCTGCAAGCCGTCGAGGACTACGGCAAGTCGAAGGGCATGGACGAGATGATAGGCCCGCTCGGCTTCACCGACCTCGACCCCGAGGGGATGCTCACGTGGGGCTTCGACCAGCTCGGCACGATGCCCACCATCTATAACTATCCCTACTACCCGGAGCACATAGAGCGCCTGGGCGGCTTCGAGAAGGACAACGACTACGTGGAGTTCAAGATGATGGTGCCCGACACCGTGCCCGAGAAGTACACCAAGATAGCCGAGATGATAGAGAAAAGGTATAACCTACACGTGCGCAAGCTGACGAAGAAAGACGTCTTCGAGGGCGGTTACGGCAAAAAGATGTTCGACCTCGTGAACACGTGCTTCAAGGACCTTTACGGCTACTCGGAGCTGTCGGACAGGCAAATCGAGCAGTACATCGATATGTACTTCCCCCTGGCCGACCTCAGTCTCATCACCGTTGTGGAAGACTGGAACGAGGGCCGCAAGCCCGTCGCCGTCGGCATAACCATCCCCTCGCTCTCCCGCGCCCTGCAGAAGTGCCGCCGCGGGCGGCTCTTCCCCTTCGGCTGGTGGCACATACTGCGCGCCCTCAAGGCGCACAAGACCGAGGGCGTTGACCTGCTCCTGCTCGGCGTACTGCCCGAGTACCGCATGAAGGGTGCCAACGCCATGATGTTCGCCGACCTCATCCCGCGCTACCAGGCCTACGGCTTCAAGTGGGGCGAGAGCCAGGTCGAGATGGAGACCAACGAGAACGTGCAGAGCCAGTGGCAGTATCTCGACCCGAAGCTGCACAAGAGGCGCAGGTGCTACAAGAAGTGGCTGTAAGGCAGACTTGCCATAAAGCACCCGACACCCACACCAACCGAAGGGGTAACCCACCACAGCCCTCCCCAAGGGAGGGGGCTTGATGTGCCTTGCCAATCGGCCTTGTTGGCCTTATTGGCCTTATCAGCCCCATTCCGCCAGCCAAGTTGTTGGCCATATCCGCCTTATCGGCCCCATTCCGCCTATTAAACAATAAACGACCATGAGCGAAAACGAAATACAAAACCCACAGGTTTCCTACACAGACGATAATATAAGGCATCTTTCCGACATGGAACACGTGCGCACCCGCCCCGGTATGTACATCGGGCGGTTGGGCGACGGCTCGATGCCGGAGGACGGGGTGTACGTCTTGCTCAAGGAGGTTATCGACAACTCCATCGACGAGTTCAAGATGAACGCCGGCAAGCGCATCGAGGTTGACATCGACGACGAGCTGCGCGTGACCGTCCGCGACTATGGCCGAGGCATTCCGCAGGGTAAGCTCGTCGAGGCCGTCAGCGTGCTCAACACCGGCGGAAAGTACGACTCAAAGGCCTTCAAGAAGAGCGTCGGGCTCAACGGCGTCGGCATAAAGGCCGTCAATGCGTTGAGTTCCAAGTTCGAGGTGCGCTCCTACCGCGACGGCCAGGTGCGCACGGTGCGCTTCGAGAAGGGAGTGCTGAAGGGCGACGAGACCGCCGAAACGCAGGACGAGAACGGCACATACGTCTTCTTCGAGCCTGACGCGACGCTGTTCAAGAACTACCGCTTCCACATCGATTTCGTCGAGACGATGCTCCGTAACTACACTTACCTCAACACGGGGCTGACCATCATGTTCAACGGCCGCCGCATCCTGAGCCGCAACGGACTTGAAGACCTGCTCAACGACACGATGACCACCGACGGCATCTATCCCATAATACACCTCAAGGGAGAAGACATCGAGATTGCGTTCACCCACACCAACCAGTACGGCGAGGAGTACCACTCCTTCGTCAACGGCCAGCACACCACGCAGGGCGGCACCCACCAGAGTGCCTTCAAGGAGCACATAGCCAAGACAATCAAGGAGTTCTTCAACAAGAACTTCGAGTATACCGACATACGTAACGGCCTCGTGGCCGCCATAGCGGTGAACGTTGAGGAGCCGATGTTCGAGAGCCAGACCAAAATCAAGCTCGGTTCGCTTACCATGTCGCCCGACGGCGTGAGCGTGAACAAGTACGTCGGCGACTTCATCAAGACCGAGGTGGACAACTACCTGCACCGACACGCCGACGTGGCGGAGGTAATGCTCCAGAAAATACAGGCCTCGGAGAAGGAGCGCAAGGAGATGGCCGGCGTCACCAAGCTGGCCCGCGAACGCGCGAAGAAGGCCAACCTGCACAACCGCAAGCTGCGCGACTGCCGCATACACTTCTCCGACGCTAAGAACGACCGCAAGGAGGAAAGCTCCATCTTCATAACCGAGGGCGACTCGGCGAGCGGCTCCATAACCAAGAGCCGCGACGTGAACACGCAGGCCGTGTTCTCGCTCAGGGGCAAGCCCTTGAACTCTTACGGCCTGACCAAGAAGGTGGTGTACGAGAACGAGGAGTTTAACCTCCTGCAAGCCGCCCTTGACATAGAGGACGGGCTCGACACGCTGCGCTACAACAAGGTGATTGTGGCGACCGATGCCGATGTCGATGGTATGCACATACGCCTGCTAATCATCACCTTTTTCCTGCAATTCTTCCCCGACTTAATCAAGAAGGGCCACGTCTACGTGTTGCAGACGCCGCTCTTCCGCGTGCGCAACCGCCGCTCGAAAATCAAGGACAAGGCCACGCTCGACGCCGCAAAGGGGCAGAAGGGCGACTTCGTAACGCGCTATTGCTACAGCGAGGAGGAGCGCATCGACGCCATTTCGGCCCTCGGCCCCGACCCCGAAATCACCCGCTTCAAGGGCCTCGGCGAAATAAGTCCCGACGAGTTCCGGGCCTTCATCGGCCCCGATATGCGCCTTGAGCAGGTAACCCTGCACAAGACCGACCAGGTGCAGAAGCTCCTCGAGTACTACATGGGCAAGAATACGCCCGAGCGCCAGAACTTCATCATCGACAACCTGGTGATTGAAGAGGACCGGCCGGAAGAAGAGGAAATCAATTAAGAAGTAAGAATTAAGGATTAAGAAAGACGGCGCATCGGCCTTATCAGACCCATACTGCCCATTCCTCCCGGTGTTCCCGGCCTTCCCATAACTCCCGTTTCTCCAAAAAACAACCATCAAGCAATGAAAATCAAGGCACTAATAGTTTTACTTTTTCACCTTTTTACCATTTTACCCTTGCATTCGCAGATGCGCATCAACTTCTCGGGCGACAGCCCCCTGCGCAAGCTCCAGATAGCCGAGATGGCCATAACCAACCTATACGTCGATACCGTTGACGAGGGCAAGCTCGTAGAGGACGCCATACGCGGGATGCTCGAGAAGCTCGACCCCCACTCGTCATACGCCGACCCTGAGGAGGTAAAGGCCATGAACGAGCCCCTGCAGGGCAACTTCGAGGGCATCGGCGTGCAGTTCAACATGGTTGACGACACGCTCCTCGTCATCCAGCCCGTCAGCAAAGGCCCGTCAGAGAAGGTAGGCATCATGGCCGGCGACCGCATAGTCCTCGTCAACGACACCGCCGTGGCCGGCGTGAAGATGAAGAAGGAGGAAATCATGCGCCGCCTGCGCGGCCCGAAGGGCACCAAGGTTGACCTCGGCATCGTGCGCCGCGGCGTGGCCGAAGTGCTCAAGTTTACCGTCAAGAGGGACAAAATCCCCGTGCACAGCATCGACGCCGTGTATATGCTCCGTCCCGGGGTAGGCTACATACGGATAGGCAACTTCGGCGCAACCACGCACGGCGAGTTCTTGCAGGCCATCGAGAAGCTGCGCGACGAGGGCATGAAAGACCTCGTGCTCGACCTCCAGGACAACGGCGGGGGATACCTCCAGGCAGCCGTCGATGTTGCCGGCGAGCTGCTGCGCAAGGGCGACCTCATAGTCTACACCGAGGGCCGGCAGTTCCCGAGGATGGAATACAAGGCGCGCGGCAGCGGCAGTTTCCGTGACGGGCGCGTCTTCGTGCTCGTCAACGAGTTCACGGCGTCGGCCGCCGAAATAGTCTCCGGCGCCGTGCAAGACCAGGACCGCGGCGTCGTCATAGGCCGCCGCACCTTCGGCAAGGGCCTCGTGCAGCGTCCCGTAGGCCTGCCCGACGGCTCCATGCTCCGCCTTACCATAGCGCATTATTACACCCCCGCAGGCCGCTGCATACAGAAGCCTTACACCAAGGGCGACCTCGAGGACTATGCCCTCGACTTCGACAACCGCCTGAAGCACGGCGAGCTGACCAACCGCGACAGCATACACTTCGCCGACTCGCTAAAGTGCTACACCCTAAGGGAGCACCGCCCCGTATACGGCGGCGGAGGCATCATGCCTGACGTCTTCGTCCCGTTGGACACGATGCAGTACACCAAGTTTCACCGCCAGCTCGCCCTCAAGGGCGTAATCATCAACGCCGACCTGCGCTACATCGACAACCACCGCGACTCACTGCGCCAGGCCTTCCCCACGTTCGAGGCCTTCCGCCGCGACTTCACCGTCCCCCGCGAGCTCATCGACGCCGTAGTGGAGGAGGGGCGCAAGATGGACGTCAAGCCCAAGGACGACGACGAGCTGGCCCGCACGCTACCCATGCTCTCCACGCAGCTGAAGGCCCTCGTGGCGCGCGACCTCTTCGACATGAGCGAATACTTCCAGGTAATCAACGAGGAGAGCGACATCGTGAAGAAGGCCGTGGAGGAGATAGGGAAGTAAGGGCATACGCCAAAGCACTAAAAAACAGCCAAAAACCAACCTGACACCCACCCCAGCCCTCCCGAAGGGAGGGAGCTTGATATGCTGTTGCCGGTTGTGCGTATTGGTCTTGTCGGCCTTATCCGTCCTATTCCGCCGACAGCGTTCTCGCCTTTGGCAAACGCCTGATTATCAGAAAGTAATCCTCCATATTATAAAAGGCCGCCTTTTGCACTGCAAAAGGCGGCCTTTCGTTGTGCAATACGTAGCCTTTTACAAAGCGGAAAGCCACATATCGCAATTTCCCTCATCTGTCGTCAAGTCATACCAAGCCCCCTCCCTTCGGGAGGGTTGGGGTGGGTTTTAGGAGGGGCATGGTGGGGTGTTGGGTGTTTTGGCAAGGGGGCCAGTTCTTTTACCCCTTTCTCATCGCCAGCGCCTCGTTCTCCGCGCGTTCCATTATTTCGCGCTCGCCCGGCCCTTTGTCGTTGATGCCGCAGAGGTGGAGTATGCCGTGTATGATGACACGGTGCAGCTCGTCGTCATACTCCTTGCCGAGCTGCTCGGCGTTGGAGCGCACCGTGTCGAGCGAAATCACGATGTCGCCGTTGATGGTGTCGCCCTCGTCGTAGTCGAAGGTGATGATGTCCGTGTAATAATCGTGCCCGAGGTACTCGCGGTTGACTTCCAGGATTTTCTCGTCGTTGACGAACATATAGCCTATTTCGCCCGTCTTGCGGCCATACTTGGCTGCCACGGCCTTTATCCATGCCGTAGTCTCTCGTCTCTTTATTGGCGGCATCTTCACGCCGTCGGTGTTGTAGGTAATCATCTTTATTCTTTGTAGTTAAAGGAGTTATGTTCAGGAGTTAAAGGACTTAAAGTAGTTAACGCTCGCTGCGCTCGCAAAGTAGTTAAAGACAAATGCCTCGTCAACTTGTCTCTTGTTACTCGTCAACTTGTTACTTGTCCCTCGTTTACTTGTCTGCTGCTTTCGGCAGGAACTCCGAAGCGTCCCTCCCGAAGTGCATCAGCTCGCGCACCATGCTTGAGGAGACGCTGGCATACTTCGGGTCGGCGTACAGTAGGAGGGTGTCAATGCCGCCGATTTGGCGGTTGATGTCGGCCTGTTCGCGCTCGTACTCGAAGTCCTTGACGCTGCGCACGCCCTTGATGATGAAGCGCGCGCCCTCGCGGTGGGCGAAGTCAACGGCCAAGTCGCTGTACGCCTTGACCTCTATGCGTGGCTCGTCGGCGTACAGGGCGGCTATGTCGGCCACGCGCTTGTCGGCGCTGTGCAGGTATTTCTTGCCTATGTTGACGCCCACGCCGATGACGATGCGGTCGAACAGGGGCAGGGCGCGGCGCACTATGTCGTCGTGGCCTACGGTGAAGGGGTCGAAGCTGCCGGGGAAAACGGCTGTTTTCAATTCATAATGCATAATTCACAATTCATAATTTGGCTGCGCCGTTGGCAGTTTGATAATTAACAACTTTCCTTATTCGGTTTACCTGTTGTTCTTGTTTATCAGGTTGACTATTACTTTCACGATGGTGTCTTTTTCCTCCGTGCGGCTTTCGGCTATCATCAGCGTGAGTGCCACGAGGGCGTTGTCGGCTATGCGTTTGCTGCCGTCAGGCCGGTATAGTATGCCGTTCCGTTCGAGGAACCATAAGAACAGGGTGGCTGCTATGCGTTTGTTGCCGTCGCTGAACGAATGGTTTTTCGTGACAAGATACAGCAGCATGGCCGCCTTCTCTTCGATTGACGGATAAAGTTCCGTGCCTCCGAACGTCTGGTATATCTGTCCAATGGAGCTTCTGAACGAACCGTCCTTCTCGTTGCCGAACAGCGTTCCGCCACCGAATTTACGCCGCAGGCTGTCTATCATCTCCATTGCGTTGTCGTAAGTGGCGTGGAAACGCTCCTCGGTCGTCGTCCCGCCTACCTCTAATTGCTGGTAGTCGTAGCGGTCAAGGGTGTCGAGAGCGTAGGCATAGTCGGCCACCATGCTCACCAAGCTGTCCGTCTGGTGGTCTTTCCCGGCAGTGTCCCCAATGCGTTTCACGGTTCTTGCCATTACGGCCACCAGCTGTTTAAGTTCCTGGTATCTTTGTTCGGTTATGTTATTGCTTATTGTGTAACCTTTTATCAGGTATTCTTTCAATACTTTGTTCGCCCAGATGCGGAACTGCGTGCCGCGTTTTGAATTGACACGATAGCCCACGGAGATAATCATGTCAAGGTTGTATAGCGGTATTTTACGCTCTACGGCCCTGCCGCCTTCGTCGCGAACCTGTGCAAAAAATGCACAGGTTGAACTTTTTTCGAGTTCTTTTGTCTTGTAAATGTTGTTTATATGGCGGGTTATAACCGTCCTGTCCTTGTCGAAAAGCGCGGCCATCTGCTGTTGCGACAGCCACACCGTGTCGCCGTCAAGATTGACACTGACGGTTGCTTCACCGTCAGGTGTATTGTATATTATGATTTTATTGTCGCTCATTTATGTAGGTATCCGCATTTTAATTCATAATTTACAATTCATAACCGGGTTTGCCTCCATGGCGTCAGCCCTATTATGCATTATGAATTGTGCATCATGAATTATAGAAAAGGTCCGGCTCTGCCGTGTTCGAGCCGAGTATGTTGCGGCCGAAGTGGCGGTAAGCCAGTTCCGTTGCCATGCGTCCGCGGGGCGTGCGCTTGATGAAGCCCTCCATGATGAGGTAAGGCTCGTAGACTTCCTCTACCGTGCCGGCGTCTTCGCCTATGGCAGTTGCGATGGTGGTGATGCCCACGGGGCCGCCGCGGAACTTGTCGATGATGGTCAGCAGTATTTTGTTGTCTATTTCGTCGAGGCCGTACTGGTCGATGTTCAGCGCCGTGAGGGCCACGCGGGCTATGCCGGTGTCGATGCGTCCCGTGCCGCGCACCTGCGCGAAGTCGCGCACGCGGCGCAGCAGGGCGTTGGCTATTCGGGGCGTGCCTCGGCTTCGGCGCGCTATCTCGATGGCCGCGTCGTCGTCGATGGGCACCTTCAGGATGGCCGCCGAGCGGCGTATTATGCGCGTGAGCGTTTCAGGGTCGTAGTATTCGAGGTGCAGGTTGATGCCGAAGCGTGCGCGCAGCGGGGCTGTGAGGAGGCCGCTGCGGGTGGTCGCGCCGACGAGCGTGAAGGGGTTGAGGTCGATTTGTATGGAGCGCGCCGACGGCCCCTTGTCAATCATTATGTCGATGCGGTAGTCCTCCATGGCCGAGTAGAGGTATTCTTCCACTACGGGCGAGAGGCGGTGGATTTCGTCGATGAAGAGCACGTCGCGCGGCTCGAGCGAGGTCAGTATGCCGGCCAGGTCGCCCGGCTTGTCGAGCACGGGGCCGCTGGTGAGCTTGAAGCCCACGCCCAGCTCGTTGGCTATGATGTTGCTCAGGGTAGTCTTGCCCAGTCCGGGCGGGCCGTGCAGGAGGGTGTGGTCGAGCGGTTCGCCGCGGTACTTGGCCGCCTCGACGAACACCTCGAGGTTCTCCACTACCTTGCGTTGCCCGCTGAAGTCGCCGAAGCGCAGCGGTCGCAGGGCGTTCTCAAAGTCCTTTTCGGCCGACGAGAGCGTCTCTTTCCTTATATCGAAGTCGTTTTCCATTTAGCGTGTTATAACTCTGTTGGCTGCAAAGATACAAAAAAAGTGGGAAAGTACACACCCAAATAATCCCCAAACACCCACCCCAACCCTCCCGAAGGGAGGGAGCTTGATTAGCTTTGTTGGCTGTCGGTAGTGGTATTTTATCGGCAAGGCATACTAAGCTCCCTCCCTTCGGGAGGGTTGGGGTGGGTATTAGATGTTTGATGGGTAGGTGTCAGGCGACTTGCCGGTATGCTTTTGCCTTATAAAAGATGCTGAAACGCATAGCAAAAGGGCACGTTTTACAGTGCAAAACGTGCCCTTTTAGCAAGAGGCTGATTATTAGGTGGTTAGCAACAAGAATAAAAAAACAGTCCAATCACATCTAACACTCACCCCGTCAAACACCTAACACCCACCCCAACCCTCCCGAAGGGAGGGAGTTTGATTAGCTTTGTTGGCTGTCGGTAATAGTATTTTATCGGCAAGACATATTAAGCACCCTCCTATGGGAGGGTTGGGGTGGGCTTCAAGGCATACTAAGCTCCCTCCCTTCGGGAGGGCGGGGGTGGGTGTTTGCTTGGTGTTTTCCCCTATTATTTTGCGTTGATTTCCTTCATCAGGCGGTCGGCGTGTCCCCACTTGTCAATCATGTAGAGCACGTAGCGTATGTCAACGCCGATGCAGCGGGCGAGGTTCTTCTCGAAGTAGATGTCGCTCGAGAGGCTGTCCCAGTTGCCGTCGAAGGCCAGGCCGATAAGCTCGCCCTTGCCGTTGAACATCGGCGAGCCGCTGTTGCCGCCCGTGATGTCGTTGTTCGTCAGGAAGCAGAGCTGCATCTTGCCCGTTGTCTTGTCGAGGTATGGGCCGAAGTCCTTGGCCGATAGCAGCTCGTGCATGATGGGCTCGGCGAAGTATTCGGGTATGTCGGCAGCCTTCTTCATCTTCTCGACGATGCTCTCGGCCGTGGTGTAGTAGCCCGACGGCGAGCCGTTCATAGTGAAGCCGCCCACGCGGCCGTAGCTGAGGCGCATCGTCATGTTGGCGTCGCTGTAGTGGGGCAGGCCCTGCTCCATGCGCAGCTTGGCCGCGCAGAGGTACTTCTCCTGCACGTCGATGGAGTCGCTAATTCCTGACAGTTCGCCTTGTTGGTCGGCCAAGAACTCCTGTAGGCTGAGGCCCAGCTGCACGCCGGGGTCCTGGTTGAACTTCTTTTTGTTGAAGTAGAGCTTCTTGCCGCTCTTCATCAGGATTGACTTCTTGTACAGGTGGTCTACGTATGCGGCGCAGTCGCCGCCGAAGTCATTGTCTACGGTCTGGTAGAACGACGGCAGGTATTCCTTCGATACGTTCTTGCGGTAGTTCTCCATGAGCGCGGCGAGTACCTCCTTGTCGAGTGCCTCGTCCCATGAGTCGCTGTTGTCGTCGAACTCGATGTACTGCTTCCCGGGCTTGCCTTCGGGTCCCTTAACCTCCATGCCGCTGCCGGCCTTGAGGGCGCGGGTGACTATTTCGCTCGTGCCGGCGAACGTCTCGGTGAAGTAGTAGAACGCCCTCATGCGCTCGAAGCGCTGCCCGTAGAGGCGCGCCATGAGGTCGAAGTCGAGCTTGCCCTTGAGGTATCCCGTGGTGTCCTGCCAGTGGCGCAGGCGCATCTCGTAGGCCCTTTTCTGCTCGATTATGCCGATGGAATCGATACATTTGTTCATTCCCATCGAGTTTTTCCAGTAGTTAGCGCTCTGGGCGAACTTCGAGTCGTACTTGATGCGCACGGCCTCGCTGGCGTCCATGTGCCGCTTCATGATGTCCTGCTTCAGCGTGCGCACCTGCACTCGCGTCTCGTTGCCAGCGTCGCGCATCTCGCGTATGCCGTAAGACGAGAGGTAACGCTCCGTGCTTCCGGGGTAGCCCATGGTCATGGCGAAGTCGCCGTCCTTGTATCCCTGCATCGACACCTTGGCCCACGTGCGCGGCTTGTAGGGCACGTTCTGCTCCGAGTATTCCGCAGGGCCGTTGGTCTTCGGGTCGGCGTATATGCGGAATACGCTGAAGTCGCACGTCTGGCGCGGCCACATCCAGTTGTCGGTCTCGCCGCCGAACTTGCCCATCGACTTGGGCACGGTGAAGACGAGCCTCACGTCGGGGAACAGCTGGTAGGTAGTGGCGAAGTATTGGTTGCCCTCGTAGAAGGGGTCGATTTCCACGTGGTACGACTTGTCGATGCGTTTCACCGAGTCGGTCATCACGGCGGCCACCGAGTCAATCAGCGCGTCCTGCCTGTCGTAGTCCATGTCGTCGATGCCCAAGGCCTGCAGGCGCGCCGTAACGTCCTCCTGGCTGACCATGAAGCTGACAAAGAGGTTCTCGTTGGGCAGCTCGTCCTTGAAGCTCTTGGCGTAGAAGCCGTCCTTCATGTAGTCGTGCTCCACGGTTGAATGGCTGCGGATAGCCTCGAAGCCGCAGTGGTGGTTGGTGAACACGAGCCCGTCGGGCGACACCACCACGCCCGAGCAGAAGCCCCCGAAGAGCACCACCGAGCCTTTCACGGCATCGTTGCCCGAGTAGAGTTGTTCGTAAGGCAGGCTGAAGCCGTAAGCCTGCATCTGGCTGTACACCGCCTGGGGCAGGTCGTACAGCGTCCACATACCCTCGTCCGCCTTCGCCGGCAAGAGGGCCAAAAGACCTAAGATTAACGTTGTTAACTTCTTCATTGCGTATTGTTTTTATAATGGGTTATACGGTTTTACGGTTATGGGGTTATACGGTTTTTTTGTACGGTTATTGGGTTTTACGGTTATTGGGTTATGGGGTTTCTTTTACGGTTATGAGGTTTTGGGGTTATTGGATTATGGGGCTTCTTTTACGGTTATGGGGTTTTGGGGTTATTGGGTTATGGGGCTTCTTTTACGGTTATGGGGTTTTAGGGTTATTGGGTTATGGGGTTTCTTGTACGGTTATGGGGTTTTAGGGTTATGGGGTTATGAGGTTTCTTTTACGGTTATGGGGTTTTAGGGTTATTGGGTTATGAGGTTTCTTTTACGGTTATGAGGTTTTGGGGTTATTGGGTTATGGGGCTATACAGTGTTTTTTGCGGTTTTGCAGCAAGCGCGGTATGTCGTTAAGCCTTTCTCACCTTCTCACCTTTTCACCTTCTCACCTTTTCAATGATTTGCTTGAGCGGGAAGTCGCGCTTCACAATCATCGCGGCGAACAGCGCGAGCAGCACCGTGTTCACGCAGATGGCTCCCCATACGGGCAGCGAGGCGTTGCCCCAGCGCATCAGGAGGCACACGGCGGCGGCCACGGAGACGTAGAGCAGGATGTCCTTCACGGGGTAGTTGATGGGGTAGTGGCGTTGTCCCACGAAGTATGAGAGCAGCATCGCCGTGGCGTAACCTGCCACGCCGGCCCAGGCGCACGCCATATAGCCGTAGCGCGGCACGAAGACGACGTTTACGGCGATGAGCACCAGGCAGCCCGCCCCTGAGAACCATGCGCCCCAGATGGTCTTGTCGATGAGCTTGTACCAGAACGACAGGTTGAAGTAGACGCCCATCATGATTTCTGCCGCCATGACGATGGGCACGACGTCGAGCCCCTCCCAGTAGTCGCGCCCTATGAGGTGCTTCAGTATGTCCATGTATCCGATGACGGCGAGGAAGGCCAGCAGGGTGAAGATTACAAAGAACTTCATCGCCCGGGCGTAAGTGTCGCGGTTGTCCTTGTCCTTCGACTTGCCGAAGACGAACGGCTCGTAGGCATAGCGGAAGGCTTGGGTTATCATGGCCATAATCATCGCTATCTTGCTGGCAGCGCCGTAGATGCCGAGCTGTGCGTGGGCGTCGGCGCCGTGGTAGATGTACGGGAAGAGGATTTTGTCGGCCGTCTGGTTCAGTATCCCGGCGATGCCGAGCACGAGGATGGGCCACGAGTAGCCGAGCATACGGCGCATCAGGGCGCGGTCGAAGGCGTAGCGTAAGCCCGTGAGCTCCTTCAGCAGCAGGAGCATCAGCATGGCCGAGCAGAACAGGTTGATGTAGAAGGCGTAGCCAACGCCCACCTCGGGCGAGTAGATATGTCCCACAAGGCCCTCTCCGCCGGTGCTTTCGTACCACTTGGGCAGCACGAGGAAGAACACGAGGTTGAGCGCGATGGACATCAGGATGTTGGCCAGCTTGAGGACGGCGAACTTCACCGGCCGCTTCTTATACCTGAGGTAGGCGAACGGGATGCACTGGAAGGCGTCCAAGGCGACGGTTATCGCCATGACCCATACATACGAGGGATGGTCGGCATAGCCCATTGCCGATGAAATGGGCGAAATGAACGTCAGGACAATCACTACGAACGCGAGCGACGTGGTGCCCACGGATACGAGCGTGGTGGAGTAGACCCGCTGCGGGTCCTCGCCCTCCTTGTTGGCGAAGCGGAAGAACGTCGTCTCCATGCCGTATGTCAGTATTACGAGCAGCAGCGCCGTGTAGGCGTACACGTTGGTGATGACGCCGTAGCCGCCGCCGGCCGCCGACAGCGTGGCGGTGTACAACGGGACGAGCAGGTAGTTGAGAAACCTGCCCACGATGCTACTCAATCCGTAGATTGCAGTGTCCTTTGCGAGACTTCTAAGGTTGGCCATGATATATAGAAGTTATATTTATACATTATTCTAATTCATGCGTCTATTGGCGTAAACAACCATTGTAGGGACATAATTCATTATGTCCGAATGTTTCGGAGAAACATATTTTTACGGCCTTTTGCGCTTGCGATACGCCTTTTCAAGGCGTGCGGACATAATGAATTATGTCCCTACAAGGGGTGATTGCCGTTGTCTTCCAGGTTGTGTTATCGTAATTTATTTAAATCATTGCATATTTCATCGGTATTCTTTGCGTGGCTTTGGTTCATCTTGTCATATATCCAACGTTCGGGATTTACCGTGATGTAATCGTTTATGAAGTCGTACATACGTTGATTTTTTATTATAACATCGTAGAATGAGCGTTGCCATAGCCTGATGTCGAATGTCGAGTTGCTTGTCTCTATCCCTTTATTGTACATACGCGATGTTACGGCCTTGAATTGGCGCATTATTTCGGATACGCTCGTCCCTTCCTCGTTGACCAACAGGATGTGTACATGGTTGGGCATCACCACGCTGTTGGGTATTACAAGGCCGTGAAAGCGTGCGGGAAGTGTGTCAATGCATTCTTTTACCATACATCCGGCTTCGTTCAGGCACAGCTTGCCGTGGTGTATGCTGCCGAAAAGTTCACGCCTGTATTCGGTCACCATTGTTATGAAATAACATCCATTGCAGGAATAATCATAACTTTTCAGCCGTAAGTTCTTATGCTCACGCAATGTCTCCATTATTTAAAAGAACAAATAGCATACGCAGATTGCCGCAATTACTCCCGCCAAGTCTGCCAGCAGTCCGCAGGCCACGGCGTGGCGGGTGTAGCGGATGCCGACGCTGCCGAAGTACACCGCGAGGATGTAGAACGTCGTGTCGGTGGAGCCTTGGAATATGCAGCTGAGGCGGCCCACGAACGAGTCGGCGCCGTAGGTGGCCATCGCGTCTACCATCATGCCGCGCGCGCCGCTGCCCGAGAGGGGCTTCATCAGCGCCGTGGGCAGCGCGCCGACGAACGACGTGTCGCCGCCGCACAGCTCAACGAGCCACGCTATGCCGCCAACAACGGCGTCCATGGCGCCCGAGGCGCGGAAAACGCCGATGCCGACGAGGATTGCCACAAGGTAGGGTATTATGCGCACGGCCGTCGAGAAGCCCTCCTTGGCGCCCTCGATGAAGGCGTCGTAGACGTTGACGCGCTTCCTCATGCCGGCCACGATGAAACCGACGATTACGCACATCAGCAGGATGTTGGCCGCCGACGTGCTCACGAGGTTCATCCGTTCCTTGTCCATCGAGCCGAACAGCCATATTACCGCCGCCACGGCGAGGCTCATGCCGCCGAGCGTCAGCAGCATCGTGCGGTTCAGGAGGTTGATGCGCTGGTAGAGGCTGGTGACGACTACGCCGGCCAGGGTGGAGAAGAACGTGGCTATGAGTATGGGTATGAACACGTCGGTGGGCTGCGCCGCGCCCATCTGCGCGCGGTAGACGAGGATGGAGACGGGTATGATGGTAAGTCCCGAGGTGTTGAGCACGAGGAACATTATCATCGGGTTGGTGGCCGTGTCCTTCCGTGTGTTGAGGCTTTGCAGCTGCTCCATGGCCTTGAGCCCGAGCGGCGTGGCGGCGTTGTCGAGGCCGAGCATATTGGCCGCGATGTTCATGAAGATGGAGCCCGTGGCCGGGTGGCCCTTGGGTATGTCGGGGAACAGCTTGGTGAACACGGGACTAAGCACCCTTGCCAGGGCGTTGACCACGCCGCCGCGCTCGCCGATTTTCATCACGCCGAGCCACAGCGAGAGCACGCCCGTAAGCCCCAGCGAAATCTCGAAGGCTGTCTTGGCTGACGAGAACGTGGAGTTCATCATGGCGGGGAACACCTCGGTGTCGCCCATGAAGACGAGCCTCACGAGCCCTACGGCGAACGCTATGAGGAAGAATGCTATCCAGATGTAGTTGAGTACCATGCCGTTTTTTACGAATATTCTGCAAAGATAATACAAAAAAGTGAGATACTGAGCAAATCACGGAAATATGATTGAAAGTTAATGATTTATGGGGTTTTGGCGATTTGGACGGGTGCCAACTGAAACCGTGAAAATGCCAACTTGAACCGAAATTACGTTACCATCTCGTTACTTAAAATCGGAACGGGTAACAGGATGGAAAAGCCCGGCAAAACATGGCAAGAACTGCAATT